>JAJDDZ010000182.1 GCA_029260025.1 Phycisphaerae bacterium | reverse complement strand
TGTTTGACCGTGGTCGTCTTGGAGGACCACGGTCTCCATTCCGTGGAGGATGCCAGGTTTTCCTTTGCCGAGGGTTGCAGCATGGCGGTTCTGATCGAGGTTTTCGCCCGCTGCTTCGACGCCGATTAGCTTGACGGTCTTGTCATCGAGGAACGGGGCGAATATTCCTGCAGCGTTACTCCCCCCGCCGACACATGCAACAACTGAGTCAGGTAATTTTCCGGTTTGGTCGAGCGTCTGCGCGCGTGCCTCTTGGCCGATGATGCACTGGAAGTCTCGTACCATGCGGGGGAAGGGGTGGGGGCCCATGACGCTGCCGATGACATAGTGTGTGTTTTCGCTTGATCCCATCCAGTCGCGCATCGCGGCGTTGATGGCGTCCTTTAGTGTCTTTTGACCCGTCTCAACGGAGACGACCTTCGCTCGTAGGAGTTCCATGCGGAATACGTTTAACTTTTGGCGGCGGATGTCCTCTGCGCCCATGTAGACAACGCACTCGATCCCGAAGTAAGCGGCCGCGGTTGCTGTTGCGACGCCGTGTTGTCCTGCACCCGTTTCTGCGATGACTCGTTTTTTCCCCATGCGTTTGGTGAGAAGTAGCTGACCTACGGTATTGTTGATTTTATGCGCTCCGGTATGGTTGAGGTCTTCACGTTTTAGGAGGATCGTTGCGCCACCGAGCTTCTCTGTGAGGCGTGTTGCGACGGTCATCGGGCTTGGTCGGCCCACGTAGTGTGCGAGGATGTTGCAGAACTCTTCCCAGAAAGTTTCGTCGGATCGGGCGGCGGTGTATGCGACGTCGAGTTGGTTGACGGCTGCCATGAGGGTTTCGGGGATGTATCTTCCGCCGAATTGCCCGAATCGGCCATCTTGGTTTGGTCCCCACTTGCTGTCGTCGTGGGGTCTGAACTTGACATTCGTCATGGGAATCTCGTTTTGTCGTTCTAATCTTGGTGGGCTTGGCGTTACTATCCTTCCAGGCTCACCTGCGTGCGTTAGGTTTGCCGATGTTACCGATCGAGTCGGGTTTGTGCAAAGTTCGCCTTGTTATTGACTTGGTAGGAATCTCTTCCTTACGGGCGCCGCTCGGTTAAGATGGAAGGTTGCGAAGCTGGCACATGCTTGCGGTGAGAGAAAGGGAGCAATGTCCGATCCGTTGATGGAAATGATTAGTCAGGAGGTAATCCTCGATACGGGTACCCCTGTAGTTTATGTGGGGAAGCTGCTTACTGTAACGGAGCATGCGTTTGTTTTGGAAGATGCGGACATGCATGATTTTCGTGATGGGCACGCTCAGAAGGAAGAATATTTAGCTGAGCTCGCCGACGGTGCCGTACGGGTTAACCGAAAGCAGGTCGTGGTTTTGAAGGCGACTGTGATTAGCGTTTCACGTCTATCGGATATTGTCGCGGACTAAGACTTGAGGGCGGAAGAAGATTAGGGATTGTTAAGGGTTATTCAGAACATGCGGGTTATTGTGACAGGCGGGGCGGGATACGTTGGGAGTCACTGTGTGCGCGCTCTTTGCGATGCCGGGCACGACGTCGTTGTGTTCGATAGTTTGGTCAAAGGCCATCGCGAGGCGGTTGATGATCGTGCTCGTTTGGTCGTCGGGGACCTCGGCGATCGGGTGCTGTTGGACGAAGTTTTTGGTAGCGCGTCGTTTGACGGCGTGATGCACTTTGCGGCGTTTGCGGAAGTGGGGGAGTCGGTGACGGATCCGCTTTTGTATTATGAGAACAACGTCGTTAAGAGTGCTGTGTTGCTCGAGGCGATGCGGGAGCACGGCGTTCGTCGGATTGTATTTAGCTCGACTTGTGCGGTTTATGGGGTTCCGCCGTCGGTCCCCATCACCGAAGACATGCCCCTTGATCCGATCAACCCTTACGGTCGAACGAAACTGGCGATGGAATGGATGCTTTCGGATTGTGCGAATGCTTGGGGGCTCGGTGCGATTGCTCTTCGATATTTTAATGCAGCCGGTGCGTATGTTGGTTGGGCTATTGGTGAGGATCATGATCCGGAGTCACACTTGATTCCGGTCGTTTTGCAGGTGGCCTTGGGTCAGCGCGAGAAGATCATGATTTTCGGAGATGACTACGATACGCCGGATGGAACTTGCGTTCGGGACTACGTTCACGTGGGCGATCTTGCATCGATCCACAAGACGGCCATCGAGAAGGTGGCGCTCGGGGCGTTCGGGGCGTACAACGTCGGGACGGGTCGGGGATCGAGTGTTAACGAGGTGATCGACGCAGCGCGGAAGGTGACGGGACACGCGATACCAGCTGAAGTTGTTGCGCGTAGGGTGGGTGATCCTCCGGCGCTTTTTGCTGATCCATCGTTGGTCTCGCGGGATCTCGGTTGGTCGCCGAAGTACGTGGAGATCGATGCGACGGTTGAGAGTTCTTGGATTTGGCACCAGGCGCACCCGCACGGTTATAAGGGGTAGTATCAACGGTCCTTGGCGGTTATCCGTGTGGCCTATTTCGTTAGTTGTGTGCGAACATCGCGGGGGTATCGGGGGTCCAACGATTTTGGATTGTTAGGATTGTTAGCCCATGAACAAGCGTCGGCGAAAACGTGAAAAGCGGCGGATCGACGGAGGGGGTCTTCCGCGCGGGCAAGCGAGGCGGGTTTATGTTGCGCTTGGTTGTGGTTTGGTCTTGGTTGGCGCTTTTGTTTTGAATATGTTTCGGTCTGAGATTGATAGGGGTTGGCCTATTGAACTGGTCGGGGGGTCGGCGTCTGGAGCGAATGTTCTCTTGATAACCCTTGATACGACCCGTGCTGATCGACTTGGTTGTTACGGACATGCGGGGGCGGAGACTCCAAACCTAGATGCACTCGCGGCGGGTGGGATTCGCTTTGATGACGCGGTGACGGTTGTTCCGGTCACATTGCCTTCGCATACGACGATCATGACGGGGGTTGATCCTCCGAAACATGGCGTACGACACAACGGGGAGTATCGCCTAGAGGCTGGTCGTGCGACGCTTGCTGAGGTTCTTGGGAAGGGGGGCTATGAGACAAGTGCGTTTGTCTCGGCGTTTGTGTTGGATGCGCGTTTTGGGCTGAATCGCGGTTTCTCGGTTTATGATGATGATGTGGGGGTGTCGAGTTCTTCCGTCACGGATTTCTCCAGGCCTATCTACGAGCGATCTGCGACGGCGGTTACGGATCGGGCGATTGCTTGGCTTGGGAACAATGATCAATCGCGACCGTTTTTTGGTTGGGTTCACTACTTCGATCCGCACGCACCGCGTCAGCCACCAGAACCTTTTGCATCTCGGTTTGCCGGGCGACTGTACGATGGCGAGATTTCGTACATGGACTCACAGATCGGGCGGTTGTTGGGGGCGTTGGATCTGGCGGGGCTTCGAGAGAATACGTTGATCGTCGTTGTCGCGGATCATGGCGAGAGCTTGGGCGAACATGACGAAGCAACCCACGCGAAGCTGATCTATGAATCAACGATGCATGTTCCGCTTATTATTTCGTATCCGAAGCTGATTAAGGCTGGCCATGTTGTTGACGATGTTGTTGTTTCGATCGCAGACGTCATGCCAACAGTTCTAGAGCTTACTGGCGTGTCTCATGACGCGGAGTTTGATGGCGTGAGTCTATTGGCTGGGCGCCTGGATCGGGGGCGAATGATTTACATGGAGACGCTTGCCCCATATCTCGATAGTGGATGGTCGCCACTTCATGGGATTCGTCGGCACACGGACAAGTATATTCTTGCGCCAACGCCGGAGTATTACGACTTGCGAGTGGATTCGGGGGAGTCTGTGAATCTTTTTGTTGAGAGTGCGGCGGGGGTCGTGGTCGCGAGAGACTTGCTTGTTGCCGAACTTTCGTCCTTGATGGAGGGGCTGCCGTCTTTGGGAGCGACCGCTGCCACGGCGCGAAAGCTAGATCCAGACGCTCAGCGACAGCTTGAGTCGCTTGGGTATGTGGGTTCGATTTCGAATGCTGAGACGCCTGCTGACGAACTTGCTGACCCCAAGGAGATGATGTCAGTATCGAAGGCGATCGATGAAGCTGAGGGGTTGGCGACGGCGGGACTGGCAGAGGAGGCGTTTGTTATTATCAGCGGGGTAGTGAAGGAATTTCCTCGCGATCCCAAGGCTCTGATCGCGCTCGGGAAGGTGTATCTTCATCAAGATCGTCTTGCCGAGGCTGAGGAGACCTTCGTCAAGGCGCATGCGATTCGCCCCAGCGCGCAGGCTTGCATTTTCCTTGCGCAGCTGATGGTTTCACAGCAACGTGTTGAAGAAGCGGCGAGTTTTCTGGACCAGGCTGAGGTGTTAGAACCCCTTCACGGTGGGATCTATCTTGCTCGCGGTGACTGGTTTACTTTGCAGGGGCGACCCCTTGAGGCGATCGCTGCCTACGAGTATGCCAAGAAGGTTGACCCCTATCGCGCGGGGCGTGAAGCCGAGTCGCGGATTTTGAAGCTTCGAAATTTCATGCGTAAGCTTGAAAAGGGTGGCGGGTAGAGAGGCATTTATTCTCGATAGAGAGTTGCGGCTTGATAGTGCTGTATTTGTTGGCGAATTCGCTGTGACGCCCTTGTGTCCTGGCGGGCGTTTGCGAGGGACAGAGCCTGCGTTGCGGAATGAATCGCCGCGTCGAAGTTTCCGTTGGCTGCTTGCGCTGCTGCGAGTGTGGCGAGGTCTTCTGAGGTTGGGGTCCTAGCCCGGACGACCCGTTGAGCCAGGTCGAGTGCTTCTTTGGGATCCTGCAGATCTTCGGTCGTCGTTGCCAATAACCATGCGAGTCGGCTGGTTAAGTCGACGGATCGTGGGATTGCCTTTCTAGCTTCCTTCAGGGCGAGGATTCCTTCTCGCTGCTTTCCGCTGAGCAAAAGCGCCCGGAATAATGACATGTGTGCGGATGTGTACCGTGGATCTATTTGAAGGGCTCTTTCATAGAATTTGACCGCATCGCTTAGGTTTTTTGTCTGGAACAGGACGTTTCCGAGATTCGTCAAGGCGTGTGGCGAGTTGGGTTCGAGTTCAGTGTAGCGCCGAAGATGGACAATTGCTTCGTTGAACTGTTTCTTCTTTGCTAGAGCGACTCCGAGTCGCCCGTGGGCGCGAGCGAGGTCTGGTGACGCATCGACTGCTAATTGAAAATGTTTCAACGCCTGGTCTTCTTTTCCAGAGCTTGCGAAGGCGTCGCCGAGGGAGCAGTGTGCTTCGGCAAACTGGGGAGCGATCGCCAAGGAAGCTTTGAGCGCGGCGGTTGCGTCACCGACTTTCTTTTGCCGAAGTAGAGAATCGCCTAAGCGCCATAAGCGGCGGGGGTTGGTCCTGGACTGCCGCAGGCTCATCTCGAAGGCCTTTTGTGCTTCGGCGTATCGTCCGGTTTCCAGGAGCGCGCGCCCCAACGTGTTATAGAATTCGTCCGACTCGGGGGACTCTCGTACGAGTCGTGTCATCGTTTCAATGACCTGGGCATATCGCTTGGCAAGGAGCGCTCCGACAGTTTTCGAGTGGGCTTCGTAGACGCCGACCATGTCTTTGGGGTCTCGGGCTGTCGGGTTGGAGTTCTCAGAATCGACGGCAGAGGCTGCTCCGCCGACGTAGCCTAACGCTTCCAGGTCGTTGACCGCGCTGGCCGCAGATGCGACGGTCGACTTGGTCCGTCGGATCATCTTAGCCTTCATTGCCTGGAGCTGTGCGTCTAGGTCTGACGCCATCATCGGATTCTGTTCGATAGCGTTAGTTTTTTCCTCTGGGTCTTTACTACGATCGAAAAGCTCTCCGCGTGGGGCGTCTATGAATTTCCACTGTCCGGCGATGATTGAAAACAGCGGTGCCCATCCAAAACCAAGGCGGGGGTACTCGCTTTCTGTGTAGACCGGGTGATGTTCTGCTTGGTCAGTTTGCCAAAGCTTGACCATGCTTTTCCCTTCGAGGCCGTCTGGATCTTTCCAATCGAGGAGTTCGACGATTGTCGAAAAGACATCAACTAGTCCGACGGGTGTTTCTATGGTTTTTCCTTCGGTGACGTAATCTGGGAAAGAGAGGATTAGTGGGACATGAGTGGTCGTGTTGTAGATGAAAAAGCCATGCTCGGTTTCACCGTGCTCTCCGAACGCCTCGCCATGATCACCGGCGATAACGATCAGCGTGTTACTTCGCATGCTGTTCTTTTCGAGCCAGTCGACGAGACGGTGGATTTGCGAATCGACGAACGCGATTTCACCATCGTAAGGGTCTTCGATCTTTTCGCGGAATTCTGCAGGCGGGGTATGTGGGCTGTGCGGGTCGAAGTAATGTACCCATGTGAATGACGGCTTTTCGTTGACACCTGATAACCAACCTAAGGCTGCGTCGGTGGTTTGGTTGGCGGGTCGCTCGAAGACGGTGGTTGATCCAAGATTGTCGTTGAACTCGTCAAATCCGCGGTCGAGGCCGTAGCGTGAATCCATAACCAAGGCGGAAATGAAAGCGCCGGTGCGATAGCCATGTTTTTGAAAGGTTTCTGCCAGGGTGGTGACGCCTGTCCCGAGGGCAACGCCGTTTACAGGGACTCCATTTGTCACGGGATAGGTTCCCGTCATTAGCGAAGCATGGGATGGCAGGGTAAGCGGGACTTGACAGTGGGCGTGCTTGAAGAGTACGCCAGACTCTGCGAGCTTGTCGATGGTGGGGGTGCTTGCTTCTTCGTGTCCGTACGCGCCGATGCGATCGGCGCGGGTTGTATCTAGCGTGATTAACAGGACGGACGGTCCTTGGGCTTTTTGTTCAGGGCTCGAGTGTTCATCGCGCTCGCAACTTGCGAGGAAGATTGCGAAACAGATGACGATGGCGCGAGGGGGTCGGGATCGATTGCACATTGCCGAATGATCGTCTGAAGTCCGGTGTCGCACAAGCAAGGGGTCGGGATCTTGTTGATACGCTACGTGATCATTGGCGACGGCTACTTCGTCAGCGATTCTCAGCAAGCACGGGTGCTTGCGGGGAAAAGTGCTCTATGTCGAACGACGAGCGTTGCGAGAACGAGCAAGCTGATTGACATCTGGACAAGTCCCCAGGCTGAGGCTGTTGGCACGTCGCCTTGTGGGTAGACCTGGTAGGTGCGATCGACGGCGAGGTTGGTGAGGGTCCGCTCAAGCCCACCGGGCCATGTGACGACGACCTCGTCGATGGTTGAAGCGGTATCGACGCCGAAATGAACTGTTAGTTCGTTATGGCCTTTGTAGGTGTTCGCGCCAGCAAAGACCTCCTGGAGCTGCCATACCGAGCCAGTACGAATGCGTACCTGAGCGCCAATCGCGAAGCGGTTGTTTTCTTCGCCTCTGATGTTAAACCTGACCCAGTTTCGTAGCTCTCCCTCATGGTTGATGTAGAGTCTGAGGGGTTCGTCGTTGTCTTGGACGATCAGGTCGCCGTAGCCGTCGTAATCATCCCATGTGGACCCCATTCCGTCGCCAGCATCGTCAACGCCAGCCGCGGCGCTGGTGTCGGCAAACTCAAAGCCCCCTTCATTACGACAAAGTGTGTTGGGGAACAA
The DNA here is from genome assembly GCA_029260025.1 of Phycisphaerae bacterium. GTDB lineage: Bacteria > Planctomycetota > Phycisphaerae > UBA1845 > UBA1845 > JAJRUK01. The sequence continues at coordinate 9,644 of JAJDDZ010000182.1, read as the reverse complement.
CCAGTTGGAGAAGTAAAGGTCGGGTTTGCCGTCGCCGTTGTAATCTACGGCACAAACCGCGGATGTTCCGGAAAGAGTTGGAATGCCGCTTCCGGAAGAGTGATCAACGAACGTGCCATTGCCCAATTTTTCGAACAACCCAACGATCCCGGCCGCGTTTCCTATAGCGACAATGTCAGGGTCGCCGTCCGAATCGAGATCCACGAAGGCGAAGCCACTGCCAAAGCTAGGCTGTGCGACGGTAGTGTCAGAGAACCCTCTTTGGGCAGCTTGAACAGCCCCAATGTAACAAGTAAAAGCAGCGGCGCCCGCATACTTCGCCCCCGAACGCCAGTTGATCATGCCGATGTTTTCTACCTTAGTCGTCGACTCTTCAAAGAACAGGGGTGGTTCTTGTCTGTCGGCGAAGCCGCCAATGCAGGTATTGAGCAACGGCGCCGATCAGAATTACTTTGGCAGCACGAAGCGATGTCAAGTGGACGCTCCCGCCACTGCCTACTCATCTTCATGTAATTGGTCGATGGATTTCGAGCAAAATACCGCGCCTTTCATAGCAGTATCGTTGGGTTCTGGGACGCGATTAGGCGGACTGATCTATTGGACCGCCTTTCAGTGCGAAGTGAAAATCGTGCCTTCTACAACGGGCGGTGGCGGGATGATCCAATCGACGTGAGTCGCGGCCGAATTAAAGTGTGAGTGCTGTTTCGACATTCCAAGCATCGGGCCCATGCAGCCAAAACCGACATTTCAAATCTCTTGGGGCCAAGAACGCGGATTTTTGTGGATTCCGGTCCAAAAAAACTTTCTTTTTCGTTGCAATCGGAGGCGCGTTTCGCTATCTTGAACCTGTGCCGTAGTTTCCAATCGGACCAGAGTATGGTTTTTGGACTCGGTGGATGAGTGGCAGCGAGATTCTTTGCAGCTTACGGATGTCAGCGGCTTCTGTTTTTCGTTACCGAATTGGATGGGAAAGTGTCTGTAACCAAGACCATATTATGGTTGAAGAAGCGCGAGCTTGATGCGCGCGTTGTGAAATCTTCTGGCGCTCGTCGGGGCGCGGGCGACTTGGGCATTGGTGCGCTTGGTACTGCTGCTCTTCTTGTGTCGTTGATTGGTAGTGCTTGGTTGCTTTCGATCGAGATCGGTTCGGGTACCCGTTCTTTTGTTGGGATGTTTACGCTGCTTCCTCTTCTGGCGGCGATGCGTTTTTTCTCTCCGCGCAGGGCGATGTTGTGCGGATTGCTCTGGGGTGCAAGTCTTTTCGCGTTTCTAGCCTCAGGGGCTGTTCCTGTTGTTGCTGGTACAACTTCTTCCTTAGCTCTTTTAACCGCGGTGCCCGCGACGTATGCTTTTGTACTTGTTTGGCTTGCGCGTCGGTATGGTTTCAATCCGCTCATGCTTGCGTTTGGGTGGGGTTTCGTTGAGCTTGCGTTGATGCCGCTTGGGCTTGAGGGCGGTCTCCTCGGAAGTACCATTGGATTCCAGTCGGGGAGTGCTCTGCATCTTGTACAGGGCGTTCTCGGATACGTTTGTATTGCTGCGATCATCGTCGCGGTGAATGGTCTTGCTCTCGCCCTACTTGGTTGTGCTTATGAGAGGGTCTGTGGAACGGCTCGAGTCGTTCGGCGGTCCTCTTGTGTTCCACAGCGATTCTTCCCGATGGAAGTTCCTGTTCTTCTCCTCTCTATCGCCAATCTCGGGCGACCTCGCGCTCCGCCGATCTTCTAGATCCCTGACGCTCTTGGCTGCTGTTTATGTCGCGGTTAGACAGAGCGTTATGTGTTGAATGCGGTTTCTTTATTTATTACGAGATTGAATTGTTTAAGAATGCTTCCGCTGGCAATGTGCGAGCGAAGCGGTGAGTAGTTTAGGAAAGAAGGATTTATTATGAAGCTTTGGAAAGTATCAATACTCTTGGCCGCAGCGGCCATGATCTCCGTCCCGGCGAATGCTCAGGATGACTGCGCGACGGCGGTTGCTCCCGGTACGCCAGTAACGCCCCATCTCGACACGACACCTACGTGGGCAGGTAGCTGCAATAGTGGAACTAGCCCCGCCTCTTTGGACAGTTGGGTTTCTTTTGTGGCGAGTGACACGACCATGCGGGTCCGCACGGACATCGGATCGTCGGGGACTGACTCCGAGTTTTACGTTTCGTCCAGCAGTGACAACACTTGTGGCGGCGTTTTGACAGAGATCGCGTGCAGCAACGACGACTGTTTCAATGGTGCGAACTTCTGTCCTGGAGGATTCTGCGACCATGCAAGCCCTTGGATGGGAAACCAGTGTATTTCCGGACTGACTATCGGCGACACCTACTACGTTCAGGTCGCGACGTACGGTGACTTCCCCAACGGCTCCTACGTTGTGACCACTGAAGATTCTGGCAACACTTGTGGCGACGGCCTTCTGGCTTGCGACGGAAGCGAACAGTGCGAAGATGACTCCCATTGTATTAACGGCCAAGTTTGCAATGGCTGCGTTTGCGAGAACGCATGTCCGTCGAGCTGCGCTGGCGCAATCGATATCGGGACCTACACGAACTGTGGTGCCGGTTCAGCTGAAGGCGCGACCATTGTCAACCCTTGTTGTGACACGGACCCAACTGGCCCATTGGCTGACGGTCCCGACTGTGGTGGCCATAGTTCCGGTGTCAATGATGTTTGGTTGTCTTTTGTTGCATCAGATTCGGCAATGAACATTCGTAGCGATGTTGCTTCGGCTGGAACCGACTCCAGCTTCAACGTCTTTTCCGGCGTATGTGGTAGCCTTACCCAGATCGCCTGTAGTGAGGACGAAACGGGCTATCTCGGTGACATCAACATTCTCGGGCTTACCGTTGGTGAAACGTACCTCGTGCAGCTTGGTTCTTGGGCTGACGGCTGTGCCGACTACGCTATCACCGCCGGAGGCATCCCGGGCGCTATTTGTGGCGATGGAACGCGTGCTGCCATCCTCGGCGAAGAATGCGATCCTGGCGATGGCGTTGGCGGTCCCGCTGACGATGCCAACTGTGAGGGTCTCTGTGCCGTCGATTGTACCTGCCCCACGCCAATCTGTGGCAACGGCGTTCAGGAAGTCGGCGAGCAGTGTGACCTTGGCATTGATCCTGGCGACCCAGCCCTTGGTGAGACGAATGGACCTGTCGGTTGTATTCTTCCCGACTGCATCTGCACCGGCGACTGTAAGGTTGCTACTGACATCGTCCCGGCCGTCTCCGAATGGGGTCTGGTTGTGATGGTCCTGATCGGTCTTGCTGCAGGTACGGTTATGTTTGGCCGTAAGCGCGTGATCGCTTAAGTGATTTGAAACTGCGACTCTGGTAGACACTATCTATCATTGAAGCAGCGAGTTTTGGAACGGGCCTGGATGGTTCCCGACAGCGAAAGTTGTTGGTGCCATCTGGGCCCGACTCCTTTTTTACTGGCGGAGTATCAACCTAGTAGTGCTTGACCCTCGGTGTTTCGGTGTTCCGGTGTTTTGGTGGCGAGGGGGTTGCTTTGATTCAGGTGTTATCTGAATCGGGTCGGCGTGATGGGGGATCGTTCGGTTGCTGGTGCGGGCGGTCAATCGTCCTTGGTGAGGGGCGTTTGGGGTTGATGGCGGCGGATGATTCTCTCCCAGTCACTGGCACGAAATGTGACGGCGATCCAGATCAGGACGGGTATAACGAAACCGGCGGTGGGGGACACGTTAATGATTTCATTGACTTGATCGATGATGCCGAGGGTCGATTCTGAGGGGTGGTACTGCTGCCATGGTGTCGCCTTGCTGTACCAGAGACGAATCAGAAGAAAGAGTCGCAAGTAGATAAACAAGTGGATGGCGGTTAGTCCCAAGAGGAGGGCGAAGAGGCGTCTCCGCCATGTCACGGAGGAGGCGAGGATTAGGGCGACTATTTCGACCGATGGCAAGTAGCCCAGGATCCTTGGGCTTATGCTGCTGAATCCTATCCTTCGTTCGCCCACGACGCCCGTGGTAATCTCTGAATCCGTTGTACGCGTCGGGTTTTCGAGCGGCAGGAATTTGACCTTGCCGTTTGGTCCGAAACCCTGGAATGCGGCCTGACCTGCTGAACGAAACGCTTTTGAATAGGCAGGTTGTAATCCTGGCCAAGGATAGGAAAGCAGGCCGTATACTATCGCGAAAAGGGCTGCCGCGCGCAATGTTGGCATCGAAGAAAGTATAACCTCGCGAAGAGGGCGCCTAGCTGGGTTCATGAGGTCTTCACTGCCCCCTTCATCTGTTGCCCTCTTGCCCAGATGAGCCAAAAGGCGATGGGCATCGCGATAAAGACCATCTGCCAGAATTCAACATGGACCCACTCGAAGGCGCTTTTCCAGAATACGCCGACATAGTAAAGCGTGACTAGGCGAATCAAATTGACAAGCAAAATGACCGCGACTCCAATCAGGATGGCTTTTGCCTTTCGCCAGCGGGATGCCAAGACGGGTGATGCGGCGATAAAGAAAGCGAAAAATACCGCTGGCTGAATGGCGTCGCATCCGCGTTTGATTCCAAGCGAGAATCTTGGGGACCTGATGGTGACGTCGTCTACCCACACGCCTTGTTCGCCGAAGTATCTCAGGACGGAGGCGGTGGTTTCGGCGTTTACGGCGAGGTACCCGTCGAAGAACGCGCTCCAGGCTGGTTCATCGGGGTTGGATAACCATGCGTAGAAGAACCAATTGAACGCGATCAGTAGTACTACCATCACGAACACGAACTTGAAGACCGGTAGCTTGCCGCTTGGGCGAGGGCGCGTTCTTGCTGGCTCTTTGATCTGCTGGTCGCTTTTTTTTGGGGTTTCCGGCATGTTCGGTTTCCGATGGTCTGTTCGTATGCATTAACGGCGTCGGTCTTTGGCTCGGCGCTGCGGTTAGGCCCGTTTGCACCATGTTACCGGGTCTCTAGGGTTTCAGGCAAGTCGGACCGTCTTTCGCTGGTGCCGGAGGTCCTCGGGGTTCCTATCGGCAAGTAGATCACGGTGGGGATTGGTGGTGCTCCTTTTGGGGCGCCTGTTCCAGAAGGCTTGTGATCCAGGGAGTTCGGGCATTCGATCGCTCGATCAGCTTTGCTGTCTTATCCTGGAATGTTGATCATCAGCATGACTCGTGAGCGGAGAATCCGATGTTTCAACGAGAACCAACGCACGCTCTTAGATTCGCACACGCCAAGGAGTTCGTGATTCAGATCGTCAAGTCGAGGGTTGAGTTGCCGTTGCTTTGGTGTTTGTTCGTGATCTCTGCTGCACTCTGGAGCATTTCGAGGGCGGCTTCGGATTGTACTTTGGAGGCGTCGAGGGTTTTCCTTAGAACGGCGATATCGATCTTCTGTTGGGTGATTGCGGCCTGAAATCCGGATACGTTCTCGATGCTGCTTATGTCCATGGTCACCATCTCTTCCAGCAATGCGTTCGTGCGTGCTCAATCAGCCTTCGCGTGACTACAAGGTGTGCTGTTGTTTAGATCGGCGATTTCGATAGCGAGGTTTCAGAAGACACGGATGTCCCATAATAGCGTGGTGTTCTTGTTTTTGGAGCGCAGGATGAGCGTCGATGGGGGAGGGTCTGCTGGGGTGTTTCGCTAGCTAAGAATGGCAGAATCGATGGGGGGTCGATCCACGTGATTCGATCGTGGTCCACTCGTTGCAACTTAGGGAGGACTTTGCTACAATCGCCCCGTCTGAAGTTGGCGAAACGGGGATTCGTGGGTTCTGAATGTTTTGTCTGTGACTTGCTATGGTAGGCTCGGGCTTTCTTGCCGGGTGTTGTGCGTGAATTAGACGTCAGAATGGCGTTGTTCGATCACGTTGTCCGTAGCGGATCGCATTGGATTGGAAACGGGAAAGAAGCTTCCATGTCCGTGCGTCTGTGTCGTTTTCTCTCCATTTGAGACGCGTCTTTTTCTTGTTTCGGGCTGCGCGAAGGATCTGGCGATGTCGGATCCGATCGAGATGAGTGGGCGTGAGAAATAGCATCCCCCGGTGCCATCCATAGTATCGTGAAAGCTTTGGTCGGTTTGACTCTTAGATTCAAGACGAATCTGGTAGGTTGCGATGGGCGGAAGTTCGACTTCAGAATCAGGAGAGAGGCGACTGTTGCAAGTCGCCTGGGCCTAGTGTCAGTCAAAAAAGGGATCTTACAAATGAATCGAACCTTCGTTGGGGGTGTAGTCGCCCTAATCAGTGCCAGCGTTCTGCTGTTTGCTAGCTGCAATAATCAAGTTGGGAACGGCGTTTCAGATGAGTCGCCTGCGGGTCGTTCTTTACCCAAACCGATCGGTGCACGCTCGCTGAGTAGTCATTACGTCGAGGTGAAATTCGCGGTCGATGTTTCTGAGATGGCGAAGCAAGCGGAGAACTTTCTCATAGAGGCGTCTGATGGTTCCGATCGGTTGGCGGTCTTGGAAACGCTCGCCGGAGCAGATAACAGTGAAGTTATCCTGATAACTGACGCCCAGGCTGACCGTTCCTATCGACTTGCGATCGCCGACCCGGCCCAGGTCAGCACTGTCGCTGGAACTCAGTCTATCGCTTTTAATGGGTCTACGCTTTCTGAGCCGAAACTGCTTAGCGCCGTCGCGTTGAGTAGCACTAAGGTGATGCTGAGTTTCAATGAGCCAATGAATCCGCCGGTTGCCGAAAATGTAGCATTCTATCACATCCTTGATCCTGATGGGCAACCGGACATCGATATTACGATCGTCGGCGCCGAATTGGAGGTAGACGGTTCCACTGTGATCCTGACCACAACTCCGCAGGAAAACACGATCTATACCATCCGCGTCGTGAATCTCGAGGCAGCGTACCGCCAGAGCATGGATTGCCTTGGAGAGAACATCGTCTTTGAAGGCACTTCGATCGTGCGCTGTTCAGAGACGATTCAGCCACTAAATACACTGAGTTTCGGCTCTTCTGTCGAATTGACTGCGCGAACGAATGTGGACGCCAACTCTTCACTCGATCCGGAAGCATCTGGCGACGTTGGATTCCCGTACCTGTGGACTGGTGGGGCGGGTGTTGCTGATCCTTCATGTTCTGGCGGCGGAAGTGTTTCGGGGTTTTCAAGCTTGGGTGATGAAGAGTTAATCGTCACTTTTGATGCCCCAGTTCAGCGTGAGGCGTTGTCTCTGAGCTTTTCAGAAATCAATTTCGTATCTGATGAACCGGTATTCTTTGTGGCTGCTGCGGGGGCAGGGTCGTTTGATTTCAATCTGCAAGAAGCGGAGTTACGCGCTGCGTGGCTACAAACAGGGACGAACCGCGGGGCATTCGATTTCGGCGAGCTGACATCGCTTCCCGCTTTTCTGATGATCGATGCAATCAAGATTCGTGAAACGCAATTCGCGACTCTTATCGGTGGTTTGTGCATCGCCTCACCCCGTAAGCTCGACCCCAATGCCGGTGTAGCCATTTTTTCTGGGATCCCTCCTGTGGACCTCATTTCACCCGTGGTCACTGATGCGGTAGCCACGAGCAACACGTCGATTCTCGTTTCATTTAGTGAACCACTTCGTGAGGGAGCTGCCAACCCGTTAAACTATTCGGTGTCCCCTGCACTCGTAATTGTCGACGCAGAGTCCACTCAATCGAACACTCAGATCAAACTCATTACACTTCCGATGCAGGCTGACGTTGAATACACCGTCACAGTTGAGAATGTTCGAGACCTCGCTGGAAACTCCATAAACGATGCAGCCGTTGCGGACAGGAAGGCCGTCTTCTTGTTTTCCGGAAACACGATTTTCGAGGCACCTCTACCGCGGGTGGTCGGTGCGATTTCGACTGGAAATACTGCCGCTATCGTTACGTTTAACAAACCCATGGGTGATAGCGCGTTGGTGTCATCGCATTACTCGATCGTTCAGGTTAATGTCAATCCTGAGGTCGGTGCGTTGTCGGTCGCTGGCAATCGCTGCGATGCTGCGTCAAACAATGCTGGCAACGAGTGCACTGACGACGCTGGCTGTGTCAACGGGACATGTCTTCTGAGTCCGAGTTTTGTTGGCCCCGATCGGACCTCAGTAGCGCTACTGACGTCGTCTCAAAACGAAGTGACCTACGAGGTCACGGTCGTAAATGTCCTTGACATTGCGGGCAACCCGCTGGCGGCGCCGGAAATCTTGGTTAATCCCTCGAAGGCAGAATTTGCCGGGACGCCTCCTTCTGGTGTTCAAATCGTGGACTCCGATGGCGATGGCATCAGCGACAACGACGAAACTCGCGGCTATGTCATTCTTATTACCCGCGCTGGCGGAGAGTTGGATTCTCGAGAAGTTTCCAGCGATCCAAACTTGGCCGATACCGACGGTGACGGGCTGACCGATTTCGATGAACGCACCCGATTCTCAGATCCGCGAAATCCGGATTCAGATGTTGACGGGGTCTCAGATTTTGATGAGGTTTTCGTTTGGGGGACAAGCCTAATCAATCAGGATACCGATGGGGATGGCCTAAGAGATTCCAGCGAACTGAATTTCTATAAGACATCGCCCCTCTTCGCGGACACTGACGGCGACGGGTTACTCGATAACGAGGAAATTCCTCTTGGCAATCGCGATCCTCGAATCGCCGACCTACCGGATCCTGGAATTTCCATCGGACAGATTTCTCTAAGTTTGGATACTCGCTTCGCTTATACGAACACGCAAGGCGAGTCTTCGTCGGTCGAGAAATCGACCTCAGCGACTCTTTCTCAAAGCGACTCCAAGACGTTCTCTACGAGTGACTCTTCAACGAATCAGCATGCCGTACAAATCAGCGGCGAATTCGGGGCAGAGTTCGGAATCAGTCCGAAGCAGAGCGTCAAGGTGGGATTATCGTACGGTTATACAAGAGAAAACACATTCACGGCGAGCCAGTCATCGACGCAGGAAACGCAGGAGCAATTCCAGGAGTCGCTATCGACTAGCGTTTCGCGGGACGTATCACAGGCGGTCACACGGACGATCGAAGGTGCTAATGTTCAAGTTTTGGTAACTATTAACAACGACGGAGATATTCCGTTTACGGTCCGTAATATTGAACTAACGGGACTACTGCAGGACCCCTTTGATCGGAGTTCGTTCCGCCCAATTGCAACGCTCCTTCCTGCCTCAGAGTTACTGGGTGGCGGCGACCTCGACGTCGCGCTTGGACCGTTCATTCGAGAGCGAGGCCCATTTGTGTTTGAGAGTCGGGAAGTTTTCCCGACCCTTGTTGAAGACCTCATGAAAAACCCGCGTGGCTTGATCTTTAAGGTTGCGAACTTCGACATCGTGAATGAAGACGGACGGAACTTCGCATTCTTGACCCAAGATGTCAACGATCGGACGACCGGACTCATCATGGACTACGGAACTGGCGAAGTCGATCGATTCAGAGTTTCGACCCACAGTCGGTTCGATCCGAACGAGTGCGACGCAGTTTCTTCAAACCGTGGAGATTTTTGTCGAACAGATGCCGACTGTACGGGCGGCGTCTGCGACCTGAGCAACGCCGCACCCATCGGCGTGTCAATGGCATTCGTGCTCCAAGATATATTGGGCATGCAGAAAAACGAACCCGTCAACGCCGTCACGATCGGCGCAAATGGCTGCGGCGAGACGGCCGCAATTGGAGACGATATCCAAGTTGTCGTGCCAATTTGCCCACCGGTTCTAATT
>JAJDDZ010000181.1 GCA_029260025.1 Phycisphaerae bacterium | reverse complement strand
GTCGACGAACGCTGATCCTTACCGCCGTCTGTATCGTTCACCTCGTGTTGGGCTTTTTCAAATACGATGAGCCGAGGCGCGACGCCGCCGAATATCACGCCTTGGCGCGGAACGTCCTCGTCCACAGCACTTTTGCCTTGGACGCCGAGGATCCGACGCAACCGGGCTCACCATCCGCCCGCCGAATGCCGCTGTATCCGCTTTTTCTGACACTCCTATACACAGCGACCGGCAATTCTGATGAGGACAGCTATCTTGTTGTCGGGCCGGTACAAGGCGTTTTGATGGTTTGCATCGTCGCACTGATTATGGCTGTCGGACGAAGATTGTTCGGCGACGGGCCGGCGCTAGTTGCGGGACTACTTGCGGGGTTGTACCAACCGTACCTTTTCTACTTACCGACGCAACTGCTTTCCGAAACACTTTACATGGTGCTCTTGTTACTCTCGCTGTATTCGTTGACTTGCACGGACCCTCACAGAACCGGTGTACTGGCGTCAGGATTTGGCCTGCTTGGCCTGTTGGTCTTGACTCGGGCCCACGGAGTTTCCGTGTTGCCGGTGGCACTCCTTTGGACTTGGAAGAAGCTCGGCCGCGCTCCTGATCGAAGCCGAATTATGGTCTTGGCGTTTCTTTGTGCATCATTGCCTCTAGCGCCATGGTGCGTCCGCAACGTCCTCGCCTTCGGCGATTTCATCCCTTTCTCCACAAACGGCGGATGGAACTTTTACCTCGGACATAATGAGGATTATCAGAAAGCTCCGGAATTGGGGGCTGGCACGGACTACGCGATTTTTGATCGCCTTTTAGAAGAGGGTCTGACTGAACCTCAAGCAGATCGCGAGCTATACCGCCGCGGATTCACCTTTGCGTTTGCCCACCCGGGCGAGACTTGCATTAACATACTCCGCAAAGCTGCTGTTGTGTTTTCCGTCACAACGTTGCAAACATGGAACTTGCTCTGCCTCATTGCGGTCTTGGCAGGTATTCGATTGCTGAAGACGAAATGGATTCTTGTACGTCACCGAGTACTTGGGGCCGCCGCGGTCGTGCTTGGGTTATCGTTTTGGGGGGCTAAGATTGCAGCAGTAATGTTGACGCAACAACGAGGTCTCGCAGGTGCGGGCGTTAGTTTCGGCTTGCTTGGGCTTGCGAGCCTACTGGGTCTTGCAGTTTCCTTTCGAAGCGTACGCAATCATTGGCTGCTTCCAGGCGTTTATTTGAGCCAGCTCGCTGCGTCCCTCGTTTACATTCCGATTGTGCGAATCCGCTGGACAGTAGACTTCGTCGTAATCCTCTACGCCGCTGTTGGCATTTGCGCGTTTATTTCATGGCTTGTCTCACATGCGGAGAAAACGGCGGGGACGACAAGCAATGAAAATGAGTCGCACCCATTGTAGCGGAGTCTAATCCGTTTCGGATTCAAACGAAGTCGAAAAGCAAGGCGCATGCGAGAATACGCCCGAGGTCTAAACTAGTCCGATGCGTGACCGCCTGTTTGATGAAGCTCTTGAGATGCGAATCGGGTCCAATGGCGCTGGCCCGTTTTTTCGGATTTCGATCGTCGTCGCCCCTGCATCTGCTTTCCGTCAAAGTATTTTCTTCGCCAACTCAATCAAGTGTGCTAGAATGCGTTCTTGGCGGTGTGTCCGCACGTCCCTTAGGTGAAAGGGAGGGAGGAGAAACCTGATGTCATCGATCCGTTCACACCACTCATTGAGTTACGTTTTTGCCGTCGGATTCCCTTGTCTCGTATTGAGTGTCCTCGTCAACGCCAAACTCGGTGTCGAGTGGAATGGCGAAGATCCTTCGCTGCAATCACACTCCGGTGACAAGGGCGCGAAGCAACGCCCGGAATTCGATGATAAAATTAAGTCGCCACCGATACGCTTCGCAGTTACACAGGAGGTTTCACTTCCCAACGAGATGCCTAGAACTCCCAAGCGCGACACCGATGCCGAAACTTCGGCGATCTACCAACACGGCCAAGCCAAGAAACTTGATGCACTCTCAGCGGAGTCCCGCAATGCACTCGCACGTTTGCTCCTGAGCCGAGCTCATGAGGGCGAGCGACTCCAACAAAGCACAGCAAATACTGGTTTGACCGATCAGGTGACGAGGGCCCAGGAAGGACAAAACCTGCGGCCCAATGAAACGAGCGCGGAAGTCGCGACGGACTTAACTGTGCTCGCCTGGATCATCATTAACCACGATGCCGATCACGTTACGGGAGAAGCACTACTCAGGCGTGCCCTTGAAATCAGAAAGTTTGTTTTCGGCACAGAGAACGTCGCAGTCGCCGAGAGCCTTTGCCTACTGGGAGACCTCTTTGCCAGGACTGCCAGATTCGACCTCGCGGAATCATACTGTCGGAGTGGGTTCTCACTCTACAGCAAGCTACCGGAAACAGCATCCTACAAGCACACTCGCTGTGGGCTTGGGTTGGCTGGCGCTCTAAATGGCCAGCAACGATTCGCCGAATCGGAGCTTCTCTATCGCCAAACATCTGCAAGATTCCAAGATCTGTTAGACGAGGGGCATCCAGAGGCCTCAGGTATCCGAGGCGACCTGATCGCCACGGAAAACTCTTTAGCATTGCTGTTGATGGGCAAACCGAGTTTTGTAGAGGCCGAGTCTCTTCTACGCAAGTGTATCGCACGTATCAAAACGTCAAATGACCCGGCCTTCTATCACGGTGTGGAGCTACAAGCAAAATATAGCTTCGCGCTTCTTATGCACAACAAGGGGAACTTTGCAGAGGCCGAGAAATCATATCGGGACGTATTGCAGGCCCAACAGCGAGACCTCGGGCGTGATCATCCAGCGGTAGCGAGCGTACTTAACACTCTAGGAACGTTGCGAATGCATCTAGGCGATTATGAACGTGCGGAAGAATATGTACGTGAATCGTTAGAGATGCGCGTTCGGATTCTGAGGGAAGATCATCCTGCGATCGCTGATAGCATGCTCCGCCTCGCACTCATTTTTTTGGAGCAGGGCGACCTGCTCCGCGCAGAATCTCAGTTCCACGAGGCGATGCAGAGATACATCCGATGCTATGGGAAAAAGCATGCCCGTGTGGCATCATGCCTTACTCACCTAGGTAAGACATCTTGGCGTCGGGGCGAGTTTGCTACGGCGGAGGAGTTTCTTCGGGATGCGATCAAGCTCCGGCGGGAGATTTCCGGAGAGCAGCATCCGGCAGTAGCGAAAGCAATGGCGGATCTGGCGCGCGTCTATGTTAGCCGGGGCGCCTTCGTTGAAGCCGAGAGTACGTATCGTGAAGCGATTAGGATCCTGGAACAACATCGCGACCAAATCTTGGGTCGGGAGGATGATCGGGCATTGTACGCTGGCGTTCAAGGCTTGATGACCGCATCGAATGGACTCGCTGAAGTCTTGGTCCGACAAGGGCGATATGGGGCGGCGCTGGAAGTAAGCGAAGTTGGCCGTAGTCGAACTTTTCTGGATCTACTCGCACGATCAACAAGAGGCCCTTCCCATCGCGGAGATAACCGGAACGTCATAGGTCCCGAGGCAGACAAATCGCACTTCGCAGAAAATGACGAGGAGTCGGACCTTCATTCGCAACCAGGGCAGCACTCAAGCAGTAACCAAGCTGTTCCCCTGGCAGTGATTCGTGACGCACTCAGACCTGGCGAGCTTCTTCTCGCGTTCACTTGGACGAAAGATGTGGTGATCGTCTATACGGTTCCGCCTCGCGGCTCCGGCGAGGTGAACGCACGCTTGATCGCTGACGGGCAGACGCGCGTCGATCAGTTGACTAAGGTTGTCCGTGAGTTTCGAACACATGTGTCGAATAGGCCGCAACTCGTAGATAGCCTCGCAGTGCTGCAGGTTGCTCACGATCTCAAGGAATCTTTATTTCCCGAAGGAATCCTGCCAGCAGTACAATCTGCGGACCGAGTCGTGGTGGTGGTCGAAGGGCCACTACGGACTATTCCGATGGAATTGCTCTGGATGGAGGGTGCCACTTCCTCGGGCAATACCACCGGGATGTTATCGTCAACCAAGACTCCGCAAATAGTCTACGCCGACTCTGCCACGATTTTTGTGAACCGCAGAACCATGGGATGGGCGTCGCATCATAAGCGCGATTCCAAATCGCTTTCCGCATTGGTATTGGCGGATCCTCAGTTTTCAGCCTCATCGAGTACGCAGCCTGAACACGGCGCGTTCGTCGCGCACGTCGAGCCAGAAGGAAACGCAGCGTTGGCCGGGCTCAAGAGTGGTGATATTGTTCTCAGCTACGCCGGGCAACCGATCCGAGATCGCAAGGACCTCTTGCGACTTTTAAGCAGGCCGTTGCCCGAGTCGCTGAGTCATCCCGACGACCGAATTCCCTTGATTTATTGGCGAGATGACAGTGCCTGTGAAGTACTCTTCCCCCCCGGCGATCCGGGCATACAGCTCAGTAAGCTCCCGGCGGCAGATGCTCGGCGATGGGTGTCCTTCAAGACGCGAAGCGTTCGGGAGATATCGACTGAAATCGTGGCCAAGGATCAGCTTCAACTTCACGGTGGCAGCCTCGCAGCGCTTCCGGGCACGCGCATGGAAGCCGATGCCATCGCCAAGATTATCCGAACAGCAGGCGGAAGTGCCACCGTTCTGCTGGGCGAAGAAGCTACCTTAGCCGAACTGGAATCACGCGTGCACGGCAAACGATTCGTCCATTTGGCAACGCACGGCTTGACTGGCTCCAGCAGGTACCCACTTGAGTCGAGTTTGGCGCTAACCCCGCCGGCGACCCATCCAATTGAGGATGTTGGCTACTTGACACTGGATCGGTTGCTTCGCACTTGGCACGGAAAACTGGATGAATGTGAGTTGGTCGTGCTCTCTGCATGCGACACGCAGAATGGTGTTGTTCGCGGGGATAGCCACATGACTCTCCCTTGGGGGTTCATGTTTGCTGGGACTCCTTCCGTGTTGGCTAGCTTATGGAAGGTGGACGATGTCGCAGTCGTCCTTCTCATGTCGCGTTTCTACGAGGACATTCTAGGGGAATACCAGAATCAACGTGATAGCCTCTCACCCGGAACCGAGATGTCGAAGATACAGGGTCTCAGCGAAGCGAAGCAGTGGCTCCGAAGTTTGTCCGCGAACGAAATAACGGTCGAATTGACCAAGTTAGGCTTGCCGATAACACGAGATTCCCTCGGGGTTGTCGGAACAAATTCTGAGCGATCGGAAATTTCTGATGAACGCCCCGGTCCACCCATAGAGCGTCGTGGAGATCAGTTCGACTTTTCGCACCCATACTACTGGGGTGCCTTCGTCTTGATTGGTGATCCTGACTGACCGGAACCGTGGCTACCTATTCAGGAATCGGCATGAACACGCAAGAATCCGCAAGACTTCCCCTGAGATTGCCACAAAGCTGGCCAAGTGCTGGTGTGACGGCCTCTCCAGCCATCATTTCGAGTTGATCGGGGACCGTTTTGGCCACGCGATCGATAGCAATCGGCTCGCTCGATCCTAAGACGATAACGTGTGTTCGTCGGCGTGATTCACTGCCTGGCAAAGGGTCTATGAGTTTGTACGATCCCAGGCTCTGGACTCCATCGATGTATCGACCTGTATCGCCGTCTGTACGCAGGACTCTCAGCGTTCCCAGTTCGTCAAGAACAACGAGCTGGACCCAAGTCGGTCTTTCCGTAGAGACTTTCACCTCAAATCGCTTTTCTGTGAGTGACGAGCGTTCGACGGATTGGCCTATCATCACGTCAATTTGTGGAACCGGGAGTTGTTTTGTCGGCATCAGGAACACCAG
>JAJDDZ010000019.1 GCA_029260025.1 Phycisphaerae bacterium | reverse complement strand
AAGTGTCCCAACGACCAACCCGACTCAGGCCGCGACGCTCCCAATACAGGATTAAGTTATTTCCAATCGGAAAAAGCCAGTTACGAATACCGAACCTTCCTCGGCGGCACATCGATCATCGAAGTCGTCAACGCGATGAATGATCCTGGTCGCCGCCGTCGCCGAAGCGGAACCGCCTCGCCGCAGAACATCTATGTGTTTCGGGACTACCAGAACTTCCACGGCGACCCCGAGAAATCCGGAGCTCGCAGGTACCTCTACGCCGACGGACACGTCAGCGATTTTGAAGAATAGGAGCACACACTATGGCCACCGCACCCATCTCATTTTGGAAAACTCCCATGGCACTGGGCTGCCTCGGCGTAATCGTAATCGCGGGAGCAGTCGTCGCGGTGAACGTCGCTACAGGTCCCAGCGAAACTGAGAACCAGCTCCCGGCCGAGCTAAGCGTCGCCGCCCTGACCGAAGCGACTGAAAACCGCGACCGCCGCGGAATGTTTCGCGAAGTCATGGATCGTGAAGACCTGTCCGACGACCAGCGACGCCAGGCGTTTCGCAACATGCGGGACGTGGGCAGAACGCAACGCGAAGCTCGAATGAACGAGTACTTCGATGCGACCACGCAAGAAGAAAAAAATGCCATCCTTGACGCTCAGATCGACGAGTTCTCCAAGCGGCGCGAAGAAAGACGGCAGCAACGCGAGCAGCGCGAAGCAGAAGGCGAGAACGACAGAGAGCGAATGCAGCAACTGTTTCAACCGCCAAGCCAACAAGAGCGCAAAGCTCGCTCTGAAAACCGCAATCCAGACCAGACCGCAAGAAATATGGCGTACATGTCCGCTATGCGATCCCGCATGAGCGAACGAGGAATCTCCATGGGCGGCGGAAGAGGCGGGCCTGGCGGAGGCCGAGGCCGACCGTAACACGGATGCTACAAGCAAACAACTTAGGCGGTCGCAACATCCCGACGCAACAACAAAGTCCCTGTTGTCATGAGTAGCAGCACCATCGTAGCGACGCCCCAATCTGAAATCGCCGGCACGATCGCAAGCGTGGCCGTCTGACTCGTCGTATAAATGTTATCTCCGACCAAGCTGTTATTGTCGTCGATCGCATTTCCCGCCGCAAAAAAAGTAACAGGCCCGACATCGCTAGCAGGCGCTGCCCATCGAACATTGTAGTCTGCCGAGTTGCCATTCGCAGCCCAGTTTGCGACTGAATCGACAACGCCTAGCTCGGTATGATTCACCCAGTTAGGATTACTACCATTGAGCTCTGTGTTAATGGCGTCTGTGATTAAGAGCGTACCGACATGCGCTCCGGTTCCATCTTCGGCACTCAGCTGAAAACCCGCACCGAGCTGTGCCGAGTCACTGACCCGAACGGTCAAATCATAAATAGCGCCAGCCGCGTAAACCGAAGGTGCCCCGAGAATCTGCACCGAACCACTACCGCCACCACCACCGTGGCAGATCGTACAGTTTGACCCTCCGCTCGCAATACTCCCATTCACCGCAGCCGCAACATTCCCCCGCTTCGCGAGCGCAGGCGACCCGGCAACAGCGAGAACACAAAGTAAAACAACACTAGCACGGCGTAAGAAATGCAAAAACATCGAGTTCTTCCCCCAGTCTGAGTAGCAGAAACCAAGAAAGGACGCGCGCGTCCCCCACTCCGCACCATTGTAGCTAAATACCCGCACACAATGCAATCCCACTCGCCCGATAACTGGCCATATTTTGATGTTTGTACCAGAGTCTCAGATTTGATAGAGTCTCGCCCGGACAACCGCCGTCGCAAAGCGTCGGCATGAAAAGAGCACCAAAACGTCGCAAGAAGCGAAAATCCGCCCCTGCGAGAACCGAGACAAAGGCCAATGACCGACGCAAACGCACCAGCCACTCCGGAAGACGCACCTACACGATCATTGAATTTTATCCAGGAAATCGTCGAAGGCGACAACCGCAGCGGCAAATGGGATAGCAAAGTACACACCCGCTTCCCGCCCGAACCCAATGGCTACCTCCACATCGGACATGCGAAATCCATCTGTCTTAATTTCGGAATCGCCGAAAAGTACGGCGGAATGTGCAACCTCCGTTTCGACGACACCAACCCCGTCAAAGAAGAACAAGAATACATCGACGCGATCATCGATGACGTCCGGTGGCTAGGTTTCGATTGGAACGACCAACCCCTCTACGCGTCGAGCTACTTTGAAAAGATGTACGGGTGGGCTGTCCAACTCATCAAAGACGGGAAGGCGTACGTCTGCGACCTGCCGCTGGACAAAGTGCGGGAACTTCGTGGGAGTTTGAAAACGCCGGGGCAGAATAGCCCCTTCCGCGACCGCTCCATAGACGAAAGCTTAGATCTCTTCGATAAAATGCGCGGAGGCGACTTTCCCGACGGATCAAAAACGCTCCGCGCCAAAATTAACATGAGTCATCCGAACATGAACCTGCGCGATCCGGTCATGTACCGAATCCTCCACGCGTCGCACCCCAAGACCGGCGGCGACTGGTGCGTCTATCCCATGTACGACTGGGCGCATGGTCTCGAAGATTCGATCGAAGGCATCACCCACTCAATCTGCACACTCGAATTCGAAGACCACCGCCCGCTCTATGATTGGTTCCTCAACGCCTTGGATCTCCACCACCCCCAGCAGATTGAATTCGCGCGATTAGAGCTAACCCATACACTCATGAGCAAGCGAAAACTCCTCGAGCTCGTTCAGGAAAAGATTGTTTCTGGATGGGACGACCCGCGCATGCCCACCCTTCGCGGGATGCGCCGCAGGGGCTATCCATCCCAAGCAATCCGCGTTTTCTGCGACAAGGTTGGCGTCGCCAAGATGCACAGCACAGTCGATTTCGCACTACTCGAGCACTGTGTGCGAAATGTGCTCAACAAAACAGCCCCGCGATTCATGGGCGTGCTCAATCCGCTCAAGGTCGTCATCGAAAACTACCCCGAGGGTGACGGCGAAGAGCTAGACGCCATCAACAACCCCGAAGACCCAGAGTCGGGATCACGCAAAGTCCCCTTCTCGCGCGAAATCTATGTCGAGCGCGACGACTATATGGAAGACCCCCCCCGCAAGTTCTTCCGACTTGGGATCGGTCGCGAGGTGCGGTTGCGATACGCGTATTTCGTCACCTGCACCGAAGTGATCAAAGACGAAAACGGTGAGGTCATTGAACTCCGCTGTACCTACGACCCAGCTACTCGCGGGGGCGACTCACCCGACGGCCGCAAAGTAAAAGGCACGATCCACTGGGTATCGGCGAACCACGCCCTCCCCGCCGAGGTCCGACTTTACGAGCACCTGTTCGCCAAGGAAAACCCAAGCGACACGCAAGAGGGCGAGGACTACCGCGTCAATCTAGGCGAGAATTCACTGACCGCTTTGCCAAACGCGATGATCGAACCAGCTCTCAAGGACGCCGACCCCGGATTCCAACTTCAATTTGAACGCAAGGGATATTTCTGCGTCGACCCCGACTCGACACCCGACAAACTCGTCTTCAATCAAACCGTTTCACTTAAAGACGCCTGGGCGAAGATGAAGAAGAAGGACGGAGCTAGGTAAGTTTTCGTCACGCCAACCCATTCAATTTCTCGAGCGCAAGAAGCAACGCCTGCGTACCGAGCTTAACGTGGCCTTGCGCCCTAACCGCCTCATAGAGTTGACGCGCCAGTGCTAGCCCCGGCAGCGACAGCTCCATCCGCGCCGCCTCATCGAGTGCGATTCCAAGATCCTTAATGAAATGCTCGACGAAGAAGCCCGGATCGAAATCTCGCTTGATCATTCGTGGGCCGAGCACATTCACCGAAAATGAGCCCGCCGCACCCGCGCCGACCGAGTCGATCACCGTCATCGGATCGAGTCCCGCCGTGCGAGCGTATAGAAGACCTTCGCATACGCCGATCATGTTCGTCGCGATTAAGATCTGATTGACCATCTTCGTATGCTGACCGCAACCGGCAGCCCCCTGATGCACGACCGTCTTTCCCATTTTTTGGAGAAGAGGCATCACGAGATCGACATGCGGTTTTTCGCCGCCGACCATAATCGACAGCTTCGCTTCTCGCGCGCCAACGTCTCCACCGCTCACCGGCGCATCAACCGCGCCGACACCCTTCGATCGGGCAGCCTCGAATATCTGAACGGCGAGGCTTGGCCTAGTCGTGGTCATATCAACGATCACGTGCGGTAGATTTTCCGCCGCAAGCGTACCGGTTGGCCCAAGGTGAGTCTGCTCGACATCGCCAGGAAATCCGACAATCGAAATCGCGACATCCGCCCCGTTGGCCGCTTCCGCCGAAGTATCCGCCCACGTAGCCCCCCGATCGAGCAATGATTGAGCCTTGCTTTTCGTTCGGGTATGAACCGTCAGCTCATACCCCGCATCCATCAGATGACCAGCCATGGGCGATCCCATGACCCCTGTTCCGATCCACGCAATTTTACGAATATCTGTAGTCATAAAGCTTCATCTACCAGTTAGACGTTAACACAAGAGAATTCGTTCATCCCTCGTCTCGCGTCTCAAAGTTTCCAACATGAACCTCGGACACCGTCAGCGCATCGCAAAGAGCATCGATCGCGCGGTACTCCTCGATGTTGGCCGACCGAAACGCCTCGAATTTCTCGCGCGACGCCCACCGATCGATCGTCGCAAAGTTTCCAACGACATCCGCATCGCACAACAACTCAGTCCCGAGAAACCCGTCGCCGCGCCGAAAAAACTGCACCCACGTCCCCGTCGAACAGTAGTGAGTCTCAAACTCAGATTCACTACCGACCTTGGCTCGATAATTCCAAACGATAACAAACATCTCGCCATTCCCTCGCAAAGTCAACCGACGACACAGGCCACCCAAAGCTGTTTACCCTGCCAAGAAGTAAACAGCGATCAACGGACCATCAAGCCATCTCAGAACGCTAGGATACAAAAGACAGCCGACGACCACGGTCGATAAGATTCCAACCGCCCGCAACGGTGGATATTTCCGCTGCGATCCAATCGTGATAGCTCCAAGTTCAGCCACTCCCAGCGGAACCCACCACAATACGGGAAGCACACATAGTCGGACATCAAGCGGCAATCCCATTATCAAGAGACAAAGACACGCCAACGCGATGGCCGTCCACGACAGCATATAGGAACTACTCTTGTTTGACTCGATCTTCTCCGATCGCGCCTTCGCAAAACCCGCCGCCCCTAAGAGCAGGAGGGGCAACAAGATCGTCAGATCTCGGTGAACCCCTGCCAGCCCACCCCCCGCACGACAAAATAAAAGAAACAAGCCAGCTGCACACCAACCGACGACCACCACTCCCGCTAGCGGAGGAGCACCTCGCCGACGAGCCAGCGCGAACGCCACGACCGTCGCAAAGATCACCATGTCAGAGCCGATCGAGTGCGCAACCGACTCAGCCCCGTAAGGGAATAGTAGCGCAACCAGTAGCGCCGAGAGCAAGCGAGGTCGCCGCCCGATCGACTCGCCTCCCGGTGATTCATCGCTGAATAGTACAAAAACGATTGCGCCTAGCGCGGCGCATGATCGCGCCGCCCAGACCGAAACGTCAACGCCCCGCTCGACATCGTAGGCTGACGCAAGCGCTCCCACCGCCGCTAGAATCCCCGTGACGAAGGCCGTCGTCACAAGTTGAGATTTTGTCATTCATCACCCCGATCTCGCTCGATGCGAATCGGTGGCATCGGGGCGGCGACGCGGGCTGCGAATTCGCGGACCTCGACGTCATAGTCCATCGTTCCGATTCGACTCGAGGCGGCTGAGAATAGCGGCATTGCCGCGTGCATGATCAAGACTACGGTGGTTACGCACGACCACCGCCAAACCGTGGCGCGTGTCGCAACATCCAGTCGCGATAACCCATTTCGAAACGCTGCAAGCCCAAACCCCGAAAGCAACACAACAGGTGCGACTATCTGTTGGTAGTAGTGAGAAGCGGGTTTGCGCATGGCGGCAAGAATCGCGAGTTCGATGACCAACCAGAGCGAGAGGAATATAAAAACGTCGCGCCGCACGTTGCCGATCTCCGCAGTCTCGACATTATCGTCACTTGGCAACTCTATCGTAGTTCTACGCAGATGGGCGATGCCTAACGCAACCACCCAAAACGCGGGCATAAGCGGGGCTATGTTGTACCATCTCGGCAGAGTCCAAGGCGGGATCAAGGCGTGGGATGCCGTTTGAAAGAACAGCGTATCGACGTGCAGGCCAAGCCACCCCTTTGACCGCAGATACAAAGTAACCGGGGCAAACGCAATAACCGTACCTGCGGCGAGCATCCCGGAAAACACCAAACAATTCGCGATCTGCTTTCGCTGGAGTGAAATTACCAACTCCGAAACGAGAATCGCCAGAACGAGCCCAGACGCGCTTTGCTTGATAAGTAGCGCGACGCCAACTAAAACTCCGACCGCAAGCCCGCGGCACGTTGCGTGGCGGATCGTCAAGTAGGCGAGGACCGCAGTCAGCATGGGTAGCGCGAGATAGTTTTCGTTGAGGTTGTAACCGTCAGTTGTGAAGTCAAGCGCGTTGTAGACGCTCTGAGCTAAAACGAAGAAAAAGGTCAGAACCCCGGCGCTGCGTGGTCCGTGCAACCGACGTGCAACTAGGAAAAAGGCCGCGTAGGCACCAATTAAGAAAGCCGATTCGATCGGGACCAGCGTGAGTCGTGTAGGCTGACCGGGAGCTATCCAGTAACACCATCCGGTCAAAACCGCTTGACCCGGCGGTTTGTCGGCGACGAGATCTGCCGCTGTTGCGCCTGCGTGCCATAGCTTGTAGGCGGCGACTGAGTAGGTGAAGCTGTCGATCTTGTACGGATGACACACCGCAGCCACTCGTCCGGCACAATGAACAATTAGAATCAGGGAGCAAATGGCTATGGTACTGCCGAGGGCCGACTCCTTTCCAATTGGGTTGCTCAATGAACTTTCCCTCGCACAGTTTCTACTTGAAAATCTAACAGAAAATAGCGCGTCATTTTGAATCGCGATCATCGCGCGTTCGCGCCAGCCGCGCAGCCGTCTCGCGCTGTAGCGGATGGATCGCTCGCTTGGCCACATTGTATAGCCAAGGGATCGGAAGTAGGAACAAAACCGCAACGGTGATTCTCAATAGAAGATCTTTCACCGGCACAGTGGGCCAAGTGTTTACAAGGACTTCAAAACTCAGGATGATCGCTACGATGACTATCATCCCGAATGTAGCAATAACGCAAGCGATCGACACGAACCACGCCAGAGAGGAAGCCCATCTTTCGTTCCTTGCTGAAGACTGTCGAAAATGGAACGCCCCGATGACGAACGACACGATCGACATCGCCGCGATCGCCCAGATGAAGATCCGAGCGCCTGTCGGTGGTTGCGTCGAGGTAGAATTGAACATCACGAACATGAGAGGGCCAACCCAAAAGAGCGTGGCGGCAGCCGATGCGCCGCACATGGCAGCTCCGCTCTCGAGCTGACGTAGCGCCGCCTGGATTTTTTTCGCCGGGATCAACAATTCTTCCATCTTGCTGAAGTGACCGCACTCGGGACATCGCCTCGGGTCGCCCGACTGACCGCGAAGATTGTAGCCACAACCTAGACAATAGAGATCGGGTGATGGATTGCTTGTGTCTTGCTGGCTCATGGTTCTTGTCGCCGCTTTCGCTGCTCATGTTATTCTAGTATCGATTCTTTGCGAGCGTTAGATTCTACTTGACGTTTTGGGGGAATCACGGTCTTATGGACGCCGTGTCATGTGAGAGGTTGCCATTCGGATACTTCGCATACGGTGAAGTTGAATGTCATTTCTCCCGCTCGGGATTGATCTGTGTTTTTGGAGAGGATGACCAAATGATTCGATGTTTTGTTGCCTCGTGCGTGCTTGTTTCTCTTTCTTCCTGCACGTCTACGGGTCGTTCTCCTGGTTCCGGGGGCGACCCCGCTAAGTGGGCGGCCCCGCCGCTCGATCGGGCGGTCTCGGTTCGAGACGGTCGGACCGGGAACGATGTTTCCTTCGAGTCCTTTCTTGATGCGGTCGCTGAGGCGGACGTTGTGTTTCTTGGTGAACTGCATACCGATGAGACGACGCACCGTGTTGAGCTTGCTGTGTATGAGGGGATGCTCGCGAGGCGCGATGGCAACGTCGTTCTTTCGATGGAGATGTTCGAGCGCGATGTGCAAGAGTACGTTGACGCCTATGTTGCTGGTGAGATTGATGAAGCTGCGTTTCTTGAGAATTCTCGACCTTGGGGCAACTATCGCACGGCGTATCGGCCTTTGATCGAGCGGGCCAAAAAATCGAAGGGTCGCGTCGTCGCGGCGAATTTTCCGCGACCTCTTCGGCGAAAGGTGGCGATGGAAGGGCCTGAGATTCTTGAATCACTTGAAGGAGATGAAGCTCGACAAGCGCCGCGTAATTTTTTCGCGAATACTCCTGCGTATTGGCGACGAACCGACAACGCGGTTCGGAGTCACCGCGTGATGGGTGGTGGTGGAGATGGGGATGACTCTCGGCTCTATTCGACCCAATCGCTTTGGGATAACGCTATGGGCGAGTCCTGTGCGCTTGCTCTTGACGCGAATCCTGGACATTCGGTTCTTCATGTGAACGGTGGTTTTCATACTGCCTATTGGGACGGGACCGCGGAGCAACTTCGGTTGCGAATGCCGGGCGCGAAAATCATTACGGTTAGCATTTCTCCAACATTGAATCCGAGCGTTGCTGATCTTTCCGGAGCACCGGTGGCGGATTTTGTTGTCTTGGCTGAGTCGCGTGCTACGGATGTTAATGATGGAACTTGGTCTGTTACGGTTGGGCGGGAGCAGGAGTATCGGTTCCATCTTCCTGCAGGAACGACAGACGACAAGCCTGTACCACTCTTGATTTGGCTTGGCGATGATGGACTTACCGCTTCGGACGGAATGGATCTTTGGAAGGATCGCCTTGGCGATGAGGTCGCTATTGCGGTGTTGGACGCGCCGTATCGTGCGATCCAAGAAGATCTTAGTCGGGGCGGGCGCTGGTTTTGGCCTGACTCATTTTCTTCGGATGTTGGGTCTATGATTTCTTCTGTCGAACGCATCTGGGGATACCTTCTTCGGAATTACCCGATTGATCCGACTCGCGTTTGTGTGGCTGGCGAGGGGACGGGGGGAACCGTTGTTGCTTCGATTGGATTGCTGACGGATCGGATGGATATCGAAGCCGTTGCTATCGAACCTAGTCGGTACGTGAAAATCAAAGACTTCCCCCTTCCTCTTCCGGAATTCCAGGGGGATGACGCCCCACCGGATCGGTCCTTGCGTGTTGTCATTCGTGACGGGGACTCTCAGTGGTGGTCTGAGGAACTCGCTGAGTATGCTGCGATTGGAATTGATACTTCGACGGTTGATGCCAGTGAGGATCCTTGGGCGATCGAACGGGATGCTACGAATGTTCTTCGCGTTGCGATGGGGTTTGAGACGCTTCCTAGCAACGAAACTGGTAACCGACAGTATATACTGAGTGAGAACGATTCGCCTCGTGCTGGGCATTGGGCGCGGCTGTTTGCTCTGCGTGCGACGGAACGCGATGGCGCTTCTGTTGCAGTTCTTCGTGTGGCGCCGGAAGTCGATGGGGCTACTCTCATACCCACTGAGATTCACCCGGAGGCTTTTGCGTTGAAGGGCGCTTTGCCAAAGTGTCCTGGGCCATTTGGTGGAACGACTGTTGTTGTGCTGCCTGACGATGCGAGTTCTCAGGATGTTGCGGCGTGGGATGCGCTTGTGGCTGACGATCCGCTTACGAAGCGAAGCCGGTTTCTTCGACTGCGCGTCGCGACTCGGACCGGGGAGCGAGGACTCCTTGCCGTGCTTGAGAAGCTCAAGAGTGAGAATCGCGAGAACATTCTGATTGTGCCGGCGATGTTTTGTGCTGATGGTTCTTTCATGCGGGGTTTGAAAAAGCGTGTGAGTGGTCTTGAGGATCAGATGACGCTTCAGTGGCTGCCGGGGTTGGGTGGTCGGGATGTTGGGGACACAGAAGCGAAGTAAGACTTCTCTGCGCTTTGGTATTGGGTTCGTTTTGAGGCGAAACTTTGATTGGGGGTTGTGAGAGGGGATCAATGGGTTTGTTTGTATGTTTTCTGTTTTTCGGATTTCCATCTTCTTCTTGATCGCC
>JAJDDZ010000180.1 GCA_029260025.1 Phycisphaerae bacterium | reverse complement strand
ATGTCGCGGCGGGTGATGATGCCGACAAGCCGATGTCCGTCTTCGACGATGGGGACGCCGGAGATGTTTTGCAGGGACATGACCTCTTTTGCCTTGGCGACGGGTTCGTCCGGGCCTAGCGTTGTGGGGTCAAGGATGACGCCGCTCTCTGATCGTTTGACCTTGTGGACTTCTCGGCACTGGGCTTCGATGGTGAGATTCTTGTGGATGATGCCGATGCCGCCCTCTTGTGCGAGGGCGATGGCGAGGCGCGACTCGGTGACGGTGTCCATGGCGGCTGAGACGATTGGGATGTTAAGCGAAATATCGCGGGTTAGCCTTGATGCGACGTTAAGCTGGTCTGGGAGTACGCTTGATCTTTGTGGGATCAGTAGTACGTCGTCGAAGGTTAGCGCGTGGATAATCGAGTCGGGGTCGAAGGCCCCTTCGGGGAAGTTCTCTTGCGAGTTTTTCTCGCGGGTGGTCATCTGGCGGGTATCCTTTCTTTTTTTTGATACCTGAGGGTTAGTGATACCGCGATATTGGGGTTCGGTCAAGGATTGGGGTTGAAACGTCCAAACGTCGAAAAGTCCAAACGTCTAAACCTTGGGGGCGCCTTCGGCGGAGTTGGGGGTGGTCGGAGCAGCGACCGTGATGGTGGTGATGGGGCCGACTTGTCTATTATTGGCGGAGGTGCCACCGGAGGTTACTCGCCAGTAAAGGCACTCTGAAACTCGGCGAAGTCTTTCAAGTCTATGGTCTCGTTCTGTTCGATGTCGAAACCTGCACAACAGCTAGCAGTTGATACTGAGGATGGGCCGTTGAGGCACAACTGAAAGGCGACATAATGTAGACTCAGGCTAATCCCCTGTTCGCCTGAATCGATTTCGCACGAATCGATGATTCCGTTGTTGTTGCAGTCTGAGGTTATGGATCGGGGGGTGGTTGTTGGGATTCCTATGGCGTCGGGGGTGCCTGGTTTGAAGAGGGTAAGTGTTGCCATGGAGTCTTCTGGGGGGGCGTCTACGTCGAAGCGGAAGTTGTAGAGGGTGCTCCAGCGTAGAGCGTTGGCGTTTGGATCAACGTCAAAAGGATCTGTTGACCATGTGATGGCGTTTTCTGAGAGTTCGGCGGTCCAGTCTGTTGTGTCCCAGGGTTCGCCGCTGTGATGGTTGACGTCGTGAAAGCCAATGTTGGTAACGCTTGCGCCGCAGGGAATGGGGGCCTGAAAGGATTGGCCACTTCTGTCTGAGTTTAGGTTGTGAACGGCGTATTCGTATCGCCAGTATCCGGTGCCTAGGTCTGTCACTTTTGCACCGACGATAAATAGGCCTTCGTCAGGGACGCGAGCGTCGGTTAGGCGGACTGATGGGTCTATGCTGGGCCATGCTCTGATTGCGGGGTCGCCTGATGATGTTTGGCCTATGTCCCAGGCGCAGAATGGCGTTCCGCAGTTGGTGAAAAAACCCATTGTCTCGCCATTAATGAAGATATCGAGTTCTATGTAGGCGGCGTTGTTTTCTCCGTTGCCGGCTTGGGCTTCGTCGGCTGTGATGTATTGGGATTCGGCGAAGTACCTTGCGCCTTCGTTTAGATTGCGGTCGAGATCGGTGTGTGCGACTTGTATGCGGTTGGCGATTTTTCCGGTGCCGGTTTCTAGGATGGGGGGGTAGGGGAAGAAACCAGTGAAGGCGTTTACTGCTGATGCTGGGCCTAGCCAAGTACGATTGCCGTTGCTGGAAGCGCTTTCTGGTGAAGCGCAACCTGGTCGAATTTCTTGCGAGCCATTCTGTGTGCCGGGATTGATGCATGGCGGATCGCAAGGGTCTTCGTCGTTTGCAGATAGGAATTCGTGGCCTACCCATGACGTTCCGAGTTGTTCGAATTGGTTATTTCGCAACCGGTAAATGCCTTGCCGGATCACAGGGTGTTCGTTGGAGGAAGCTATCCAGAATGCAGGTTCGTCGCCGACGTTGCATACGACTGTGCCGATCGAGAAGGCTGCGGTGCAGCTTAGGTGAGCAGGATCGGTGCATTCTTCGCCGGCGGGTGTTTCGCTGCCCCAGTTTTGGACGTTGTCGAATGAGAGGCTGCTGATGATGAGGTCGGGGCCGGCAGCGGGTAGCGATGACGAATAGCAAATGATAAGTGAAGAAAGAAAAGCGGCGGCCACGGGTGGTTCCCTTATTGGTTTGATGATTGCTTGATTCCCTTGGGGGTTAGTATAGGGGAAACTTGGATGCGGATGCAAGGGAAACATTCAAATGTCCCGAATCGGGGTTTTGACTTGATTGGCCGGGTACTGTCCGTCTAGCTCCCTTACGGTCGCTGCTCTGATGGTGCGTTGGCGGACTAAGTGAAGACGCGGAGGTGCTGGGCTGGATCTTGGTATGCGTCCGTGGCGATTCGGACTTTATTGCGCGTGTCCTGTGCGTCTAGCTCCCTTACGGTCGCTGCTCTGATGGGCACTGGCGGGCGAGCCGCCTGTGGTACGCGGAATCGCCTCTGGTCGATGTTCGTTTCATCCTCGCGCGCCCACGTCTGCGCGGGCTAAAGCCACGCGGCTTGGGTTTTATGTTAGTGGGTGGCCTCGCATGTCTTCGGGGATTGGGAGGTTCATTTGTTTTAGGATTGATGGGGTTACGTCGTATAGGGTTGCTTGGTCTACTCGGCCTTTTGCCTCAAGAGATGGGTGGGAATAGATGTACATTCCCTCTTGGGCGTGGTTGGCGTCGTCGGGGCCTGTGTCGTTTTTGAAGGTGTAGATAGAATCTGAACCGACTACGCCTACGCTGCGCCAGCGGAGGTCGCCGAAGATTACCACAAGGTCGGGGGCGACCCTGTTTACCTTTTTATAGATTTCCTGGGGTTTGTAGCACTTGTTGCCCATTGGCTCGCCGTTGTGGTCTTTGATGCCCTCGATCTTTTTGATCATCTCGTCGCGGAAGGATTCGTACTCGCCTTGAGGTACAATTCCGTTTGGTTCTCTGCCCTCGACGTTGATGAAGAACCGGCCATAGTAGCCGCCCTCCCCCCAGGTCTTGGTCTTGGACCAGTCGACCTTGTTGACGTCGAACTTCTGGGTTTCGGTTGGGGTCTCTTTGAAATGGAGAAGGCCTTCGTTGATCATCCACTGGTTAAACAAGAGGCCACCGATCATGGATTTTGCGCCGTGGTCGGAGACGACCCAGATGGCGGTCTTGTCGAGGTCCATGACGTCAAGGGTCTGACCGATTTCTTTGTCTATGTACTTGTAGTATTCGAAGATGGCGTCTTTGAACTCGTTGTCTTTTACATGGGCGTGGTGAGCTTCGTCCATGTTGCTCCAGAAGCCGTGGTGGATGCGGTCGGTGCCCATCTCGACCATCCAGAAGAGATCCCAGGGTTTGTTTTTTAGCAGGTAGCGGACGGTCTTAAAGCGGCGCTCGGTCATTAGATAAATCTGCTCTAGGAGCCACTTCTTGTCGTCGGTGCGGAAGCCCTTTACGTCGACCATGTACTCGCCAGCGACGGCTTCGACCTCGCGGCGGAGCTGGGGGGGACTTGTCCAGGTTACTTTTGGGTCTTTGGTGTCTGGGGTCAGGAAACTGGTGATCATGTTGCCCTTTATGGGGCGGGTGATCGGGTATGTGCCAGGAACGCCAACGATGAGCGACTGTTTGTCGTGGTTGCCCATGATATCCCATATGCGGGGCTCCTGTACGGCGAGCGAAGTTGCGATCATGAGCTTGTCGTAGGAATGGTCACCTCGATTTCTGAAACCGTAAATGCCGAGCGTGCCGGGGTCTTTGCTTGCGGTCATGCAACTCCATGCGGGGACGGTGATCGGGGGCATGGAGCTGGTTAGGTTGCCGTAGGTGCCGCCGCTCATGAGGCGCTTGATGTTGGGGAGGTCGTCTGTCCATTCGTCGAACATGAGACCGGGGTCGGCACAATCTAGTCCGATGACTGCTACTTTTTCGATGTTACTCATGGTTACTATCTTCGGCGATGTTTCGGGGCTGCGCTTTTGTGAAAAAGACTGCCCGGTTATTCAAACTGTTTGATAAATTCTTCGGCTCTTGGGAGGACTTTGGCGATTGCTTCTTTTACTCCGCAGTCGAGGATTGCGCCTGCTGCCTGGGCGTGGCCTCCGCCTCCGAACTCGCCGGCGAGAGCTACGACCGTGACTGCCCCGCTGCCGCGGAAGTTGATTCTGGTTTTTCCCTTGTGACCCTCTGTGAATAGCATGGCGAGCTCTACGCCGTCTAAAGAACGGGGTACGTTGATCTGGTCGTCGATGTCGGCGGCGGTGCAGCCGGCGGCGATGATTTCTTCGCCTGTTGCGAAGCTGTAGGCGACGCGTTTGTCTTTTGTGCGCTGCGTATTGGCGTAGATGACCCTAAGCAAATCGAACTCGCTTTGGGTTTGGGAGCGCCCTAGCTTTTCGCCCAGTGACGCGACGTCGGCGCCTGCTTCGACGAGTTTTCCGGCGGCGAAGAACGTGGAAGCGCCGGTTGTTGGGAGGGAGAAGCCGAGGGTGTCGGTTGAGATTCCTGCGTAGAGCAAGGACGCGATCTCTGGGGTGATGGGTCTGCCTGCTTCGACGATGAAGCGAAAGGCCAACTCGGCGGCACTGCTGGCGGATTCTACGATCCAATTCGTGGTACCGAACTTGGTGTTGGTTCCGTGGTGATCGATGTTGATGAGGGGGCGACCTTTTACCCAGTCGGTTTCATGTCTCTTTTTTCCTACGTTGCAGCGGGGCGCCTTTGCGGTATCGAGAACGATGAAGCCGTCGGCGTTTTCAAAATCCCCATCTGTTGCGACGGGGACGTTGGCTAACTCAACCAGGAACGTGAGGCGCTGCGAGAGACAGCCCTCTGGGATTGAGGCGGTCGGGGTGCATCCGTCGCGGGTAAGGGCGAGGGCGACTCCTAGCATTGAGCCAAGTGCGTCTGCGTCGGGGACTACGTGGGCGATGACGACTGGTTTTGTGAGCGCGCAGCAGGCGCAGACGACGTCTTCAGGGACTGCCGGGACAAGGCTTGATGGACTGGTTCTTGTTGATGTCACGTCGTTGGCCGGTTCGACCCTTGCACCGGTTACAAACCGGTGCCACACTGGACCGCTGACTTTTTAGCCAGGGCCAGACAAGACCACCGGCCAATTGCCGGTGGTGCAAACTTCCGCCGTTACTTGTTTTTCATCGATCTGATGAGGATGTCGGCGACTTCTGATCGGGTGAACTCGATTGGTGGACGTTCGCCCGCGACTAGCATCTCTCGGACCTTGGTGCCGGAGAGGAAAATGCGGTCGCCCTCGATTGCTGGGAACGTTTTGTTGGAGACCATTCCGCCGGCTGCCTTGGACCAGGCGGTGTGCTCAAACTTCAGGGGTACGATCTTTAGTCCGCCTTCTGGGAGCGTGTCGAAGAGGTTTTGTGCGTCGTAGGTTCCGTAGTAACTTCCGACGCCTGCGTGGTCGCGGCCGATGATAATGTGCGAGCAGCCATAGTTTTGTCTTAGAACCGCGTGCATGATAGCCTCGCGCGGGCCGGCGTATCGCATGGCTGCGGGCATGATGGCGAGCATGGTGTGGTCTGGGTGGTAATATTTTTCGATGAGAACTTCGTAGCATTCCATGCGAATTTCGGGGGAGATATCGCCGTCCTTGGTTGCGCCCATGAGTGGGTGAATCAATAGGCCGTCGGTCATTTCCTGGGCGCACTTGGTGAGATACTCGTGGGCGCGATGGATCGGGTTTCTCGTCTGGAATGCTGCGACTGTTTTCCAGCCGCGCTTGTCGAACTCGGCGCGGGTCTGAGCGGGCGTCAAACGATGATCGGTGAACATTGGGCCGTGACGCAGGGTCACGACGTCGATGGGACCGGCGAGACAGGTGTCTCCTGATTCCATAAGGACCTTGACGCCTGGGTGGGCAAGGTCGTCGGTGCCGAATGCCTTGGTTGCCTGGCGATTCTTGTCTTGGGTGAACTTCTCGGTGACGGTCATGTACCCGAGGAGGCGACCTTCACCGTCGTTTAGGGCGACCTTGTCGCCTGCGTTTACCTTGGCTGCGGTGTCATCATCGACGGCCAGGGTGATTGGGAGTGGCCAAACTGTGCCGTTGGCGAGGGTCATGTTGTCGCAGACGCTGTTGTAATCGGCCTCGCCCATGAATCCCTCTAGGGGACTCATTGCGCCGGTTGCGATCATTTCCAGGTCGCACTGCTGCCATTCTGAGAGTGTGACGGTTGCTTTGGTGTCTTGCCCTGCAGATGCTCCGGTGCGGTCTACGAGTTTTCCCCCGTGTGGTTGGATCAGCGTCGATGCCATTCAGACTTCCTCATTTCCAAGCTAGAGATACGGTTTTCTGTCGATTCTGAGGAAATCGGCGTTGGCCGACGCTCACTTTGACGTTTCACAGGGTCTAATCTAGAAGGAACGCGTTGTGGCTGCAACCCCTGTGCTGGGGGGGAACGCCCATCCGGCGCACCGACCCTTTTTCTACTCCCCCCCTGCTTGCCGCCACGCTGCGACCGCCTCCCTTGGCGATCTCCTCCTTATGATCGTGGCCCCCGGTTTGGGGTCTGCGGGCACTTTTGCTGGCTCATGCTTCGGCGTCGGCTGCCGGTTGGGACGCTGGGGCTGTCGCCGGAGCAGGCGGCGCTTTGGGCGCTGGAACCGTCGGTGCGATCGGCGCTGGCACGGCCTTCGCGGGTGCGGGTGCTGAGGAGGCCCTCGTTGGCGCTGCCGGTTTTGGAGCTGACGGTTTTGCCTTAGCTGCTGCCTTTGAGGAGGGTCTCTTTACGGGCGCGACGACCATCGTCATGCGGCGTCCGTCGATGGAGGGGTGGCGCTCGACTTTGACGGATTCGCCTAGCTCTTCGAGGATTCCCTTGAATGTGTCGAAACCGATGTCGCGGTGGGCGCGTTCTCGCCCTCTAAAAAGCATTGTAAACTGGACCTTGTGCCCTTGATCGAGAAACTGCTGGGTGCGTTTCATCTTGATCATGCGGTCGTGCGTGTCTGTTTTTGGGCGCAACCTGATTTCTTTGAGGGTGACCGTATGACTCGACGCGGAGGTCTTAAGTCGCTTTTTTTTCTCGAACTGAGCTTTGCCGTAATTGACAATGCGACAGACCGGGGGAGCCTCAGTCGGTGAAACCTCGACCAAGTCCAACCCTGCCTCGCGGGCCATGTCCAGCGCTTGCTGGGTTGGCATGACGCCGAGCTGCTCGTTGTTCTGATCGATTACGCGAATTGGCGAAATACGTATTCGCTCATTCATTCGAAGTGCCTTTGCGATTGCCTTCTCCTTTCAAACTAGTCTGGGATCGGTGCCTGCCACAACGCGTGGCAACTTGCGCGCCGAATCCGCTACTGACTCATCACGCACTGCTTCCCCTTGGTTTCAACCTCGGTTAGGCAGGCGGTCTTGAAACTATCGATGTCCATGTTACCCAGCGTGTTGCCGTCTCTGTCATTGACGTTGACGGCGCGCTCTGCGGCTTCTTTTTCGCCGACAACAAGGATGTAATTTATCTTCTGACTTCGGAGCCTGTGTTTTTTGGGTCCGATTTTTTCGCTGGTGAGGTCGAGATCGACCCGGATGCCCGCAGCGCGAAGTGTTTCGTAGACTTCACGACCAAAGACCTCACTTTTTTCGCTGACGGTTGCGACGGCCACCTGGACCGGTGAAAGCCATAGTGGAAATGCGCCTGCGAAGTGCTCAATCAAGATTCCCACGAAGCGTTCCATGCTTCCGAAGGGTGCGCGATGGATCATGACCGGGCGATGGGGCTTATTGTCTTGGCCGACATAGGTCAGATCGAATCGCTCGGGTTGATTGTAGTCGCATTGGACGGTACCGAGTTGCCAACTTCGACCGATGCAGTCTTTGACGACGAAGTCGATCTTTGGACCGTAAAACGCTGCTTCACCCTTTTCTTCGGTGAACTCAATGCCGCTCTTTTTCGCAGCCATTCGTACGGCGTCTTCGGCGCGTGCCCAGCTTTCGTCGGAGCCGACGTACTTGGTGCTGTCTGCGTCGCGCAATCCGACTCGGACGCGATAGTCCTTTAGACCCAGTAGCTCTAGAACGCTGACGGTGAGCCTGACCGTGGTCAGCAACTCGTCTGCGATCTGGTCGTCTGTACAGAACAGATGGGCGTCGTCCTGGGTGAATCCTCTGACGCGGGTCAACCCACTAATCTCGCCGCTTTGCTCATAGCGATAGACCGTGCCATACTCCGCGATGCGAACCGGCAGGTCGCGATAGCTTCTTGGGCGGGCGGCGTAGATCTTGATGTGATGCGGACAGTTCATCGGTCGAAGCAGGTAACCGTCTTCTTCCTCGAGGAATTCTTCGATGACTTTGCGATTGTGGAGACCGCCGCCTTCACCTTCGACGTAGTTTTTTTCTTTGATTCTGGCGTCGAAGCGGTTGTCGATCTTGCGAAGTGTCGCCATCGATTCGATTTCTTCGTCACTCAGTCCGTCGGCGTCGCCGCGAGCCATGGCTGCTTCCCAAAGGTCGTTTAGTACCTGGGCTCGTTGACTCTCGAAAAGCGGCGGGAACTGCGACTCTTTGTAATAGGGGAAGTGGCCACTTGTTCTGTAGAGTTTTAGGCGACCGATTTGCGGGGTGTAGACCATATCGTAACCGAGCTTGTGCATCTCTGCGGTGAGATGGTTTTGTAGCTCGGTTCGGATGATTGCGCCTTTTGGCATCCAGAGGATGAGTCCCTGGCCTACTGTTTCGTCTATATGGAAGAGATCTAGCTCTTTGCCTAGGACGCGGTGGTCTCGTTTCTTGGCTTCTTCAAGTTGCTCGAGGTAGCTCGTGAGTGAAGATTTTTTGAAAAAGGCGGTTCCGTAGACGCGCTGGAGCGGTTGATCGTTGACGTCGCCGCGATAGTGTGAGCGAGAAATCTGCTTAATCATGAACGCCTTGGCGAGACCGGTGTTTGGGACGTGCGGTCCTCTGCAGAGATCCTCAAAGTGTTCGCCGCGGTTTTCGCCGGTGACGTAGAAGCTAAGCGAGTCGCCCTCTGCGCGATCGGCGTTGTCGATTTTGTAACGGTTGCCCTCGTCGCGCAGTTTTGACATGACGTCGTTGCGTGGTGAATCATGACGCGAGAAAGGTCTTTTTTCTTTGACGATCCGGCGCATCTCGTCTTCGATGCGGGGGAAGTCGTCGGGGGTGATGGATCGGTCGAGGTCTATGTCGTAATAGAAACCGTCTTCGAGCGGCGGTCCGTAGACTAACTTGGTTTCGGGGAAAAGATTGCAGATCGCCTCAGCCATGATGTGGGCGGTGCTGTGGCGGAGGACGAGCAGGCTCTCTGGACTTTCGTCTGTAGCGGTGAGGATGCTTAGGTTGCAGTCGCCTGGAAGTGGGCGAGACACATCGAGGACTTCGCTTGATCCGTTCACGGAGACACTTCCGGCGATTGCGACGCGGGCGAGTCCTGCGCCGATTTGTGCGGCGACGTCATAAGTTGTTGCACCGTCGGCGACGTCAAGGACGTTGCCATCGGGTAGTGTTACCTTCAAACCTGCATTCTCCAGAACCTAAAAGAGAAACGGCCCTTCGTTTTGAAGCGCACGTGCGCCGCCCGTCACGATCGGTTGCGATCGAATACGGAGCAAGCAATTAGCACGTTGTACGCGTCATCAAACGAAAAGCCGTCTTATCAAACTTCAAATCTTGAACGCTGCCCCGGCTATCGAAATAGCTCTACCTGGCGGGTCCGCTGTCAGTTCAATATATCGGATCGAAGAGGCGGGTCAAGAAGTTATTGGGGGGCGCACCGGATGCGACTTGACACGAATTTTGGGTCGTGCAGGGTGACTTCAATGCGATTTCGTTGAATTGATGGTTGTGAGCCGGCGACACGGGCCGCACCGGGTTTCGGCAAGGCGCGGATACCGATGCTCGAGAGGCTTCTAGACGGTGAATAACCCAGTTAGAAACTGACCAAACAGAGCAGAAAAAACGGCTGTGATGATCGAGGCGATCTGTGCGACGAACTCGGTTGAGGTAAGGAAACCGTTGATATCTAGCATTGGTGTACTCCCAGAGAGCGTTCTACTTGCCGCATCCCGCCAGCGACCGCGCCGGTCGGGCATTTCGTGGGGTGTGCTCAAGTCAGGGAGCATTATACCGGTCGGAATTCACCGGGCAACCCGCGTGCCGATAGGCTGTAGTGTCTTTTCTACGCGGGGGTGGTTGTTGATCCGATGGAGCCGTTGGTCGTTACGCCGAGGGTTGGGAGTTTGTCGGGGACGGATACGCCGGTTTTTCGCATGGCTGCTCGGACTAGACCCAGGAACATTGGCTGAGGGTCTAACGGGCGACTTGTTAACTCGGGGTGAGCTTGGGTGGCCATGAAGAACGGGTGGACCGACTCGGGGAGCTCGATGACCTGCATGATGGGATGCTTGGGACTTCGCCCGGAGAAGATGAGGCCGCCCTTTTCGATTTGCTCGATGTAGTCCGGGTTGACCTCGTAACGATGGCGGAAGCGAAGCCTGTTCGTGTCCGCACCGCCGCATAGCTTTGACATCATACTGCCTTGGGTCAACGCGACGTCGAAACCGCCGAGTCGCATGTTGCCACCTAGACCCTCGATCTTCTTTTGCTCGGGAAGCAAATCGATCACTGGGTGGGAGCAGTCGGGTTCGATTTCGGTGCTACTGGCGTGCTGCAAACCGCAGACGTTTTTGGCGAACTCCATGACCGCGATCTGCATACCATAACAAAGCCCCAGATAGGGGATGCCGTTTTCGCGGACATACTTGACGCAGGCGAGCTTGCCATCGACGCCTCTGAAACCGAAACCGCCGGGGACGATGACGCCGTTTAAGTGTTTTAGCTTTTGTTCGGCGTTTTCGTCGGTGAGGTCTGTGCTGTCGATCCACTCTAGCTGGACCTTGCCGCCTAAATGACTGCCGGCGTGCTCGATCGCCTGAATGATGCTTGCGTAGCTGTCTCTAACGGCTGTGTATTTTCCGATGATGCCGATGGTAACGGGGTGTTTGGCTTCGCGGAAGCGGGCGATGTAGTCGTTCCATGTTTTTCGTGCGACGGTTTCTCCTTCACCATCAACGCGGTCGGCGATGTTGAGCATGTCGATGACGGTTGTGTCGATCCCAGCGCCGCGGAGCATCTCGGGAATGACATAGACGCTGTCGTGGTCGTGCATGGAAAAGACGCG
>JAJDDZ010000179.1 GCA_029260025.1 Phycisphaerae bacterium | reverse complement strand
GAACACGGTTCGTCCATCAATAAGACGTCTGGCTGTAAGGCAATTGCCCTTGCAATACAGAGTCTTTGTTGTTGACCGCCCGAAAGGGCGAAGGCGCTCTGGTGGAGTTTGTCTTTCACTTCGTCCCAGATCGCGGCCTGGCGCAGCGATTTCTCGACGAGTTCGTGGATGTCTCCTCGATAACCGTTGATGGTCGCACCCCATGCGACATTCTTGAAAATCGTTTTTGGAAAAGGGTTCGGCTTTTGAAAAACCATTCCGATTCGACGGCGAAGATCGACGGCATCGGATCGCGGCGCGTAGATTTCCTCGCCGCGATACGTCAACGAACCGGAGATGGACATATCAAGGATGAAGTCATTCATGCGATTGATCGCCCGCAGAAAAGTGCTCTTGCCGCAACCCGATGGACCGATTATCGCCGTCACACGATGATCAGGTATGGCGAGTGAAACGTCACGAACCGCCTGGAAGTTTCCGTAGCGGATTGTTACGTTCTCAGCCCGAATCACGGCATTGGTAGCGACCGGTTCGTGTGGACTGTTGATGCGGTTAACCTGCGGCGGAGAAGCGAGCCCATGGATCGGCGGTATCGATTTGTCTGATTTCATTTGCGACACCATTACCATGTGAGCCTTTTCTGTTGCCAAGTTCGGATCACAACGGCGATTGCGTTCATCGGGATCAAGATTGACAACAGCACAAGGATCCCAGCCCCCGCCAGTTCCTGAAAAATGGCGTCTGGCTGGTCACACCAGTTGTAAATCTGAATCGGCATCGCTGTGAACGCATCCATAGGACCATCGGGAACAAACGCAATAAAGGTTAGCGCGCCGATCATGATCAGCGGAGCAGCCTCCCCGATCGCCCGAGAGAGCGCCAAGATTACACCGGTCATCATTCCTGGCAAGGCCGCTGGAAGAACGTGCGATCGGACCGTTTGCCATCGCGTGGCGCCCAACCCGAACGCAGCCTTCCGTATCGAGTCCGGAACGGCGGCGAGCGATTCTCGGCAGGCGATGATGACGACGGGAAGTATTAGTAGGCTCAACGTCAGCGCAGCCGCGAGAACGCTCCTTCCAAGCCCAAACATTCGTGTAAAGACCGCTAGACCCAGAATTCCATAGACAATCGATGGTACGCCAGCAAGATTGGCAATATTCAGCTCAACGAATCTCGTTAGCCCGTTTTTCTTCGCGTATTCATGCAGATAGATCGCGGCTGACATCCCCACGGGGACCGAAACGGCCGCGGTCAGGCCGATGAGCCACAAGGTACCGTACAAGGCGCTCTTTACCCCGGAACCCTCTGGGTTGAGTTGCGACGGGAACTTCGAGAGGAACTTCCATGACAGCCAATGTCCACCTTGCTCGAAAAGACTAGCTAGGAGAATCACCAGTACGGAGATTGCCAAGATCACCATGCTACCGCACACCACCGCGAAAACCGTTCCAAGGCGGCGGCGATGAGCGAGCCGAGGTTCATAGTCGTCGTTGGTGTACATTATTCGTACGCCTCTCGATAACGCCGTAGCACCTGCTGGGCTAGAACGTTGAACATAAGCGTAATGACGAAGAGAAGCATCCCCACCGCGAAGATCGTCTGGTACTCAATGGTCCCATGCGGCGTATCGCCCAAGCTGACCTGAACGATGTAGCTCGTCATGGTTTGAATACTTACGAAGGGGTTGGCGGTCAGGTTGGGCGTAGCGCCGGCGGCGAGGGTCACGGCCATGGTCTCGCCGATCGCACGCGCGAAAGCTAGTATGATTGCAGCGACCACACCCGACATTCCTGCGGGAAGAACGACACGCGTTGACACTTCAAGCCGAGTCGCAGAAAGCGCGTAGGCCCCCTCCCGCAAGGATCGAGGTACCGCTCGAAACGCATCGTCGCAAAGCGAAGCGATCGTGGGGATGATCATGATACCGACGACCATGGCTGCGCTGGCAGCATTGAAAATGTCGGTGCCCGGAAAGAGAGGCTGAAGAATTCGAGGGGTGATGAAGATGAGCGCGAAGTATCCATAAACCACGGTCGGGATGCCCGCCAATACCTCAAGTATGGGTTTGACAATCGAACGAATTCGCGGCGGCGCGTACTCGCTCAGGAAGATCCCAGACCCCAACCCGATCGGTACAGCCACCAACAGAGCCCCGCCAGCGACCAAGATCGTACCGCAAACCAGCGGCAGAACGCCAAAAGTTTTTGGTTCTAGTAGCGGAGCCCATCGCGTCCCGAATAAGAATGCAAGAGGGGAAACATGCTTGAAGAAAGCGAACGCTTCGCTTGACAAGACCCAAACGATGCTCGCCGTGGTCGCGATCGAAAATAGCGCGCACGCAGAGAGCCAGAACGCTATCCCCTGCTCCTTGATCCTCGTTAGTTTTTTTGTAATCAGCATCTACGAGTTCTGGCCCCTGTGGTCTTCTCTTTGAATCTGAGGATGCAATCGACAACGAAAATACGGATGTCACAGGCTTTCGCGTCGCCCGTGGCACCCGATCCGATCGCAGGTAACCGTTTCGCTTAGTTGTTGCTGAAGACCTTGTTGAGATCTTTCTCGCCGTCGGCCTTGGCGACCGCCGATCCGGTCTTTCCGCTCACCAGGCGATTCCAGCCGATTCTGTAAAGCGAATCGGAAAGCGCAACGTAGTTGACGCGAGGATGTTCGACGATTTCCTTTGCGTTATCGAAGAAAAATTCCAGAAAGCTTCGTACGGCTGGCTTCTTGAACGACTCGGTGTTCACATAGAGGAACATCGGACGGGAAAGCGGTTTGTACGCGCCGCTTCGGATGACGTCAAGGCTTGGCTTTACTGGTTTTCCGTTGTTATTGTCGATCGCGACGAGCTTGAGTTTGTTCTTGTTGGCTTCGTAGTAGGAATAGCCAAAGTATCCGAGCGACCCCTTATCGCCAGCGATACCACGAACGAGTACGTTGTCGCTTTCACTTGCGGTGTAGTCGCTGCGCGATGCTTTTTCTTTGCCGCAAACCGCCTTGGTGAAGTAATCGAACGTTCCGCTGTCGGTTCCGGGACCGTAGAGCTTGATCGTGAGATTGGGGAGACCCTTTCTGACCTGACTCCAGTTGGTGATGCTGCTGCCCGGTTCCCAGATTCGCTTCAGCTCATCGACAGTCAGCGTCCCGGCGAATGAATTAGAAGGATGGACCATGACGGCGATCCCATCGATCCCGATTGGAACTTCGACGAACTGAATACCAAGTCTGGCCGCACGTTCGAGCTCCTTGCCCTTGATTGATCGAGACGCGTCGCTGATGTCGGTGCGAAGACCGGGCGTTTGGTCCAGGAACTTCTTGAATCCGCCGCCCGTGCCCGAGATACCTACGGTCACGCGTACTCGTGGCTGCTGCTTCATGTACAATTCAGCGGCCGCTGTCGTAATCGGAGCGACCGTACTTGATCCGTCTAGCTTCACGCTTCCGGTGAGTTTCTCAGCCCGCGCCGAATGCCCTACGAGCAGTCCGAGCACGCAACCCAACAACATACGAACTTCTTTTTTTGAAACCATTGATTCTTTCCTTGCCTAGTTCTTCGACATGTTCTGTAACATTCAACGCAGTGATGCTTGCAAACAGGGCCGACTATGTTTCAAAACACGGCTACCGTCGCTACTTGATCTGATCGGGATTCTCTATCGGAGGCGTGAAACCTGAACAAAGACTTCGTTAAGGTTTCATTAAGAACTGCGGGAGTTAACCATTATTCTTGCCCTTGAGCCCCGAAGCCCAATGTATCAGAGAATTCGCGCGAATCGGGATTCGTTTCTCATGTTCCATGATCGTCTTCCGGCCGTCTTTACAGACGGGAGTGTCTTCCCAAGTCCCGTCACCCAGAGGCGTATCCTGATACGGTTTCTTGCATATTGAGCAAATACGCCCGAGTTTCGCCCCAGCTTTGCTCATTTCGCAGCCATCCGATGAAACCTATGCAGACCCCGGGACCGCCCCTCTGAGCCAACCTCGGAGTCACAATTTTGCTACCTTCCCTTCCACGGCCCGTGAATCTAGCTGCACAAGCAACGAGCTAGAAACCGGCCGTCTCTACAACGATCCCCTCCGAGTCACTCTCTGGAAACCCCTCTGAGAACCAAGCGAGAATCTCGCTATCGTCGATTCGAGGTTTCATGGGTCTGGCCCCGTCCTCTACATGCCCGGTCGGCATCCCGCCGGGCTCGGTTGAAAAATAGTAGTATTTCAAACCTTGGCTCCTAGTTTCAATCCCGTGAAGGCGAGTCCTACCACGGCCTGGTGACCGAACTTCGCCGTTATACCCTGCAGTTTTGGCTATTCGATGCTACCGCCGCCTGGAAGTGGCTTTGTTCGCATCCGTCCGTACCACATGTCCGATTTGATTTCGTCGAACCCGCTGGCGTTGATCTCGAATCCAGCGGCACCCTTGTACGCACCGATGAATCCGTCGGGGCGGTTGTCGACTGGAAGCGCCGGGTCACCGTAGTAACCAAGTTGTCCGCCGGTGTCGCGGATCTTGGCGACGTGTCCATCAGCGAACAGGATGTTTGCGAAACCGCCTACGCTATCCCCACCTTTAGGGCTGTGGAGTGGAGCTATGTCGTTGAACTCATGACCCTGGCGACCCGCATCACCTGTGACGGCGCTGAAATCAACGTTCATCCCATCGCAGAATGATTCAACCGTAAAATCGCCAGCCCGAACCACCTCTTTACCTGCAAATGCGTTGATCGTATCCGCATAAGCGGTGGTCACTTCGCTGTCACCAGAATCTCCAGCACGTGAATCGCCCATGACCGCAATCCGGTCTGCGGAAACGGTGGACCCGGAAATGTGCCCGTCATTGAGGGGACCATCGCCATCGCGGGGACTCTTTGAAGGATCACTCGCATCGCCGTTGGAACCGTAACCGTCCAACGCTGTCGGATCCCCGCGCGAGAACCCCCACGTCGTTGCATAGTTTGTGTTGTAGCCCTGGTTCCATAGCTCTTGGGCGTCCTGCGGATTTGCTACCGGATCAATGATCGGGACAATCGCTACGCCTCCGTTGTCAGCCCAACGAATTGGATTGTCGGAACCGGTCGCGGCTGCGCCTGTGTAGTCAGCGACCTTTTCGCTTACTCTCCAGCGGTTCGTCGGGCAAAGCATTTTGCCGGGGTTTCCGACTTTTAGGCTGATGATATCAGAGACCCATCCGACGGTCCGCACGTCGCCGTCCCGCCTATGATCAAACGCACCGCTCGAACGTGCGAGCCTGTGGTCCTCGGCTGCGTAGATTTCGAACCCTGAAGAGAATGTCCGCAAGTGTGAAGCACAGGCGGACGCCTTTGCCGCTTCCCTCGCCGAACTGAGCGACGGCAGCAAGATGGATACGAGCAGCGCGATGATCGCAATGACCACAAGCAACTCAACCAGCGTGAAACCAGCACGCAACCGTCTCGAACATCGTTTTCCCATGACTTTCTCCGTGGGCTCCATCGCCCTTGAGTCCTTGTTTCCACTCGGGCGAGCACTTACTCGCCGCCAGTCTTCGGATGCGGAGTATCGTTCGCACATACGAAGCCATCACAAGGAACCGATGATTTGTGCGCTAAGATTCCGCAAAGAAAGGAAAGGTGCTGCCTGGACAATATGGAAGGACTGGGGAACTCGTTTCGAGTGGGCGAGATTTGCCGTTCATACCGTACGAGCTCTTGACGACAGACCGACGATGTTGCCCACACGCGACTGACTGCGCGAGGCGAATGATTTTTCGTATTCTCGTGGCGGTCTCAAGAAACGAAACTCATGACATACGACGTTTGACCGAAACTCGTTTGCGAAGGTTGTCAAGCTCGGGGACGCTTCGCAATCGGCTATTGCTCGCGCGACGTCGGATCATCGACCCTTGGATCCGCTCGTTTTGGTGCTAGTCTGAGATGACGCCCGTCGTTTACGATCTCGATATCAGTGACACCGCTCTTTGACAACTCGCCCGTAGGTGCAGCGATATCGAACTCGATCAGCCCCGCCTGATTCCCTTGGCCCACTAACGACCTCGCGGTAGCGGCGGTTCCGAAATCTGCTCCGCCATACGCGATGCGCTTGGTGGCGACGCCTATGAAGGAAACATCGACGCTCCCGGCGCATGTCGCACTTGCATCGCCGTGGATACGAGCCTTACCCTTGTTTGTTTGGAGATTGCCCACCAGGAAGTGGCTGGGCGCATCGAATTTACTCACGGAGGTCTTGTCCCAACATGTCATGCAGCGGGTCGTACCGGAGAATCTTATTTCGTTCTGGTTCCATATATCGAAACCTGCTTGCGCGGTGACCGGGCCTGCACCATTCTGGCGGAAGTCGTTTGAGATGGGGAGCAGAGTCAGATCGGTATCGAACGACGCGTTTGTCGTACTTGCGGACCCAACTGAGGATCCGGACGCGAAAAACTCGAACAACAAAGCGTCAAAGCCGCTTTCATATTGGAACCCGTCAAGACCGATTCGACCGGGGACGATTTCAGAGAAGCAGCACTGACCCGTTTCGTCAAACTCGACACAATCCGCCGGTTGCTGGCCGCGCTCGGTGTGGGTCGTTTGAGCTGCGTAAGCGCCGTACTCCCAGGCTGTCGCTTGGGCGTAGTCTACCATCGTAACGTCGCCGGATAGGTGATTCCACCCGATCTCATTTCCCTGCGAATCGACCGCCCATGCGAGCGCGTATCCGCGTAGGTGACGTCCACCACTAACTGAATCGACATCGGGTCGACCGGGACCTCCCGCACCATTATCGAGTGCGGTGAACGGCGGGGCGCCCGCTGGTCCGCCGGTCGCGAGCGAAAAGTACGTCGGTTGATCATTTGTGAGGAGCGTGGTCCAGTCCTGGATGTTCCAACCCGCGTGCGCCCGCTCGATGAGGAGCGGTGGATTACAGCAGGTTACCGCGTCGATGTCCGCGTCTCCGTTGACAAAGACGTATCGAACGAAAACGTCTTCGGAATGGTCGTTTGTCACGGCGATAACGGTGTCTTGCGTGAGGTTACCGTCGGCGTCCCATTTGAGCTCGATATCGGGATAGATCAACAGGCTCCCTTTCTGGGACGAATCGATTCGCTGTGATGAATCGACAATGAAGTCCGTTGTACATGAGACGACGTTCTCGCAGCCCTGGACCCCGGCGAATGTCCTTCCAGTAATCGAGACTTCGCAAGTGACGGGGTCGAGTCCGCTTCCGTCTGGAAAGACGACGGTGCATTGTACGTTGAAGGCGACGGAGGCGTCGGTCACCAACGTTGGCGTTCGACTGGTCGCGTCGTCGAAGTCGTTGTTATCTATGTCGTCGAAAACCCCGTTGGGGTTATCGCTTCCCCAGAGGATCCAGGTCGGTAGGTCGAGTCCGTTCTCAATGTTGACGGACAGGGGGATCGTTGCAATCACATCTTCGCACCCGACATCGCCGACGGCGATGCTGCACGCCGGTAGACCGTGCGACTCAACTGTAACGGCGAACGCCATGCAATCTGTAGCGTTTTCGTCATCAGTTACGCAAACTTCTCCGATGTAATCTCCCGGAATAGTGTACGCATGGTCTGTAGGGATCTGTCCTTCGAGTCCTGAGATATTACCGGGCGGTCCGAATGGTGCTTCGATAACGCCGACGAGTTCTGGAGTTGGATCGTCCCCCCAGTTGACTTTAGCCGTGTGGATGTCCGCGG
Source organism: Phycisphaerae bacterium (assembly GCA_029260025.1). Classification (GTDB taxonomy): domain Bacteria; phylum Planctomycetota; class Phycisphaerae; order UBA1845; family UBA1845; genus JAJRUK01. The sequence goes on along the minus strand of JAJDDZ010000179.1, from coordinate 956 downwards.
TTCCGAGGTCTTTGAAGACCGCGTCGATCGAGACCGGCGTACCAAAATCGACGGGATCAAGCTGACCGCTTAGGCCCATGACAACCGGTGCAACGTTGAAGATTTCTATATTTCCAATTACGCAAAGTGGTTGTCCGCCAAGGTCTTCGGCGCAGACCTCCACATTGTAGAGACCGTTGTCTGCGTAAACATGTGTCCCGCGAATCTCGACCTCACCCGATCCGCCGACGATGGTCCCGGGCTCGATCACGGTGCTGTCGCCCCAGGTAATGGTGGCCACCCCGGTTGTTGCCTCGATTGGTGTTAGTGTCGCGATCACGAGATCGAGAAGTTCTCCCTCGTTACCGGATTGCGCGGCCGTTGGCGTGATGGTCGGTCTCCCGATGTGGATGTCACCGAGCGAGGTGTTGGCGATGTTACCGGCGAGGTCCATGACCGTTCCCTCGGCGCTTTGTCCGAAACCGAAGTCGCCAAGTGCGACGCTCGGCGGACAAGCGACAACGCCAGAGCGGTCATCGTTGCACGTAAAACTGACCGTGACGATCGGATCGTTGCGTCCTTCAGGGTCCGGGGGGGGCGACGCATCGGCGATGAGCGTCGGCGGCGTAAAGTCGATGTCAATTCCTGACTGTGTATTCGCCGCTGAGTTGCCAGCAAGGTCTACGGCCATACCGCTTGCGCTTTGCCCAACTCCTTCAACGTTTAGAAGCGTGTCGTCGGTGCAGCTTTCGATTCCGGACAACGCGTCAGAGCACGCGAAGCTGACCGTGACGATGGTGTTGTTCCATCCATTGGCATTCGCCAGAGGGGATGCCCCTCCCGCGATCGTCGGGGGTGTCTTGTCGAGGTTGATTTGATCAACCAGGAGGTCGATGGAGTGTCCGGCAACGTCGGTCGCGGTTCCCATCACGCTTTGAGTTGGTCCTTCGGCTGACACGAGGGCTGGCGGGGAACAA
>JAJDDZ010000178.1 GCA_029260025.1 Phycisphaerae bacterium | reverse complement strand
AAGCACGTCCGACAACCGATACATGTCCGGATCTCGCGCCGCCTCGAAGACAGCCACCGCAATCCGGCGGTCACGTTCATTCCCAATCCGATCCAAATCCGGGCTCGCGTTGAATAGCGAAACCAGTCCAGGTTCGTTAACCAATACCTCAAGCACAGTCGCCCAAGCAGATCCTTCCGCATCGCGCGGTGATCCAGTTGACGTCGAACTCTTTCTACTCGCAGGCGCATCTTGCCTCGATCCTCGTGGCTGAATCAATCGGCGAACCTCATCGCGATCCATCCGCAAGAGGTGTGCAACCTGATTCACGATCAGACCAAGCTGAATCGCATCAATCGCAGCACTACCCGCAGCCTCAGAAACAACCCGCGCAAAGTCGAGTACAGCCTCCCGACGCTTCGCGTCAGACGTCTCCCCACCAAACTCGCGCAGTGTCGAAATCCACTTGAATTCTAGCGCGTCAATCGCGCCCTTCAATACGTCCGTAAAAGCATCTGCGCCGTGGTTCGCGATAAACTCTGCCGGATCCTTACCGTCCGGTATTCTCGCCAGTTTCACACCAACACAAGCGGGAAGGGCCACGCGGATGGCACGATCCGCCGCCGCAATTCCCGCATTATCTGAGTCAAAGAGCAAAACCACGTCGTCGCAAAACCGACGAAGCAACTGGGCATGGGACTCAGTCATCGCAGTACCAAGCGTAGCGATGACGTTCTTCACGCCCGCCTGATGACAAGCAATGCAGTCCGTATAACCTTCAACGATGATTGCTCGTCCGCTCTCTGCAATTGCGGAACGCGCAGCTTCAATCCCGTAAAGACTACGCCCCTTATCAAAAAGCGTTGTCTGGCGTGTATTAAGGTACTTCGCCCTGTCATCGCCGAGCGTCCGTCCGCCAAACCCGATAACTCGGTTCATCGAATCACGAATCGGGAACATCAATCGATTGCGAAAGGTCTCGTATGTCCGGCCGGATTCATCGTCCCGGCGAAGCACATCAGCCTCAACTAAGAGATTGACCGAAAACCCCGCACCGGCGCCCGCCTCAACGATCCCCGAAGTCCGATCGAGAGCGAGACCAAGTTGAAATCTCTCGATTGTCCCCGTATCGAATCCGCGATCAACGAGGTAGCTTCGGGCCCGCGACCCGACCTCTTCATCCATCAGCTTCTCGCGGAAAAAAACCGCAGCCCAAGCGTTCACTTTCGCAAGATCGCCCCGAGTCGCGCCTTCTGCCTCACCGCCTCGTCGATCTACTTGCCCAAGCTCAATCCCAGCCCGGTCCGCCAGAAAACGCATCGCCTCCATAAACGAGATATTTTCGCGGTGCTGAAGGAAGGAAAAAACGTCGCCACCCTTGCCGCACCCAAAGCACTTGAACAACCCCTGTTCAGGGGAAACGGTAAAAGAGGGCGTTTTCTCGCTGTGAAATGGGCATAGGCCCACTAGACGCCGACCGGATCGTTTGAGAGTAACGTGCTCCGAAACGATCTCAGCAAGATCAACGTGCTCGAGTATTTGACGTTTTTTAGATTCGAAGTCGTGCAATGGTGCCCTGACCAACGTGTCGTTAAACAACAGCCAACATCAACGAGGACGAACCGAGAGCCAGCAGCGGCCAATCAAGGCCGCTGACACACCAAAATCTAAAGCAGAAATGTCGGTATGAATCTACTCCCAGTACTGTTAAGTATACCTCGCGATTCTCGGACGGTCAAATCACAACCCCCCTGAAAACAACGAGTTGTGACAATTCTGCGCGTTTCGAGAGGTAGATTTATCGCTGGGCGAAACGACCGGTGTAGCCTAGGAAGTTTAGGAAAGTATCTTGCGTCATGACCGGCACCGAAAGGTTCATCGCACTTTCGGTCGTCGTATTGAAATGCTCCCACGCCTCCGAACCGATAGCCTGCAGTCCAGAGTCATTACCCGCCCGCGGTTTGCGTGGGGCTGCCCCAAGTACCACGAAATCCGTCAGTGGCGTAAGATTGTCCGATGTCTGACCACCCCAGCTTCGGATCAGCGATTTAATGGCCTCATCCCCATTGTGGTCCAGCAGACCATCCCGGTTCAGATCAAACTGGCCAATAACTACAAACGTCGGTTTGTGTCCCGGGTCGTAAATCGGGTTAGCAATCAGGTCACCTTCAAGGATTACCCGTCCAGGCGAAATCCGAGTAATCCGACACTCAGCCGAGTTATCCGAGATGGAAACAACCTCGACGTATGCCTTCGCTCGCCCGTCAGCCGGAATTCCCTTGTCGGCGGAGTAAACCCCGAACTGCATCCCCAGCGTCATCGTGTCTTTCTTGCCCAAGTTGATATAGACGATGTCATCGCCAGGAATCGATGACAGAATATTTCCGTCAGGCTGACGAGCCGTAACCAAGTCTTCAGGTCCGATCAAAAGGTCGCCCAGCTTTGCCTGCTGAGCCGTATACCGCTGCTGCAACTCATTAAACCGCTTCTCCGCCGAAAGGCGTGATTGTCGCTCGCTGGTTAGCTCATCGGTGCTTCGACGACGGGTGTCTTCGAGGTCCTGCTCGAGTTTGGCAAGGGCTTGGCCGCCTTGGTCGCGAAAGGCCTTTCGGTCAGTTTCGCATTGCGCCAGTTTGTCCGAAACTTCCTTGGTTTTCTGCTCAAATTCGTTTTGTCTCGCCGCATCCGCCTCGATCACCGTCGCCACTTGCGACTCCATCTCGCTGACCTGCTTCTCAGCCGTCCCCCGACGATTCCGCTCCGCTTTGTACGCCGTATAAAGGCGATCTAGGGCATCGTGATAGGAAATCCCTTCGTAGGTATCAGCTTGCGTCACGACTTTCTCAGCCCGAATGCTCGCAAGCACCTGGTCGAGTTTCGTCTGCACAGAACCCGAAGAGTCCTCAGCTCCGCCCGTCGCAAGCTCAGCCGTTGCCGCTCGCTCTTGCTCAAGCAAACCAACTGCCGTGGGGCCGCCTTCGCGAGCACTCCCGACGATTGCGATCGAGCTTTTCTCACTTGTCGAGATGAGCTTCGAATTCTCCGCCTTCAGGCGATTGTTTTCGTTCTTAATGTCTTCCTGACCTGTATAGAGCAAAATCAGAAAAACCGTCGACGCGAGCCAAAGCCCAGCGAAACCGACCAGTGCGAACAGATTCATCCGCGAACTTTGACCCTTGGCCATAACCTTCAATGCCTCCAAGCGGCGCGGCGGCAAACGCCAGCGCGAATTCAACGACGTCGCGACCGAAACCTCGGTCAACCGGACTGTTTCATGTAGAGAACAGCGATCCCAGGTGGGGGGGTCTCAAGAGTTCCGGGGTTGCAACATTTCCTTGGCGGACCAGCGCATGACCGCAAATCCGGGAGCGACTCCAATGTCGCCATGTTATTGTTGAGTTTCGTCGCTCCCATGTCAAGAAACCTCGCCCATCCTCATCCGATTCCCGCGCCACTTGCCAACCCATACGGCTCCCCGTTACCGTCTCCATTCCGGAATCAACCGGCAGACGAGAATAGCCCCCGACGACGCACAACTATGGAGAAACCCCTCGTGGATCAACTACTCGAACGATTTCTACGCTACGTCAAGGTCGAAACCAACGCGGTCGAGCAAACTGACGCCTACCCCAGCTCCCCCGGACAGCTCGAGCTAGGCAAGGTTCTCGAAGCCGAGCTCCGAGCTCTCAAACTGGAAAACGTCCGAACGGACGAGAACGGCCTGGTCTGGGCAGATATTCCCGCAACCCAGCCATCCGCACCAAGAATCGCGTGGTTCGCCCACATGGACACCTCGCCAGAGTTTAACGGGAAAGGCGTCAAACCAGTCGTTCACGAAAACTACGACGGCCAAGACATCGTCCTATCCGGCGACACCTCCCGTGTCATCAAGGTCGATGACTGCGATGTCCTGCCATCCCTAAGAGGCAAGACCCTCATCACCACGGACGGCACCACTCTCCTTGGTGCAGACGACAAATCTGGCATCGCCGTCATTATGACAGCCGCGGCAGAGCTCATGAAAAACCGCGACATCAAGCACGGTCCCATCCGCATCGTGTTCACCTGCGACGAAGAGGTCGGTAGGGGAGCAGATAAGATAGACCTCAAGGACGTGGATGCCGCGTGCGGATACACCTTGGACGGCGAAACCATCGGCGAGTTAGACAACGAAACCTTTTCCGCCGACCTCGCCGTCATTACCGTAACCGGTGTCAACATCCACCCCGGTCTTGCCACTGGAAAAATGGTCAACGCAATCCGCGTCGCGGGTCTGTTCATCTCGCGCATGCCTTGGGAAACGCTATCTCCGGAAAACACATCAGGCATGGAAGGTTTCCTTCATCCTTATCAAATGGAAGGAGGAGTCGATGAGGTTTCGATCCGAATTATCCTGCGAAGTTTCGACACCGCCGATTTAGAGAAGCACGCCCAGATTCTGCGCGATGTAGCTGCTTCAGTAACCAACGAACATCCCAAGGCAAAGATCGACGTCGCCATCACGAAGCAATATCGCAACATGAAAGATTCGATGTCAATCGAGCCCCGTGCCGTAGCGCTCGCCGCCAAAGCAATGCAAAACGCGGGAATAGAGCCCGAATATAAGTCAATTCGCGGAGGGACTGATGGGTCGCGCCTCAGCGAGATGGGGTTGCCAACGCCTAACCTCGCTGTGGGAATGCACAACTTCCACTCTCCCTTAGAGTTCGCCTGCCTGGACGAAATGCAAAGCTCCGTGAAGGTTCTCATAGAGCTCGCGAAACTATGGGGCCAAGAGAATCCCTCATAGGTGGCGGTCCCTCGTCTGATGAGATTCGCTATCCGCACATCTGAACGTCTTTGGGTCTCGAGTATCTGGTGACTGAACTCGTCGTTGTCTTCTCTGCTCATGTTGATGGTCGTTCTGATTGACTTGGTCGGCTGGGCATTCTGATTTCTTTGGTTCTGCTTCTTTTGCGCGGATGGGTTGGGGGGATTTGGCTCTGGAATGGGTTGAGGATGGGTTCGTTTTGAGGCTAATCGTTGATCTGAGTGCGTGAGGGGGAATAATGGGTTTGTTTGTGTTTTTCGTTGTTTCGGGAGGGGTCGGGGGAACTCCAATTGGTCGAAACGTCGCAAAGTCCAAACCGGAAGTCGGAACGGGGTTCTTGGGTCTTTGGTGTTGGGGTTCATCTGTTTTGTTCCGTTCGTGCCGTCGCTGCGCTGCCCTTTCTCGGTTGATGGTCCGCACAGCGGACCCTACTAATAACTTGGCGCGTGATCGGTTAAGGGGAATTCTTAAGCGATCAGGGGGTTAGAGGCGAGAAATGGGGGAAAGTCCAAAATCGAAGCGTCCAGATTGGAGAGAACGCGCCTTTTGGCGTTGTGTGAGACGTTCGGGTCGAGCTTTTTTGGGCGGAGGCTGGGTCGTTGATCCAACATGCGAGAGTGGTGTTTTTCGACTTGCTAAGACATGGCCACGCTAGCGTGGGCCATGCCACGCCGCCGTTATTCAGTGGTCAGGGCGGGGCCTGCCTGACGGCGGCTTGCTTATCGAAGTCACCCCGCGTGGCGGCGGAATTTCCGTGAGCGATTGCCGTTCTCTAGCTCCCTCACGGTCGCTGCTCTGATGGCGGGGCTTCGCTTGGCCATGGCGCCCGGCGTGTTCGGAGGGTCGGTGCCGCCTTAGCCCTTCCGATATTAGGGCAAGAGCTATCGTATCACCGGCTAGAAGCCGGTGCCACATTTTTTCAACCGGCGGTTGGTGTACTTTCGCGGGGCGTTCGTCTTACGGTTTTGGGATGTTTATGTTGTGGTGCTGAAGGAGGGTGCCTTTTGCACGCTGTAGGTCGATGATGGCAACGTTGTATTCGACCATTGCTGAGAGCATGTTTCGTCGTGCGTTGGCGAGACCTCTTCTTGCGCCTAGTTCGCTGTTTAGGGTGTTGAGGTCTTTTCTTTCTGCCCTAGCGACGATTGACTGGACTTCGCGTTCTCTGGAATTTGCTGACTCGTAGCTGGGTCCCAGGGCGTCGTATGTGGTTTCAATTCTTCTGACGGCGATGCTCGCGTCTAGGATGACGTCTTCGATTGCTTTTTGTAGGGCTGCGACTGCTTGGTCGTGCTGGAGCCGTGCTCTGTAATGTGCGGATTTCGGTGCTCTGTTTCCGATGGGCACTTCGAACTCTACACCTACGAAGTATTCATGGAACTTGTTTCTACTTAGCTCGTCGAAGGATCGGTCTGCGGTTCCGGATAGGCCATCAATTGTGGTGCGGAAGGTGACGTCAAGCTTTGGTAATTCGTCGCTCTTTGCTCTTCCTACGCTGATGCTTGCGTTTTGGAGGCGGAGCTGTTGTTCCTTAATTTCTGTTCGGTTGTCAATGGCTGAGTTGACTTCGCCGAGTCTGTCTAAGGTCAGGGGGTTGAGTCTTGGGAGATCGGTGGGGATAATTTCTGTGTCGTCTGCGAGGTCGATGTCGTCTGAGTTCATGGCTGCGATCAGTCGGTCTTCGGCGTCGAAGACGGTGGCTTTTTTGATGACGAATTCAGCACGACTTTGCTCCAGGTCCGCCTTGGTAGCGGCGATTTGTACTGGTGTGATGTCAAACTCTTGTCTTGCGACGAGGTATTCATAGAGTGCTTCGAAGTCTGCGAGTAGGCGTGCTGTTATGAGTACGTCGCGTCTTGCCTGTGCGAGTCGCCAGTATAGCTCTTCGACTGAGCGGATCGTGTCTCTGATTTGACGGCGGAATGTGTGGTCTTGGATTCTGTGGTCGTTTTTCGCGACGTTTATGAACGCTCTGTTGTAATCTATACCTGCGCCGCGGAGCATTGGTTGTCGCATTTCGAGGGCGAGGTTGCTGGTGTATTCGGGGTTTAGTTGCTGGAATGAAAGTGCGGTCTTGGTTCTGTTGAGCTGATACGATGCGCGAAGGCTCATTCCGGTGGCGGTTTGTTTTCTGATTCCGTAGCTGGAGTTAAACAGTTCTAGGCTTGTTGATGTAAGCTGTGAGGCCGAGGTGCGGTCGATGTGGTTGTTGGTGATGCTGGTGAAGAAGACTGCGTCGAATGCCGCTTCCGCCTCTACTACGCGAGTTGTTTCAACGGCTGGGTTGTAACTTGCAATTTGGATCGCGTAGTTTGTTTCCAGGGCGCGGAAGATTGCCTCTTCGAGGGAGAGTCTTAGCTGGGTTTCGCGTCGGATCTGGTCCACGCGAGCCAGGACCCTTGTGATGTAGGTTTCGGTTGTTTTGTCTTGTTCGGTTTTTGCCTTTTCGAGTCTTTCGAGTTCGCGCGGTCTATGGTTTTCCGGGTCGGGTATGTGCCACTCTATTTTCTCATCGAGGACGCGGGCAGCTGAGCCGCTGTCGGCGTTTTCTTGTGCGATCGAGGGGGTGAGGGTCGTCAGTGCTGCGAGAATAGCGAGTGCTACTGCGGTTCTTGTATTCATCATGTTGATTGTGTCATCCGCCCAAAGGGTTATCAGTTCACCGATTCGTTGCTTGGTCGGGAAATATTTTTGGATTCTTGCCTTGAACGCCGTTGGCGGTTGGCGTGTTCCGCGCTGAACTGCTGGCCGCCCGTGTTGTGAATCGGGTGCATGGTATCCGCTGTGTCGCCGGAATGTCAACGAAGGATGGTCTGTGAAGTGTTTGCTGTTTGACAATTTTCGACTTGAGTGGGGTTGAATCTGGGAGGTATACGGTTGGTGGTCGCGGTTTGTCGGGGTTTGTCGTGACATCCTGTGTTTTTTGGATAGGCTGTCGTTGCTCGGGGGGTGGTGAGTTGATTGATGTTGTGATTGATTGAGGGTTTGGTTTGATGAAGAGCTTTTTTCGGCAGCCTTTTGATGATGTGATTCAGTGTCTGGAGATGCTGGTTACGGTTCGGCGTCCTGGTCTGCTGATGATCGGGCTTCTTTTTGTCGGGATTCTGACTTGGTTTGTCTACGTGCCGATTCATGAGCTTCTTCATGCGGCTGGTTGTATTGTGACGGGTGGGACTGTTACGGAGCTTGAGATTCAGTCTCATTATTTTGGCGGGTGGATTCACGAGATTTTTCCCTGGGTTACGACGGGCGGGGATTATGCGGGCCGGCTTACTGGTTGGGATTGGAAGGGGTCTGATTTTATTTATTTATCGACGGATTTTGCGCCTTTTTTGCTGTCGGTGTTTATTGGCGTTCCGTTGATTAAGATTTGCGGGCGGCGGAAGAGACCTGTGCTGTTTGCGGTGGCAGTGGTTTTAGGGCTTGCGCCTTTTTACAACCTGCAAGGGGACTATTTTGAGATGGGTTCGGTTTGCGTTACGCGAATCGTTACGGAAGTTTCTGGGGCAAGCGAGATTGTTTTTCCGAACTTGCGTTCGGATGATGTTTTTCGCACGATTGAGCAGTTTTTTACGAAACCGGGGGATCTGGGGATTCGGAGTGTTCGTGGATTCATCGGGGCGATGGTGATTTCAATTGTGTCGCTGGTTTTTTCTCTGTTTTTTGCTTTCTTAACTTACTGGCTGGGTCATCAGTGGTCGCGGTTGATTGTGCGTGGTGGATCTCCTGGGAAGGGGAAGGCGTGAAGGTTGATTTGCATACGCACATGCTTCCGGAGAGTTGGCCTACTCTGAGCGAGCGGTATGGGTATGGGGGTTTTATTCGGTTGGATCATCATAAGCCGTGCTGTGCGCGGATGATGATGGGTGACAAGTTTTTTCGCGAGGTCGGGGATAATTGTTGGTCGGGGGCGCGGCGGATTTTTGATTGCGATGAGGTGGGAGTTTCTGTTCAGGTGCTTTCTACTGTTCCGGTGATGTTTAGTTACTGGGCGAAGGCGGGGGATGCGCATGATCTCTCGCAGATACTGAACGATCATCTCGCGGGAATTGTTCGGGAATCTCCTTCGCGGTTTGCGGCGCTTGGTACTTTGCCGATGCAGTCGCCGGAACTTGCCGTTAAGGAATTAGAACGTTGCGTTGGCGAGCTTGGAATGCCTGGTGTGCAGATTGGTAGTCACGTTAACGATTGGAATCTGGATGCGCCGGAGGTGTATGCGGTTTTTGAGGCTGCGGAGAGTTTGGGGGCTTGCGTTTTTGTTCATCCCTGGGACATGATGGCGAAAGATCGGATGAGCAAGTATTGGCTTTCCTGGCTTGTTGGGATGCCTGCTGAGACGGCGCTTGCGGTTTGCTCTGTGATCTTTGGTGGGGTGCTGACGCGGTTGCCGAAACTTCGGATTGGTTTTGCGCATGGGGGCGGGGGATTTCCGGGAACGATTGGTCGTGTGCAGCACGGTTTTGATGTGCGTCCTGATCTTTGTGCGGTTGATTGTGATGTTGATCCTCGGTCGCAGGTTGGGAAGTTCTGGGTTGACTCCTTGGTGCATGATGCGGAGGCGCTTCGGTACTTGGTGAAGCTTGTTGGGGCGGAGAAGGTTGCGCTTGGGTCGGATTATCCTTTTCCGCTGGGGGAGGCGAGACCTGGGGCGCTGATCGAGTCGATGGATGATCTCGGCTCGGATGTTAAAGAGCAACTCTTGTTTAGGTCTGCACTTTCGTTTCTTGATCGGAAGGCGGATAGCTTTGGCGGATAAGGATCGATTCTCTGCTGACGTGGCGTTTGCGAAGGTACTTGACGCTGAGGATGTACTTGGTCCTTATCGGGAATCGTTTCATATTCCGTCTGGGCCTAATGGTTTGGCGTGTGCTTACTTTGCTGGTAACTCACTTGGTCTTCAGCCAAAGCGTGTCCTTGAGCGAGTGAATCAGGAGTTATACGACTGGGCGACGCTTGGTGTTGATGGACATTTCAGGGGAGAGATTCCCTGGTTTTCTTATCATGAGGTTTTTCGGGAGACTGGGGCGCGACTGGTTGGGGCGAAACCGGGTGAAGTTGTCTTAATGAACAGCCTGTCGGTGAATCTTCACTTGATGATGGTTAGCTTTTATCGTCCGACGCGCGAGCGGTACAAGATCGTTATCGAGGATCCTTGTTTTCCTTCTGATATATACGCTGTGAAGACGCAGCTTGCGCATCATGGTTATGAGGCGGGGGATGCGTTGGTGATTGTTTCGCCGCGTGCTGGTGAGCACACCTTGCGCGAAGCGGATCTTGAGGAGTTGCTTGAGCGGGAGGGGGATTCTGTTGCGCTGGTTCTTCTCGGTGGTGTTAATTTTGTTACTGGTCAGCTGTTGGATATGCAGCGGATAGCTGTGGCTTGTCGGGCAAAGGGGTGTATGGTTGGGTTTGATCTTGCGCATGCGGCGGGGAATGTTCCGCTCTCGCTGCATGATTGGGATGTGGATTTTGCCTGTTGGTGTAATTACAAATATCTCAACAGTGGTCCGGGTGCGGTGGCTGGTTGTTTCGTTCATGAGCGACACGGGGCGAACTCGGATTTGCCTCGGTTTGGGGGTTGGTGGGGGAACGATCCGGCGACGCGGTTTAAGATGCAACTGATTCCGGAGTTTTCGCCGAGGGCGGGGGCTGAGGGTTGGCAGATTAGTAATCCGCCGATTCTTGCGCTTGCGCCGGTGAAGGTTTCGTATGATCTGTTTGACGAGGTCGGGATGGATAAGCTTCGTGCGAAGTCTTTGGAGCTTACGGGGTATCTTGAGTTTTTGGTGGATGAGATTGGGAGTGATGGGGTCGAGATTATTACTCCGCGTGATCCTGCGGCGAGGGGTTGTCAGCTTTCTTTGAAGATCAAGGGGGGGGCGCAAGCGCTGGCGAAGAAGATGCAGGGGGATGGGGTTGTTTGTGATGTTCGTGAGCCGGATGTGGTTCGTGTTGCGCCGGTGCCTTTGTATAATTCGTTTTGTGATGTCTGGCGTTTTGCGGAGTCGTTGAGGCGTCACGTTGGCGGGGAATGATTGGAAGCTCATTTCATGTCGGGAGATGGTAAACCCAAATTCGTGATTATTGGCGGCGGTCCGGGGGGGTCGTTGATGGCGTGCTATCTCGGCAAAGCCGGGTATGCCGTTGAGGTCTACGAGCTACGCGAGGATTTGCGCGGCGGGAATATTCCGGGTGGTAAGTCGATCAATCTCGCGCTGTCGCATCGAGGGATTGTGGCGCTGGAGCGGGTCGGTGTTATTAATGAAGTGATGAAGATGTCTGTTCCGATGCCGGGGCGGATGATTCATGGGCGCGATGGGTCGCTTGCTTTTCAGCCTTACGGGCGGGATGACTCGCAGGCGATTCATTCTGTATCTCGGGGCGATCTTAATGGGCTCTTGTTGGCGGCCGCGGATAAGTATCCGAATGTGTCGCTTTTTTTTAATGCGAAGTGTACGGGCGTTGATTTGGATGCTTGCACGGCGACGGTCATTGATACTGTTTCGGGGGAGTGGCGGACGGTTTCGGGTGATGTTCTGGTCAGTGCGGACGGGGCGTTTTCTGGTATTCGTCGTGCGATGCAGCGGTTGAATCGGTTTGATTTTAGTCAGACGTATCTGAACCATGGTTACAAGGAGCTGACGATTCCTGCGGCTGATGGTGGGGGATTTCGGATCGAAAAGAACGCGCTTCATATTTGGCCTCGCGGGGCGTTTATGATGATTGCGCTTCCGAATGAGGATGGGTCTTTTACGGTGACCATATTCTGGCCTTTTGAGGGGGCGAATAGTTTCGAGTCGATCAAGACTCCGGCGGATGTTGATCGGTTTTTTGGTGAGCAGTTTGCAGATGCTGTTGCGCATATGCCGACGCTCGCGACGGATTATTTTGAGAACGAGACTGGGTCGCTTGTGACAATGCGGTCTGCGCCTTGGTATTACAAAGACAAAGTTGTCTTACTCGGTGATGCTTGTCATGCGGTTGTGCCGTTTTATGGGCAGGGGATGAACGCTGCTTTTGAGGATGCGCTGGTGCTTGACGAGTGCCTTGCTTCTTCGCCGGGGGACTTGGGGCGGGCGTTTTTTGAGTATGATCGGATTCGGCGGGAGCATGTGAATGTGCTGGCGGATCTGGCGATCAGTAACTTTGTTGAGATGCGCGATCATACTGGGTCGAAGCGGTTCCTTTTGAGGAAGAAGAAAGAGAAGCTGCTCAATAAGCTTTTTCCGCATTGGTATTTGCCGCTTTATACGATGGCTACGTTTACGCGGATTCCTTATGGGGAGGCGGTTTCTAGGGCGCGGCGGCAGGACTTGATTGTTAATGTTGTTGCTGGGGTTTTGTTTTTGATTGTTGTTGGGGCTGTTGTCGGTTGGTTTATTTAATTGCGTGAGAGTCGGGATTTGGGAGCTGTCGGCATGACGGTGACTTATTGGGATTATCTGAAACTTGACGAGCTTCTTGCGTTGCAGGAGCCGAAGTCTACTCCGGCGGAGCATGATGAGACGCTCTTTATTGTTATTCATCAGGTTTATGAGCTTTGGTTTAAGCAGCTGTTGCATGAGCTTGATAAGGTGAAAAGGGACTTGTCGGCGAACAAGCTTTATGACGCGATTCATACGTTTCAGCGGTCGCGGACGATCATGAAGACGCTTGTCGGGCAGCTTGATATTCTTGAGACGATGACGCCGATGTCTTTTACGAGTTTTCGGGATCGACTTGATACGGCATCGGGATTTCAGTCGGCGCAGTATCGTGAGTTTGAGTTTTTGCTTGGTTATAAGCGCCCCGAAATGCTTAAGTATCAGACGGGGAGTCCGGCGCATCGCGACACGCTTGAGCGCCGGCTCAAAGAGCGGTCACTGGTGGATCATTTTTATGAGTTTTTGGGACACAACGGGGTTCTTATTCCGCAGGAGCTTCGCGAGCGTGAGCTGACTCAGTCGAACACGCCGCAGCCGGCGATTCAGGATGGACTTTTGACGCTTTATAAGTCGCGGCCTGAGGTTGCTATTTTGTTTGAGCTGATGACGGATTTTGATGAGGGACTGCAGGAGTGGCGGTATCGTCATGTGAAGCTTGTAGAGCGGACGATCGGGAACAAGAAGGGTACGGGGGGTTCTTTGGGGGTTGCTTTTCTTAAGGAGTCTTTGTTTTTGCCTTGTTTCGCGGATCTTTGGGCGATTCGGCATCGGTTGTAGGGCGGATAGACCGTTGGTGAAGAATGTTCGGCGATGACTTTCGGTTTGGGAAGTGAGAAAATGAAGACATGGCAGAAAGTGGTCGTCGTTCTCGCCGTTTTGGTCGGCACATGCGGGTTTGCGTTTTATGAGTTTCGACAGACCCCTTGGGGGCACGTTCTCTTTCCACCTTCGGAAATCCCACTAGCGTCAGACGTGCCGCTACTTTCGATTCCACCCTGGCCAGGGACACTACTAGGCGGTCAGACACTATGGATTCGATACGGTGGCGAAGGAGTCAATGAACTCTTGGTCACGAGAGGGTCGATCGATCAGGCACCCGCTGCGACAGAGCTTATATGGCCAGTGTACCGGTACGACGCGCGAGTACGGCAGCTTGATGAAGTAGACCAAGTTCGGTGGGATGGAGAAAAGAATCCTATCGCTGGAATTCTCTCGGTCTCACGTCGAGTCCACAGTTATGAAGTTGCGCATGAAGGTTCGACCATCAGTCTTCGCGACCCGGATGGTCTCCAGCCCATCGGCTTTAACACTGAAGGTGAGTATGCGCTCCGTGTCACCGCAAGCCCCGTTCCAAACATCGTCGCCTTGCTCACTGCTGATGGCCCAAGGAGGCCGAAAACCAAGGGCCCCGGCATGGGAATTGGAAACGTGGGAGGTGGTTTTTACGGGCAGCACTACGTCGAATTCTATCGCGTGCCGGAACTTATCCGTATTGGAAATCCTGTTCGGATCCCCTTTACTACTGTCAGAGGCATCGATTATCCGTGCTGGTCTGAGGACGGCAGATACTTAGTCTATGGAGACAGCGGGCTTGTAAACATTTGCGTGATACACGTCCCGAGCGTGGACTAGGTTTGAGTGATTTGTAAGCTAATCGACAGTCGCGATGATTTTTAGTTCTATTGCTATTGGGGTTGGTAGGGCTGTTACCTCTACTGTTGTGCGGGTTGGGTTCGGTTTTCCTTCACCGGCGAAGTATTCGGCGTAGATTTTGTTGTAGGTGGCGAAGTCTTCTTTCATGTTGGTCAGGTAGGTGGTGACGTCTACGATGTCGTTCCATGTTGCGCCGGCGTCTTCTAAGACCGTTTTGATGTTTTCGAAGACGGAGTGACATTGCTCTTCGATGTTGTGGGCGGTTATGTTTCCGTTTTCGTCGAGGGTTACGCCGGGGATTGTTTTGGTGCCTTTTTTTCTGGGGCCTAGTCCGGAGAGGAATAGGAGGTTGCCGACTTTGCGGGCGTGGGGGTATGCGCCGACGGGTTCGGGGGCGCGGTTGCTGATGGTTGTATCGGTCATGTCTTAATCGCGTCTGGTTTCTTGTTTGTTTTTGGTGGGTGGTAGAGGGCCAGGGTTTGTGAGCCTAGTCCGAAGGCTAGTAGGGCTAGTGTTAGTACGATTCGGATGGCGAAGGCGAGGTCGGATTGGGGGCCTGCTATTTCTGCGTTTACTGAGGGCAGGTTGCCTCTTGCGATTTTTCCGTTGGTTAGCGACCAGCGGATGTAGCCTTGGGGGCCGCCGGGTGGGTAGGCGTTGGCTAGGTATTGGTTTACCTCTTTTGCTACGTCTGCGCGATACTCTTTGGGGGTTCTGCCACCGAGGTCGGCGGTTTTCTTGATTGCTTTCTTGGCGAGGTCACGCGGGAGGTCGCGACTTTCTTTGACGAGAGCGAAGGTGAATACGTAGGCGACAAGGGCTGTTGTTGCGAAGACGACCGTGAACTTGCCGTATGGTCTTTTGGGGGAGGCGACCCTGTAGACGGATGCGCCTACGATTAGGCCGAAGAGGGCGAAGAAAAAGGTGCCGAGAAAGAAGGGGAGCGTTGCGCCGTAGGATAATAGCCACGCGAGGGGGGTTGCTACGATAGCGCCGACGAGGGTGGCTGCGAGTAGACGGGCGGGGGGAGTTGGGGCGTGTTCGGAGGGGTTGGGTGCCACCTGGTTTTCTGATTCTTTTGTGGTGTCGGTCATTGCGTTATCAGCGGTTTCGCCGGAGCCAGCTGTTGACGGTTTGCCGAGTTCGTCGTGGTGCGTGCTGGTCTTGACTTTGGTTTTGCTATTGGTTGTTGTTGTCATCTTGGGCTGCACGATACCAGACAACGTCTACGTTTTCGAGTGTTACGAGGCCTTCTTTGACCATTTCTTCTAAAGTGGGGAGGAATTTTTCGATTTTTTCTCGGTGGTCTACGATTTCTATGACGATGGGGAGGTCTTCTGACAGGCGGAGGATCTTTGCGGTGTGAAGTTTTGAGCTTGCACCGAATCCCATTCTTCCGTGGAGGACGGTTGCTCCTGCGAGGTGTGCTTCTCGGGCTTTGATGACAATGGCTTCGTAGAGTGGGCGGTGCTCCCAGCGGTCTGATTCGCCGACGAAGATTCTGAGGAGGGCGCCTTTGCTCATTGGTTTCATGGAATTGCCCACCATTTTGCGAGTTGCTGTCCGGTCCAGCATGCGACGAGACAGAGAGTGACGGTTCCTAGCACATTTGCGAGGACGAGTCCGAACTGGCGGTTTTCGGCGAGCTTGAGGGTGTCGAGGGAGAATGTGCTGAAGGTTGTGAATCCGCCGAGAACGCCGACGAGGATGGCGGTTCGGTAGAGCGGGTCAAGGGTCGACGCCGCGAATCGCTCGCTGAGTATTCCGATTAGAAGGCAGCCCGCGACGTTGACGGTCATTGTACCGACCGGGAACCCTGTTGATGCTTTTTGGGCGAAACCCGCGAGGATGTATCGGAGAACGCTCCCTATCGCGCCGCCTGCCCCGATGGCCAGGATTCTTGTGATTGATTCGGTCATGTCTTTCTTATGATGGGCGAAGGTGGGCTGGTTTGCAAATGGGCGACGTGTGGTCGCGTTTTTGGGCTTCGGAAATCAGTCTGAGTTTAGACTACTTGCTCTTGTTGCTGTTGCGATTGCTGGGCGTTTTTTTCTTATTGCCCGGCTTGTTGGCGGGTTTTGTTATTGGGATTTCGATGATGAAGGTGAGGTAGGTTTCGCGACTTTTTTTCCTGGTCTGGGGAGTGACGGTCATTGGTGCGTTGGCCGTGGCGACTTCGCCTGTTGTTTCTTGGGGTGGTTGGTTTCTTGCGGTGGATCGGGAGCGTCTGTACTTGCGGGCTGTTGCGACTTTGTTGCCGGGGGTTGGCGGGATGAATGGAGATTCTTCTTTCGAGTCGTCCGCCAATGTCAGCGCATCCGCGGGTGCTATCGCGGGGGTGGCCGGTTGACGGAATGCGCTTGGGTCTACGCCAAGGCTGACCAAAACGTCATCCAGGATCTTCTCTTGTGCGTCCGTGCGACCTGAGTCGGATGCTTCGTTGATGCCGTCGGGGGATGCTAGCATGGTTAGCGTATTGCTTACTTTACTAGTGCCCTTGAGGGTCAGGGCGCCTGCTTTTAAGCTCATGCTCGAAGCGTGTCGCGAGTTTTGGACCTCTTGCAGGACCTTGTCGAGTTGTGATCGGGTGACTCTGACTAGTATTTGGCTCTTGCTGCCATTGCCGAAGTTCACGCCGGGTCGTCCGCGATAAAAGAAAGCGCCGGTGACTAATTCGTTTGTGGGGTCGCCTGTTGCGAGGTCTTTGGCGCTCGTGGCGGTGAGCTTGCTAGATAGTTTTTTGAGAAGGGCTGCTTGTTCGTGTTCGAATCGTACGGGTATCTCAAGGCGGATGGGCTCGTTGACGAAGGCGTGAGCTCTGAGGGCTCTTGGGGTGACTCCAGCGGCGAGCTTAGTTTCGACGCTTGCTGTGTCGATGGTTTCTCGTTTTGCCTTGGGGTTCTTGCTCGCAAGAGTCGACTTTGTTGTATTCTGAAACACCCGATCGCTGCTGTTTTTCGGGTCTTTCGTCGGGTTTTTCTTTTCTGCGAGGGCGAATTGGTTCTTCCTGGGTTTGGTTGGTGATGAGGCTGGGGTCGTCATCATCCACCATCCGCCAAAAGCAACGATGGTAATCATGGCAGCCAAGGATAATCTTGGGAACCATCCGGGTCGGTTTGTGACGACGGTTGTCTCTGCTTCGTCGAAACCGGCGAGGAGTTCGGTGCGTTCTAGATGGCTGTTTAGGTCTTGGATTACTGTGGGTGGTGCGGGGTGGCGAGGTAGGGCGGTAATGATCTGGGAAGTAGCCTGGAGGTCTTCAAGGAGTTTGCGGGCTTCTGGGCTTGCGAGGAGTTTTGATTCGACAACGCGCCTCTGCTCTGGCGACAGCTCGTCGTCGAGGTATGCTGAGAGGTCTTCGGCGAATTGTTCGAGGTCGGGATCGATCATAGGGCTTCGCTGTTTCCTGCGCGTTTTCGGTTGCTCATGTTACGACTGTGCTTGCTCTGGTCTAAGGGAAGGTAGTATGGCTGCCCTTAGCGTCATTCTTGCTCTGTGGAGACGCGATTTTACAGTTCCCTGCGGAATCTCAAGAATCTCTGCGATTTCCTCGTAGCCGAAACCCTCGATATCTCGAAGGACCACGACGGCTCTGTGTTGGTCGTCTAGCTCTTGTAGCGCGTGGGCGATTGTTTGTTGAAGCTCTGCCTGGTCGGCTACCTGGTCAGGGCAGTCGTCTTTTGACTGGGTAGCTCGCTCGGCTAGTTGTTCCGCCTGGGTTCCTGCTGCTTGGTCTCCTATAATGAGGCGTCTGCGTTTATTTGTTCTTCTGTGCGAGAGTGCTAAGTTGACTGCGACTCTGTAGATCCATGTGTAGAAGCTGCTCTGGTCACGAAAAGTCGGTAGCTTTTCGTAGGCCTTCAGGAATGCCTCCTGGGTTAAGTCTCTTGCGTCTTCGAGGTGGCCACTGATTCTCCAGCAGGTGTTGAAGAGACGGTCCTGGTACTTATTGACCAGTTCTCCGTAAGCTTCGGTCTCCCCGCTTTTGATTCGTTCGATCAGTTGGACGTCCTCCTGGGCGGTCGGGCGCGCATCTTGGGCGGCGTGTTTTTCTGCCCTCCGATGAATTGGACGCCTATTCACGTGCGAAGTTCCCGTCAGCCTAAGAAAATTATCGGCGCTTTGCCCTGATCGTGGGCATGCGGTGATTCTAGCATCCCTGCGCGATTTCGGGATGTGTTTTTGCGTTTCGTTTGGACAATCCGCCGATGACCGTATAAGTTTCTCTAAGGATTATAGGCCCGCCGGGATGCAATGGTTGTTTGCTGGGGGTGATTTTCGAGACTGGAGCTGGTGGAGACCACAATGACGACGGCTGTGCAGGACTTCAAAGTAGCAGATATCACACTCGCGGACTATGGGCGAAAGGAACTCATCCTGGCCGAGCACGAGATGCCAGGGTTGATGTCTATTCGTAAGGAACTCAGCGGTGAAAAGCCGCTTGCCGGTGCTCGGCTGATGGGGTCG
Source organism: Phycisphaerae bacterium (assembly GCA_029260025.1). Taxonomy (GTDB): domain Bacteria; phylum Planctomycetota; class Phycisphaerae; order UBA1845; family UBA1845; genus JAJRUK01. The sequence continues at coordinate 9,195 of JAJDDZ010000178.1, read as the reverse complement.
TTGCATATGACGATTCAGACGGCCGTTCTGATTGAGACGCTGGCGGAACTCGGGGCTGACGTTCGTTGGTGTAGCTGCAATATTTTCAGCACGCAGGATCACGCGGCTGCTGCTATTGCGAAAACGGATGTTCCGGTTTTTGCATGGAAGGGTGAATCGCTGGAGGAGTACTGGTGGTGTACTAATCAGGCGTTGAGCTTCCCGGAAGGTAAGGGTCCAACCATCATCGTCGATGACGGCGGCGATGCAACGATGCTGATCCACATGGGGTTTGAGGCGGAGAACGCGTTCGCAAAGGACGGGACTTTGCCCGATCCGAGTAGCACGGACGTCGAAGAGATGCAAGTTATCCTGACACTGATCCGCGACGAACTCCAGAACGATCCGCAGCGGTGGCATCGTGTGGCTGAGGAGATGATCGGGGTTAGCGAAGAAACAACGACGGGTGTTCATCGCCTTTATCAGCGGCAAGAGGCTGGGACACTGCTGTTCCCTGCGATCAACGTGAACGATGCGGTTACGAAGAGCAAGTTTGACAATCTCTACGGTTGTCGTCACTCGCTGGTAGACGGGATTATGCGTGCGACGGATGTGATGCTTGCTGGTAAGGTGTCTGTGGTTTGCGGGTACGGCGACGTTGGTAAGGGCTGTGCTCAGAGTCTTCGGGCGCAGGGTAGCCGTGTGATCGTTACTGAGGTTGATCCGATTTGTGCGCTGCAGGCATCGATGGAGGGGTATCAGGTTCTTACGTTAGAGGATGTTGTCGAGACTGCTGATGTTTTCGTTACGACGACCGGGAATAAGGACATTATTCTCGCTAGCCACATGGCGAAGATGAAGAATCAGGCGATTGTTTGCAACATTGGTCACTTCGATAATGAGATCGACATGGCTGGTCTTGCGAATCTGCCCAAGATCAAGAAAGAGAACATCAAGCCGCAGGTCGACAAGTGGGTTTTTGCCGACGGTCACTGCATACTAGTGCTTGCTGAGGGGCGTCTTGTAAACCTTGGTTGTGCGACGGGTCATCCGAGCTTTGTGATGAGCAATAGCTTTACGAATCAGGTGATGGCGCAGGTTGAGCTTTATCAGAATACTTCAAACTATGAGAAGAAGGTTTATGTTCTTCCTAAGCAGCTTGATGAGAAAGTCGCTCGGCTGCATCTTGCCCCGCTGGGCGTGAAGCTGACGAAGCTCTCTAAGGAGCAGGCGGATTACATTGGGGTTAGCGTTGATGGACCCTATAAGCCGGAGCATTATCGGTACTAGGGATGTGGGTTGCCGAGCTTCGGACCAGAGGTTAATGAATTAAGAGAAGCTCCCGCGTGACTTCGTCATGCGGGAGCTTTTTTGGTTGCCGTTGGCTGGTTTTGCTAGTCGCCAGTCTTGTTTATGGGCAGGCGCCGTGGGTGGTGGGTCTCGGTGACCCGTTTTGTGGCGCGAATAGTTCGGCGCCCACGAGCAAATCGATGACGCTTAGGATGTCGGCGGGTGTTGTTATCCCGCTACGGTCCGTGTCGCTGCTGATCGTTCCGTAGGGAAGCGGGGTTCCACCTGCGAGTTCACCGATGAGGGCGAGTACGTCGCTGGGACCGGCGTTGATGTCGCCATTGGTGTTGGCTGGGTGGCTTATGAAGTTGCCTGTGGTGGCGACGAATATGTCGTCGATATAGGTTATGGTTGTGACTTCGCCTTCTTCGATGGGGTGTGCGAGTTGGATCGTATATACGCCCTCTACCTCGACGATGGAAAGTATCGTGTTCGCGACTGCCGGGGTGCCGGTTTCGCATAGCTCCCAGCATTCCGGCAGCGCGCCTGTTGGAGCTGATGCGACGATGGTCGTTATGCCCAGCGTTGCGTTGGCGTCTTGAGGTTGATGCGGGATTCTTGCATCAACCGTGTTGTTTTCTGGAGAGAGGAAGAGGACCTCTCCGCTTGGGCATTTTGGTCCGCAATCCGCCTGGCAAAGTACCTCGGCTCCGCATCCAAGATCACTAAACCCTAACCCCGCACAAGCGTCGTCCCACTCTGTGTTGCAGCAGAATGCGTCGCAGGCGCATACCGAGGCGCAGCAGACCTGGTTGCTGCAAGTGGGGATCCCTGGATTCTGGATCGGGTTTGGACTGCAACAGTCGCCGGCCGCCGGATCTGGGGCGAGGCATTGGTTGTTGCTGGGTGGTCCACAAGTTATTTCGATTTGCCCAGTTCCGCCGGCTGCTCCGGAGGCTGATCCGACGCGAATCAGGTACTTTTGGCCTGAAACCGCTTCAAAGGTTGCTAGCGATTGCGGGAGGCATTTTTGATCGTCGCAGTCGAGCAGTGTTGCGTCGGATGTTGGGCATGTCGCACCCTCGTATATGGCGATGACGGTATCAACGGCTGTGTGTGTGCAGGTTCGGACGAATGTGGTTCCGTCGCATGTTGATGTCCAGTCGAACCATGTATCTTTGTCAATGTCTGGTCCGCCCCCTTGTGAAGCGCATGCTTGGTGGGGGGGGCCGTCTTGTGTTGCGTTTGTTGTGTCGAAGTCGAATAGCCCCACGCCACTGATCGCTGCGGCTTGGCTGCAGTCGTCGCGCGTGCAGAGGGTTTCTGCTTGTGTGACACATCCACTATCCCATTCGAGCTCGCAGCAATATGCGTTGACGGTAGGATTGGTGGTACATACGGTTTCGCAGCAGAAGGCGTCGTCGCATCCTGAATTTGCGTGTATTCCGAAGCAGTCGCCTTGCTTGTTGATGCATGCCACGGCTGGGCATCCCGGGAAGTCGACGTCTTCGCAGAGCGACCCTGTTGCGAGGGCTCCATTGTTTAGGGCGCAAGCTGCTTCAGAGAGGTTGGCGCAAATGACGTTTCCTGGATTGAGCGTGAACTCAAAGCAACAAGCATGGGTTCCGCACGCTGGGAAAAAGGCGGTCGGATTGTCGCAGGTTTTTCCGACGGCCCAGCGACCGTTGCAGTCTCTTTCGGCGACGTCATTTGTACAGGTTCCGGCCAAGCTATCACAGCATGCCCCGGTCGGTGGATCTCCTTTGCACCACGCTCTGATTCGGAAGCTACCTGCCGGGTTGAAGCCAATGTCGTCTACGGGTAGCTCGGGGGTGAATCCGCCAAAGAATCGACCGAGCGACCATGCGCCTGGATTATTCGGGTGATCAAACTCTGCGAATTGGTCTTGGCTATCACCGACGTTGGCGAATCCTGCGAGCCCCGGTCCACCAATGTCGGGAGTGGTCTCAATTGTGACCCACAAACGATTTTCGACGACGGTGGGCAGTGTGGGGACGACGACAAGGGTGTGTCCTATCCTGTCGGCTGGAATCCCAGTGAAGGTTTTGCTGGAACCAGCGATTTCAGCGAGCGGTTGGTCGTCGAGGGGGTTGTCGGGTGTTCCTCGATCGTCATTGGTCCAGAGAGCGAGTCTCGCATCGAATTCGATTCCGTCAATCGCGTTGCATTGCCCAAAGACGATCATTTCATATCCGCCGACGTCGCATGTGTTGCCAGTTCCGAAGGCAATGTCGTCTGCGGCGATGATGTCGGTCGTTGGGTCGCCTGGTACCCAGTTGTCTGATCTGGAAACGAAAAACTGCTGGGTGAAGAAGTTGTTTTCGTAGTCGATAAAGTGGGGCCCACATGGGACCTCTGCGCAGGCCATGTCCGGATGGAAAACTCCGTCTGGACAAGTTGCCTCTGAGCCATCCGTGCAAGTTTGGAAATCATCTCCTGTACAGCAGGCCCCGGGTTGGCAGAGGCTTAGTTCGCAATCTGTGAAGTTGCCCTGCCATACTCCCGTGGCGGTCGCACAAGCCGCTTCAGTCATCACCGTGCATGTCGTAGCATTGCAACAAGCGCCGGTGGGTGCCGTCGTCGGTGTCCGCCACAGTGTCGCCCAGAATCCGGCATGATTTCCGCTTGCAAAGTCGAATAGGTCGCAGCCCTCGGTGGCGTCATTCTCTGCCCAGAAGTCTTGTGTTCCTCCCAGGTCAGCTGCGTCGGGAGAGATAATCGGATTTCCTGGGCCATCAGTATCGAAGGCGAGCATCCAGCCTGAATCGGTGGTTGAAAATTCGGCGCGCATCCAGACGGACCCGGGTACATCGACCGGTATATCGAAGGTCTTGGCGATTAGATGTGCGACTCCGTCGTTGGGAACTGCGGCGAAGTTCGTCTCCGTTCCTGCGATTAGGGTCGCGCATTCTCCATCGCACGGGTTTCCGTTCCAAAGCTCGACATGCACGTCAAACGTGGCAGCGCCGCATTCGGCAACGCCCGCGACTAATAGCGCGAATCCGCTGAGGGTCGTTGGCCCGGAGGCGAGCTGAAGGTCGTCGGCAATGAACTGGGCCGGGCTGACAGCGCAGTCGCCTTGGAAGGCGGAGTTCGGCAAATAAATGCTGGTGGTCGATTGAGATTGGTTGTTGTAGACGACGTCGCCTGGCGGTAGGACGATTCCGGCAGTAATGCCCCCGAGCAGCACGTTTTCGGTAAGGTTGGTGGTTCGCTTGGGGCTGAGCTTGGTGGGCGTTGTTTTGGTCGATGTTCGCGCCTTGGTTCTGCGACCGCTCACGTCCGAATCGCCGGCGATCGCATTGTTTGATGCTAGCGCGCCGAGCAACAATAGTGCCACTGTCGTCCCGAGTATCCAACCCGTTTTTTGTCGGATCGATTCGTCGAACATGCTTCTTTCCCTTTCCCATCCTTTTTTCGTGGCGCGCAAGCCGATCGCGGCGCGCGCGCTATGCGAAAATATTGCGCGAGGAATTCCGATGGCTTTGTCGGTGGCGTCCGGGGTTGCCCGGCGGAATCTATCTAGCGCTTCTATTACCAAATTGTCGCGTCGCGGTACCCCATGTTGAGCGGGATTAGGCCCCCCTCCGATCGCGTGCGCGTTTCGGCGCGGCGAACGGTCCCGTCAACGTGCTGCGGATGTAGCGCGTACGCCTTCATGATAGGCGGTGTGGCGTGGTGTAGTAAAGGGCGAACGACGTTTATGTGGTGTGTTGTTGACTTCTGCGGAGATGGGGGGTGTGTGAAGGCCGTTTTTTGGGGAACCTTCGGCTCTTATCGGGCGGGTTTGGACGAAAACGTACCGAAAGTCGGCGAGAATCTCGTTGACGACCAATAAACGAAAATGGTATACTGCGAGGCTCTTGGGGGTGGCTCTTATTATTCTGCTCTGACGTCGTGATGGGATCGTCTCTTCGATGGCGTTGTTCGACCCCTTTTCACGCGAATCCGAGTAGATTGGAGTGCGGACGGCTATGTTCAGCAGATTGATAAATGGTAGTTGGGGCATGATGGGGCATATTCGAAAGATTCTGGCTATCTTAGCCTTGATGGCAGGTGGGGCGAATGGCGGACAGTCATGGACGGTCTCGAACGCTAGCTTCGAGCTGACCGTTAAGGACGGGGGTAAGGGACGGGTTGCTGTTGGGACAGTCTCGACTGATTTGACGCGCGGGCGGGGTTCGTCGGCGTTGTCGTCTGCGGAATTCCTCGTGATCGATGAGCAAGTTGTCTCGTTTGTTGAGGTTCAATCCAGTCCGCAGCTTCTCGGTGGGCAAGTGATTCGTCTTTCTGAGGGCGTTGTTGTGTCAGCGGGAGGAGCGTCGGTCACTGTCCATGAGCTTGTTGTCTATTCGGATGAATCGACGCGTCCCATCTCTGATTCAACTTTGATGGGTGGCTTGCGTCTTGAGTTGCGTGGGGTTCGGGTACGTTTGGACCAGGCGACGGGCCAGTTGATCGTGCCGGCGCTCGAGGTGCGTGTTTCGGAAGGGCTGGCGTTGTCGCTTGGAGATTCAAGCCTCGCTGGTGTGTCTCTCGGGTCGGGGGTTGTTCGCGGGTCTATGACTTGGGCTGGTGGAGCTTCTGCGGTATTGGCTGAGTCTAGTTCGTCGTCGGATCTTATGAGCCCACTTGGCGGGACGACTTCAGGCGGATTTCCAGTTTCTCCTGACGTAACTTTTTGTGAGCTATATGGGCTAAACCAGTTCGGTCGGCAGCTTGATGTCGTTGGTTTGGCGCTGACGACTACCTCGTGGAACCGGGGTAATGCCGATTTGACTTGGTTGGCTTATCCTGACGCGAGGCATCCGTTCATCGTTCAGAATCTGTATCGGATTAAGCAAGATCGCTTCGAGCAGATCGGTCAATCGTGGATCAAGCATGGTTTTTTCGCCCTGGCGAATCTACAGTGCGGCGGATCATGTACATTTGAAGCATTGCCTGGTCATCAAGAGGGTCCTTATCTTGGAATCGGTTGCACGGATACTTATACTTCGGGGCTCAACGCGTTTCAGTCTGGGTTGGGTCCTCGTGAGGAAGTTAATCCATGGACCGCAGCTTATGATCCCTCGACTTCCGAGATAAGTACGTCGCACGGTCATTCGGCGATAGCGCATCGTCTTCAGGTTCATGATGATGATCTCGATCCGGGGCAGAACCTTGCGTCTCGTTATATCGCCGAAGGGTACTACGTACATTTTGAAGATAGTAACCCTTTGAACAGCGCTGCTTGGAAAGAGATTACGAGTATTTCAGGTTCGCCTGGAGGGACTTGGTCTTTTTCGATGCCGAGTCTCGGGAATAGTATGGAGATTGGATTTGCTCTGAACGCTTGGACAGGTTCTGAGGAGACGATTCTCGCTGAGGAGATTCCTGTGGTCAAAGGGGTCTCTCCGGATGGTCGTTGTGTTCTGCGTTCTAAGGCGACTGATAACGGTGACGGGACTTGGCATTATGAATACGCGATGCTGAACATGGACATGGATCGTAAGGGCCAGTCTTTTACCGTTCCTATCGATGCCACGAATGTGATTACGGATATTGACTTCCACGCGGTTGAGTCGCATGACGAGTCGTTCGATAACGTTCCCTGGACTAGCGCTATTTCGTCGGACTGTCCTGTTGGAGATCGATGTATCAAGTGGGAGACGGTGAACAATCCTTTACGATGGGGGACGGTTTATAACTTTCGTTTTGATGCGAATGCCCCGCCGCAGCCGGGTGCTGGGGGAGATGTGCGGGGGGCAACGGTTGTTCTCGGGTTGTTTGATCCGGGGGTTGTGACGTCTGTTTCTGGTCTGTCGGTTGGACCGGCGGTTAGCTCGCTCATTACGGTCGCACCTATGGAAGCGCCAGTGCCAGATGCTGTAGGATCACAGTTCGCCAAGAGTCGTTTAATTTCGTTTGCTGGTCCGTTGACTGACGTGGGTATTTCAACAGCCCTTCGGATCGAGCTATCGTCGCTACATCATCCGCTTCTTCCCGCAACTGCCCCGGATTTCACTTCGTTCGAAGGTCAATTGCGGTATGTGAATCTATATCGGGATTCTAACACCGGCGAACCGATCTTCGACTGCGAGGATTCGGCGGCCATTGGTTCAACGTTTAAGTGCGCGACCATCGGGTGTACGCCGGAGTATGCAGATTGGGCGACGCTGTATGGCGGGGACGTGCTCCATGTTAGTGGTTCGGCGATTGTTCCTAGCTCAACTTACAATCTTTCGACACTTTCGGGTGTTTGCGTCGGGCAAGAGGCGACCTGTACTACAGTTTCAGTTCCCCTTGCAATCGAGACAAGTGTTTGGGGGACGGTGGACGACAATCCGCTCTTGAACGTCGCTGATATTTTGGGCGTTGTTGATACGCTTAAATTTGTACCACCTCCTTTTTTTGAGCCCCGGTCGCTTCTTCGCGGGGACGTTCCCGACCCTCAAAACGCTACTCAGAATATCTTCGATGTGACTCTTTGTGTGGACGCGGTTAAGGGCGCTCCTTATCCGCACCCGGGTCCGCAAGTCTGCCCCTAGGTTTTTCCTAAGCCCTCTTACGTCGGGCGAGGTCGTTGCTGCCCTTAGCGAGAATCTCTGTCTACGGGGCCCGGGTTTTCCCGTTTCTGACTGGAGTGGTTCTTGAGGGTCGACTCTTTCTGTTCGTAATCGCCGCCAGGTGGTAAACTCCCTTCCATGTGTCGTTCGGGCAGGAGATCCTCCCGGCTTGCTGGGCGACTTTTTCGATTTGGCGGGAGACGATAGACGGAGTTATTGTCATGGACCGACTTTCTACGATTGCTACGCTTGGCGTTTTTTCTGTTTTTTTTCTCGTTGTTTCGGGTTGTGCTCCTATCACGATTCCAGTTCCGGTTAGTTTGACGGATGCTGGCGTTGGTGAATTCGAGGTGACTGCCGGAGTTCCGGTGAACGCGAAGGCGAATTTTTCGTTTACGCTGGAGAACACAGGGGGGAGCGGGAGTCTTTCGATCGATCCTGCGAATGTTTCGGTTCAAACTACGAATACGACCGGTGGGAAGGTTACTGCCGGTGGGAAGGTTACTGCGCTGAATCTGCAGACGCAGAACGTGTGTTTGGATGCCTGCCTCTTGGCTGAGGTCGATGCTGCGACCTGCGGCGAGGTTTGCACGGACGGTGAGCTTCGTGTGACGATTTATATCGGGACGCAAGAAGGGATCGGGGCTGACTGCGAAGCGGGCGATAAGTTCGCGTTTGAGGTTGAGCTTGATGCGGACGGAAAGGCGACGTCGGTCTTAGTTTCGCCTAGCTCGATTTCTCAGGATACGCTTAATCTTCTCAACAGCGGATCGTTCGGTGCATGTGTCGAAGTGATTTCGCCTGTGGATGGAACCGTGATTGTTGATACGCTTACGTTTAATGTCGGGCTTTAAGCGGCTGGCCTAACGAGGAAGGCAATTGACGGTTTCATTTACAACATTTGATCGACTTAAGGGCAAGGGAGTCGCTGCTTATAAGAGCGGCGAGTTTCTTGCTGCTAAGAGTTATTTGGTTGATGCGGCCGAGTGCATGGTTGAGATGGCTGCTTCTGCTAAGACGCCGGAGGCGCAGCGTCAGCATGAGGAGCTTGCGGCTGAGCTGATTGATTTGGCGAAGGATTGTGATGCGGCGCATGCTGAGGGACGCGGCGGGGGTGGCGGGAAAGGTCGGCGGGCGCAGGGCGAGAAGGAAGGTGACTCCGGCGGCGATGCTAGTGACTGGATCGTTAAGGATAAACCGACACTTGGTTTTGACGACATCGCCGGACTTGAGGATGTTAAGCAGGAAGTTCGGCTGAAGATGATTTATCCGTTTGCTCATCCTGAGCTAGCGAAGAAATATGGGATTAGCGTTGGCGGGGGCGTTTTGCTGTATGGGCCGCCCGGGACGGGTAAGACGA
>JAJDDZ010000177.1 GCA_029260025.1 Phycisphaerae bacterium | reverse complement strand
ATCGCGCTTGTGTTGGCTCCCGTATTGTCCACCATGATCGTTCCCTGCTCAACGGGAATCGCGTAAGTGCATTCTTCATTGACCGGATGGCAGTTGATCGAGAAACCGCACGCCGTTCCGTCGTACGATACGTCGAGGTCGAAGGAGCCGGTGGTGCTTCCATAACCGTGTACGAGGATGTGGTACACGGCACCCGGAGAGGAGCACCACGAAACTTTTGCGCGATCGTTGGCGACGGCCTGATCGCACGCGTCGGCCGCATCGTCGTTGGCGGCCACGCACGTCTGTCCGCCGCACCCGCTGCAATAAACGCTCAGCTTGGTGTCGAAGTCGGCGAAGTCGCAGGTGGCTGCTGTCATGGTGGTACCCGTCCCGATCACCTTGTACCAGACGCCCGGTGCCGTAGTCGTGACGCCTTGGCAGGTAGGGGCGTTGTCCAGCGACGCGGCCCCGGTACGTCCGGGCGTTACTGATGGAGTTTCGATGAGGAACGCATCGCCGCAGCTGTCGTTGTTCGGAAAGAACCGCGTATGCAGATCGAAATTTCCCCCGAGCTCGCCAAGTTTGTTCGCGACGCGAATGTAGTACGTTTGCCCGCCGCTCATGGGAACCCAGGGCGGATTGATGCAGGGTCCCCCGCAGCTCGCCGAGGGGCACGTGGTGCTACAGAAGATTTGATTCGCGCTACCGCCCGGGCAGCTCGCATGAACCGAAATCGCCGGCTCATCAAGTATTGACCCGCACAAATCGAGGTAGAAATGTCCGTCGACAGGGGCAGTGTACGTGTACCACACATCCGGTCCGTCGGGGTGGGTGCATGCTGGTGTACCATCGACCGTCGCTTCCCACGTGGTGCCTCGGGTCGTGCGCATCGAGGGCTCGACGTACGGCGGCGGGAGCACACCTTGGGGAATCACTTGGGCATTGGCGCAGGTGTCGTTGTGCGGCGGGTCCGTCAGATCGGCGTACCAGTACCAGTCGCTCCCGTTGGGGTGCTTTCCCGTTCCGGCGATTCGTTTTCCGTCGCTCGACACGCGTGTTACGGCAGTTAGCGTCCAGCCGGCGATCTTCGACTCCAGACGTAGCGTCCCGAGAAGCATGTCGATGGGAATTGGCGGGGCGGCGGGACCGTTCCGCCACAGCACGGCACGACCGCCGGAAGTTCCGCCGATCACGGCACCGTTCTTCGAAACGCACAGCGCCTCGCCGTCCACATCCCCCGGTGCAAGCGGTAGCGCGACGGGTAGCTGTGTGCTGATTTCCCACCGCGCCGGAACAATGTTAGTACCGTCGTAAAGATGCCCGACCGCCCAAGTGCCGTTGTAGGACACGTCCACGACCTCGTTGCAGCTATGGTAGTTCGTCACCCTCTGCGGGCAGGATCCCTGGTGCAGAAGGCCCAGCGCTCGCTTTGCGCCGTTGTTCCAAATCGCATAGGGACGATAGTAATCGTGCTCCTCGCCGCTCTGACCCACAATGACGAATCCGTCGTGCGACACACCGCTCGCGTAGTGATCGTCATCCCCTCCGAGTCCTCCAAGCCCCTGCGGCGAATTGTTGATCCACTTGACGGCACTGACCCACGTTATGATCCACAACGTACCGCCCCACTCGTAGCTCGCCCCGACCTGGAGGGAACCGTCGCCGGTAACATCCAACGGATACGCTTCGTCGTCGCCCGACGGCCACGGCAGACCCGTGTAGACTCCGTTCTCCCAACGAAAGCCGGAGATCTCCTCCACACGAAGATTGAGGCGGTTGTAGTGGCTGACATACGATGACCCAACGATAATCGAGCCGTCGTCTGAAGTCGCGTAGGCGCACGATTCCGGAGCATCGTCACTCACTTGATTGAAGAATCCAAGCCACTGTAAACCGGAGCCGGGAGACCAGCGAAATGCCTCCATGCTGCCCGGTGCCGGCGACGCGCCGCCGCCGACGACAGTGTACCCGTCCGGCGACATTCCCAGGCTGCCCTGATCGCCGGGGGCGTGCCAGCCGGTGGCCGACAAATCCAAGCCGCCGAAATCCAAGTTCCAAGGCCGACCAGCCTGTACGATCGGGTAAAACTCACCCGCCAGCGAAAGACCGGTGAAACCGAAAACGCCAAGGGCTACCGCCGTCACGTAGGTATTGCGTGTTCTCATAGCACTCTTGCTCCTTTTGCTTCGCGTCCATGATAGGCGCGAGCGACAGAAATCCGGCGCAATTCGCACTATCGCGCGGGCGCCAATCTCTCCTCCTCACAGACGCGAAAACCGCTGCCGTGTCCCATCAGGTTTTCTTGGTTTTTTTTGGCAACCACCTCGTACGGCCGATTGGAAGGGTCCCTTCGAGTAGCGTCCCTCCCAGAAATGTCATCCATGCCGTTCTTGGCATGGCAGATCGAAGAACCTGTGGAAGCTGGACGACGGCCAGGCCAGTATAAGCCCGATGTCAGTAGCAGGTTGATCCAGAGGATGCGGAATCATCGAGCTGGCGGAGACGCTGGGCGCGCTTCTTGCATAGCCCGCCAAGGATGAACCGAGTTACGCGCCTCGACGATAGCGATGGTGCAGCCCACCGTTTCTCGGCGCGGAGACCACTTTGCCTTGCCTGGGCACTTCAATCTCCCGTGGCGTCGGTGAGTTTCGAACCAACGAAAGATGTGTTAGATCTTCGTGATAATAGGCGAGGTTCGAACTGAGGATCCGTTTTAGATTCAGCTCATTCAACACAACAGCCTGATTCCAACACCCGCGTCTGATTGAGCTATGAATCCTCTCTACGTACGGGTCTTTCCATGGGAATTGACGAGCCGTCACAACTTCTTCGATGCCGGCGTTATTGATTCGGTTCTTAAGACAATGGCCGTATATCGAGTCTCGATCGCGGATCAAGAACCGTGGCACCCGATCCTCGCGAAACGCCTCGATGACCTGGTGAGCCGTCCGTTCGGCGGCTGGATGCTGGGTGATGTTCAATTGCACCTCGCACCGGCGATCAGGGCCGGCACAGAACACGCATACAGTATGCGGACCGTCGATGTAGGCATCGTGAAGAACCAGTGCAACCGTGTCCGGCACGTGGTTCTTGACGAACGGTTGCGGAGTCTGCGATGGCGGCCTGCGATGGCGAACCATGTACTTGTCGACAGTCGTTTCGGACACATCGTAGCGGCGCAATCGAAGGTCGGGGTGAATCCGCGGTGCACCCCATGACGGTCTCTCGCGGCACTTGCGGCGTATTTCCTTGCGGAGTTCAACCTCGATCCCGGAACGCCCAACCTCGCCTGGCCTTAACTTCCATCGCCAAAACGAACGGAAGCTATCCCGATGCCATCGGGCCACGGCGTCGGGCTGGACGATCACCAGCGCGGAATGCCAACCAGCCCAGACCCGAGACATCCATACCCAGAAGATGCGGTCGCGCTTCCGCATTCGCGGATGCTTGGATTTGTGCTCCAAGACGGCAAGTGCTGCCGCAGGACTAGGTTCTCGGCTGCTGGCTCGGCCTGTTTTCGAAACAGCGCGCCGAGAGAAAAGAAGATCATGTGTATCGGACCCATGCACCACTCCCATACCCATTATGCTATGTATACGGAAAGAGGAACGAGCGTAGATGCGGTCGAGGCATCGTCAAATACGGAGGCCCTCGGAAACACGTCAAAAGATCGTGTTTTAGTCCGGATGGGGTTTCCGGGAGGCAAAGCAGATTAGAAGCTACGGCCGATTTTGCGGTGATCTCGCCCTCACTTGCAGGTTCCGCAGCTACAGACGAGAATCAGCCTGCGAAGCCACCCTTGAAATCTAGTTTTTCTTGTCGGGCGGGCGGCGAGTATTTGCCGTCGTTCGACCGGTTCGACCAATCATGCAGCCCGACCGGGATCTAACGACGATTCTCAACCAAGCCGCCCAAGGCGAGCCGCGGGCTGTGGACGAACTGCTACCGCTCGTACAAAACGAACTGCGCCAGATGGCGAGCGGGATGTTAGCGAGGGAGCGCCCCGGACACACGCTACAACCCACGGCGCTGGTGCATGAGGCATACCTCAAACTCGTCGATCAGACCCGTGCATCGTTTAAAGATCGAACACATTTCCTCGCGGTTGCGGCCAATGTGATTCGGCGGTTACTGATAGACCACGCAAGGGGCAAGAATGCCCTCAAACGCGGCGGCCGTGGCGTGCGGCATAAAGCTAACGAATGGCTCGTTGCCACTTTCGACGGGACGACCGACCTGCTCGCGTTGGATGACGCCTTGGCGATGCTGGCAGCCGCGCAGCCGCGAGCAGCCCGGATCGTCGAGATGCGGTTTTTTGGCGGGCTTACTGTAGAGCAAGCTGCATCGGTGTTGGGTATCGGCACCGCCACCGTTGAGAGGGAGTGGCGACTCGCACGAGCCATCCTGTATCGTGAGCTGAGTGATGAATGATGCAAACGCTAGCAACCCGAAACGAAGCGACCAATCCCGCCAAACGCGCTCCCATGGACTCTTTCTGTCACTCATCGATCTGCCCGAACACCAGCGCAAGGCAAAGTTGCATCAGTCTTGTGGCGATGACCGCGCACTGCTTGAGGCAGTTGAGGCTTTACTCGCCGCCGACTCCAAAGCCCAGCGATTCCTTGAATCGCCAATGAACCCTTTGGGAACGGCAGTACCTGGCGGAGAGTCGTTTTCCAGTGATGTAGATCCAATGGTGGGCAAGATCATTGATGACTTCGTAATCGAGACGAGAATAGGTAAAGGAGGGATGGGTGTCGTTTACGCCGCGCGACAGAAGCGACCCGAGCGCAAGGTTGCCATCAAGGTCGTACGCGATGCCCTCGTCTCAGATAAGATCTCACAACGTTTGGTGTTTGAGTCCGAGATCTTGAGTCGGCTGCAACATCCTCACGTCGCACAGATCTATACGGCAGGCACGATCGCGGGCACTGTTGGGCAGTCACCATACTTCGCAATGGAGTATGTCGAGGGAGCCCGATCGGTTACATCTTTTTGCAAGGCCCACGAACTCGGTTTGCCCGAGCGCTTAGATCTCTTTCTCGCCGCCTGTTCGGCAGTTCAGCATGGTCACGAACGTGGAGTCATTCACCGCGATCTCAAACCCTCCAATGTACTGGTTGATGACATGGGCAAGGTGAAGGTCATCGATTTTGGGATAGCTCGAGTGGCCGCCGACGATGCGCAGAAAGAAACACTTCTGACGCAGCCTGGATTGATCATGGGTAGCTTACCGTACATGGCTCCAGAGCAGTGTACCGGTGGAGCTCATTTCGCGGATGCGCGCAGCGACGTCTATGCACTGGGTGCCATTCTGTACGAGTTGCTCTGCGATGCGCCTGTCTTTGATGTATCGACCAAGAGCCTGGAGGCGTCGCTTCGGGCGATACGTGAGTCCACCCCTGTGGATCCGCATCGCCATGAATCCAGGATCGACCGCGACCTCGAATCCATAGTGCTCCGGACCCTCGCCAAGGAACCTGAGCATCGGTACGACAGCGTGGCTCAACTAGCAGAGGATCTCAATCGCTACGTGCGTCATGAACCAGTTCTGGCTGGCCATCCCGGACGGAGCCACAATGTGCGGCTCTTCTTCCGCAGGAATCCAACAGTTTCGACGCTTGCCGCGATACTTGCCTTGACGCTCGTCGTCGCTACGGCCGTCACTACTTCAATGTATGTGATGGCGAACCGTGCCCGTGAGGCAATGCTAGACGAACGTGACGAAGCGGTTGCCGCTCGACAGCGTGCCGAAGCGAGTCGTGTTGAAGCGGTTGCCTTGAGCGACTTCTTCACGGAGACGCTTGCCTCGATCGACCCCGCCCAAGCAAAGGGATCTGAACCGACGGTTCGTGAGCTCCTCGCCGGCGCGGCCGCAAAGATTGACGATGCGCTTGCCGATCAGCCGCTTGCAGAGGCGAGGTTACGCCACGTGATCGGGAAAACCTATTATCTTCTCGGTGACCGAGAGATCGCAGAGACGCAACTTCGGCGTTCCCTTGACTTGACTCATGCTCAACTCGGTGCGGACGATCTGGATTACGCCGAGCGGGCACAGCAACTTGCGGCGCTTCTGTGGAACACGAGCAAGTACACGGAGGCGGAAAGATGGCTCCGAGCGGCGCTGACGGCTAGGCAGAGGCTGCTCGGAGAAGACCATAGAGACACCGTTGACGTGCGAAGCGCCTTGGCAACGGTCTTGTCGAGCGCGGGCCGCGACGATGAAGCAGAGCCTGTGTTTCGCGCAGCGATCATGACCTATCGGAAGCTCTATCCGAAGGGCCATCCTATACTAGCGCGAACACTCAATGGGCTTGGAATGATGCTCTTGAAACGAGACCAACCCAGCGCGGCAGAGCCGCTGATCCGAGAAGCGGCAGAAATGGTCGAACAGCATCTCGGGTTGGACCATCCCTATACCAACATCACCCGCATGAACTACGCAAACGTGCTGCAGGCGCTCAGCCAGCACGGACTAGCCGCCATAGAGCTAGATGACGTGCTCGAGGCATTCCTGAAGCTCTACGGCGAAAACCACATACTCGTGGCGACCTGCCTCGAGAAGCAGGTGATAACTTTCGAAGCCTTGGGGGATGAAGAACGTCGGAACATTTCTGAGGCACGAGTTGCGGCAATTCGTACGGCGTTAGCTGGTACTGGCC
>JAJDDZ010000176.1 GCA_029260025.1 Phycisphaerae bacterium | reverse complement strand
CCGACTGTTAAGCAATCCACGGTCCTTCATCATCCGCAGGTGCTCGGAGGCCATGTGGCTTTGGATCCCGCACGCATCCGCAAGATCCCCCACCGTGTACTCGCCCCTCAGAAGCATGTTGACCATCCGAAGTCGATGTGGGTGTGCGAGCGTTTTCAAGCACTCCGCCGCGTGACCAAGAGCCCTCAGATCAATCAAGTTGGCTTTCTTCTTCGCCATCAATATCAAATATATCGTAATATATCGATATGTCAACTTTCCATGGCGATTTCCTGCGAGATTCGCCGGGGGTCGTGTCAATTCATGCGCTCGATCCTGCCGTGGCGAGTCTCGTCGCAGGTCTTTCACCCCGGTTCAATTCAGCGATTAGGATACCGTCCGTCGAAAAAGTATGGCACAGTCTTCCGCTCTGTCTTTCGATCGGGAAGATGCCTGTGCCACAATTGTGGGTGAGACTTCTTGAATGGATCGTTCGACGAGCGTAGGCGTCACAAGCAACGTAGAAACGCGACCAGGTCCTTTTTCTCCTGTTCTGTCAGCTTGACTTCCGTAATCAGGTTGAAGAACTCCACCGTGTCCTCAAGCGTCAGCAAACGCCTGTCATGCAAATACGGCGGCGAATCCTTGATGCCGCGAAGTGGGAACGTCTTGATGGGACCGTCGCTCGACGCCATCCTTCCGTTGACCATCTGCGGCTTGAAGAACCGCTCGGTTTGGAGGTTGTGCATGAGATTGTCCGTATAATACGGTGCGGGATGGCACTCAGCGCATCGGCTCTTCCCGAAGAACACTTCTTGCCCCCGAAGCTCTGACTTGGTGGCTTGACTTGGGTTAAGCTTGCCGAAGACATCGAGTTTCGGAGCCGGCGGAAAATCGAGAATCGACTGCATCTCGGCCATGAAGTGAACCTGACTTCCGCGTTCGAGGATGTTGGCCCCCTTCTTGGTCGCGATGACCGGATCGCCGTCGAAGTAGGCGGCGCGCTGCTCGAATTCGGTGAAGTCCTCAATACTCTTCAGTGCTCGTTGCGAACCGAACAATCGTTGGATATTCACCCCACGGAGTGGAGGCGTGTCCAAACCGTGACGGAACTCCTGCGGCCTAATATCGCCGACCAAGTGGGTGGTCGCGTTGGTGTGCCCGTTGACGTGGCAATCGAAACAGGTCACGCCACGATGCGGTCGGGCGGAGCGGCGGTCCTCCGTCTGATTGAACTGTTGTTGCGGGAACGGCGTGATCAGCAGACGGAGACCCTCGATCTGCTTGGGATTGAGGATGCCGTTGAACAGCTCGTAGTAGTTGTCGATAGTAACAACTTTCCCCTGCGAGACGTCACCCAGGTCCGGTCTGGTGGTGAGGTACATCGGCGGCGGATACTCGGGCAAGAAGTGCGTGGGCAAGTCGTAGTCCAAGTCGAAACGCGTCAGATCACGGCCTTCCTGCCCCTTGATTTCATCGATGTGGTACTGCGGAAAGACCATCCCCCCCTCGGCGTGGTTCGGATGCGGAAGTGGAAGGAATCCCTTGGGAAACAGACCCTTTTCGCGAATCTCTTGCGTTGTCATTCTGGCTAGCCTATCCCACGTCATACCCGAAGAGAGGTTGACGCGGACGCCCGCTTGCACGGGCTTTCCACTAGACATGGTGATCGCTTCCGCGGGGCGGTCACTGAGGTCGTATCGCGCCGCAAGCAAGTCCGTCTGACGTTTCATCACCTCAAGTTTGGCCGCCGTCATGCGTGCCATCGTTTCCTGGAAATCCTCCTTGACCGCAACTGGCGCATAGCTGGTGGCAGTTTGCGCCACAACTTTTGTAAGGGGTACACCAAGTGCGATGACTACGATGGTTGCTGCAAGAGCCTTAGTAAGCGTCCGCCGACCACGTCGTTTCAGGTTGAGATCCATTGTCATTTTCTCCTTTGCTTTCGTGTGTGTTCTTGTCTTTCAGTTCTTGAAATCTGCTATATGCAAATCCTAAGCACTCTAGTTTTGCTATTGGTCGCGAGGCAGAATCCGGGGTCGTCCAAGTTTGCATGTAGGGTCACCGCATCCGGACGATGCTTGGTCCGGAGTGAAAGGATAGGATGCAACACTCACTTCGCAACCTCGCCGACAACCGGGCCACGGTTGCGAAGCGCTATGGTTCCAGCCGCCAGCACAAGGAGCGTCATCATCACCAGGCCCCAGTCGGACATCGTCGGAATGGCAGCCTCGCATTCGTCGAGGATACCGTTTTCGTTCACGTCGAACTCCGACGATATGAAGAGTCGTGCATCGACTGTGATGTAGGTGTTCGGGGCACATCCCAACGGATCAACTTCAGACGAAGCCACCATGTTAATGGTAGCATCACCCCCGCTTACGGCTTCATTAAAAACCGCCAAAGGAATAACGATAACGGCGGTGTCCGGTTGAGTCTCTGGGCAATCGCTGCCATTTGGACCAAACACCGACCCGACCGCGACGCCATTGACATCGACACTGACGTGATCCGGGCCGCCGCCAAGATTGGCATAGGCCGTGAAAGTCAGCATCACATCGGCGCGTGACACCGGCGGCGCGATGATCGTGAAACTCTGCGGTGAGCCTTGACCAATCGGCGTAAGTTGTCCTGATACGAAATCGACAGCCATGACAACCTCGCAAGCATCGAGGATGCCGTTACTGTTACATTCCGGATCACAGTTGTTGACGCAGAAGAACGGTCCTCCGGGAGCAGTACTGTTAACTTCGATCTCGCATTCATCGGGCACGAGATTGCTGTTGCAATCACTGCTGACCTGATTCACGACGTCGAGGGCATCGGCCGTGCCGTTCTGATTGCAGTCCTCGATGGTCCCGCCAAGGGCAAAGGTGAAGTCATCTGCGAATAGGAACTTCTGATCACCGATCGTCCCTTCGGTCTCCCGGATTTCGAATGAGGAGAAGCCGGCTGGATTGATCACCCCAAGGAAGCGATGCCCTCCGCTTATTGCGTTATCTCCGCCGAAATCGATGGGATTCTGCTCGTTACCGTCGAGGATGATGTTGACGCGTCCTCCGAAAGTCCCTGTGATCCATCCGCCGATAGCAACCAACGACTGTCCACCCGTTCCGACCCAACCGTCCGTAACGTCGTTCGCGTAATCTCCGTGAGGTAGAGCAAAGAATCCCCAGTTGCCGGTTCTTGCCGGTCCGGGGCCCGTCGTGATCTGGCTCACGGCGTTGTTCGCTGACCAGGTCATGCCAAGATTCGTTATGCTCAGCGCAGTGTTCTGTCCACCAGAAATCGTCGAGCGTACCGTACCCCAGGCGGCATCATCCTCGAACCCTTCCTGGATTGCGATGAACCCCTGCGTGGCCACATCCATCAGGAAGTTCGCCTCGTCGGTGTATTCGACCACCTGAGCACGGACCGAATCAGCGCCGACTGCCAGGAAGACCGTCAACAAGAGCATTTCCAGTTTCCATGTTTGCGTCATTCTATTCGAATTTCTGCTGGCAGCATAAAACATCGAGTGAACCCCCCTGAGACTCGTAGGTCAATACCATCGTCCAGATCGACGTCAGAGTCATAGAGGCGCTGATCTGGCGATGCCCGGATCCGACACATCCCAGATAACCTTGTCCTACATGACACCAGTGGGCCAACGAAATACCATACCGACCCCAAGTTTGGGCCCGGAGTCATATCCGAACCTTCACGCCGGCGACTCCTACGATTTCGCGGCATTCTCGATTAACCCGATCAGGCGCCGATTCACCAGGACCGTGGCGAACAACTCGCGCAAGACCGCCACCTGGAACGGCGGGCAGGTTACGTGCCGAACCACTGCGACTCCGATCTTGCCGTAGGTAGAACTCATCATGACGAAGGTTGGTCGCGTGGCAGTTTACAACATCATACGCTTGGAACGCTCATTACAAGGCGATGATAAAGCTACAGGCATGGCTTCGCGACCCTCCGGGATTGTTGAACCGGCGGCTTTTCAAGCCAAACACTCCGATGCCCGACCCTGGTGAGCTAGGTCCCGGTCGTCTCGTTCCAATCACAAGGCTAGTTTGCCGACATCGCCCTACTCGTTTCCATTGGCCACGATACAAGGAGGGCCAGCACGGCGTCATACCGCCGCGCTGGCTGCCCCGAAGCGTAATTGCTACTCGACGACCCGAACTGTGTCGGAGCCAGCGAAAGGGATCCCGTCTGTGTAGTTTCCGGCGAGTGTCAGCACAGCCCAGGTGGAGCTACAATGGTCTTGATCGCCATTTCGTCGAAGGCGGCAACGAGGTGGCCTCTAGCGTCGGCTTTTGTCCACGAAACAAGTACACCGTCGAGCGCCAGAGATCCGTGATCCACTTCGCTATACGGAATGCTCGTGTGCACCATGACCAAGCCGCCCTGATCCGAGTCGAGAAGGAGGGTTTGGGGTGACACGGCGACGCCTAGTGGGTCATCCGTCCTGTCGTTGGAGAACGCCTGGCTTATCAAGCCCAGCACAAAGCACGCAGCAATAACCGATAGAATCGTCTTTCTCATGGTTTGTCCTTTCTTAAGGAACATGCAAGCAGCAGAACACTCGCCGCTATTTCTTGAAATCAACTTTTACAAAGGGTGGAGAGTCGGGCACCCGCAACCCTCTGGCCTTGGTCCGATGGTTGTACAGACAGCCGCTTGGCTCGACGACTCCGGTAAAGCTAACGACCGCGCGGTCCGCGTCGGTTCTTGGACCGGTCGGGCACCATCGGGTCACCGCCTGCTCCGTTCTTGCCTGAGCACTGACCTCCTCGTCGGCGACTTCCTCGCTCAAACGGGGACGAGGCAATCTCGTCGAACTCATCCTGGGTAAGGTAGATGGCTTCGTACGTTTCACTCTCGGCGGCGAGGAGCGAGGCGAACGCACGCAAGTGATTCCGCGACCCTCGCATGAGGTTCCCAAAAACGTGCTCCAGATCAGCATGGTCCGTCTGCGCCAACGCCACACGCAGATCTGAAATGTCCAACTCCTCGATAAGCGCTCCGACTTTCAGGGCCTCGATCATCGATACAGACCCAGCGGCCACGAGCTCATCATAGCGTTGTACGAAGACCGGATTGGTGAACACGCCCGCAGTGTCGTCGACCACAGGGTCCACCAGATCGTAGCGAACGATCAAACGTCCCATGGCATCCAAGTGCCGCTGCTCCGAATCGCTGATCTTGGAAAACGTAGGTACTTCCCAAAGGTCGAACATAGCCCGGTACACGTCACGTGCGAGCTTCTCCTCCTCGCGCATAAAGAGGACGTCCTGTTGCTCTTGATCGCTAAGCGGGGTCATTTCGGTTCCGTCGAAGATACATCCGTCGCAGGGAGTTCTGCCGACACCGTTGCGCCCTTGCGCGTTTGCCGAGGTGACAAGTAGGCCAGCTGCCAATGCGGCCACGGGAATGAGGAACAACTTTGCTTTCATCATGAGTCTCCTATGTTAGGTTGTCTGGTTTGTGTTTCTTCTCAATAAGTTGCGGCTGCCGGAATTGTTCCGGCAGCCGCCAGTTCCATTGCAGTGGCTTTAACCACCACAACTTCCGTCACGAATCCGGTCCCCCGAGCCGGTTTCCGTGCCGATACCACCGCCGCTGCCAGCGTTTCCGCCCGTTCCGTAGGGACCAGTACCGTCGCAGCTTGCCGGGTCCCCCGGGTTTGTGCAGTTCAGCCCATCACCATCCTGTAGACGATCCTGGGCCCGGACCTGACCCATCAGTAAGTCGCCGGCTTGCAGACCCTGCGATGCCGTGAATACCTTGGCGGCATCGGGTGTCATTTTGGCCAGCAAGTCCTCATCGCAGCCCACCAACGCCGTAGCGGTCAGGGCTCCGAATCCGACAAGGAGCAGTTTCTTGAGCATCAGTCGTTCTCCTGTTAAAGAATCATTCGTTCGTTCTCAGATGCACGCGCTCGAGCTTGCCTGTACTATGCCAGTTGAACGAGTGCCATTGGGAGTACCCTGCGGAGTTAATCAAATTCTTTTTGCGTGGCGCGGGATGCAATGTCGTTGAACAATACGCTTGAGACAGTCAGTGATACGCAGCTCATGGTCCGTTTGGCGACGGATGACCAGACGGCGCTTGGGACTCTCGTTCAGCGCCACCAACGACGAGTGTTAGAGGTCGCTTACCGCATGACCGGCGATCATGCGTTGGCGCAAGATATCGGACAGGAGGCTTTCCTCCGCGTGTGGCGATCCGCCAAGCGATACAAGCCAACAGCGCAGTTTACGACCTGGCTATATCGCATCATTGTGAATCTTTGCTTGGACGAATTCAAGCGGCGAAAACCAATCACGGGCGACGTACCCGATGGCGCCGACGCTTGTTCGTACCAGGCGGAAACTGTCGTAGAGGCGCGTGAACGAGCGACCGCAGTGCAGCTGGCCATTGCCGCATTGCCCGACCGACAGAGGGTCGCGGTCGTGTTGCACCGTTTTTCTGGGCTAACGGTTCGCACGACAGCCGACGCAACCGGTTGGTCCGAATCGGCCGTCGAGTCGTTATTAGTAAGGGCGTATGCCGCCTTGAGGCAGTCGCTTTCGGAGCAGGAAAAAAAGTGAGAATTCCTCGCAGGGTAGAGAATCATCGTTCGTTCAATCGAAGGAGACCGGTATTATGTCGTGCCAACGAGAAAGTGTGATAGTTCGCCTGGTCGGCGGGGAGCTGGCAGAGGCCGAAGAACGCGAGGTCCGGCTGCACCTGGCCGCATGCACGACCTGCGCTGAGGCATTCGAGGGGCTTCGCGGCACCTGGGACGAACTCGGCGCGTGGAACGTCGATCCAACCGAGATCGACCTGACCGATCGGGTTCTCGCGCGGGTGACAGAGCCGGAGGATCCGACTCGCCATCAGCAGTTTTTCTCAACGTATAGGGGCGCCTCCTTACGCGTGGCCGCATCAATCGCCTTGGCGGCTGGACTTGGAATCGCGACCGGGGCGATGGTTCCCAGGGATCCGGGCTTGAAGGCTGCGCAATTCGCTTCAGCTCCCTCGCCTGTCGAGCTGGTGGAAGCGCTTGGGCTTGCGGAACTATCAACACCGTCGGCCACCGGGCTTCCACTGGGGTTCGAGACAGAAGCTCCCGAAGGAGCGGAGGTCGGGCCATGAGGAACAGAAAACCACTCTACTTGCTGGCGTTTTGCATTACCGTCTTCGCTGCCAGCCTAGCCGGCACGATTGTAGCGCGCTCGCAGCCTTCTTCCCAGGCGAGAACGCGTCTCGGCTCCCCACTCGCCAGGTGGCTTGATCTTGATGTGACAACGTCGAAGCAAATTGAGGAACTGGACCCACGTTTTGCCGAAGACCTCAAGTCGTGTCAGAAAGAACTTACTATCGCGCGTTCTTCACTGGCTGCTTTGCTTGAGGACGAGACTGCGCCTAACGACCGGATTCGGGGGCAGATAGAAGATTGCATCGCAAAGCACAACGCACTGGAGCGACGCGTAGCACAGTATCTTCTAACAGTGCGGAACCACCTAACACCCGACCAACAAAAGAAGCTATTTCGTCTCTGCGCCCAGGGCGTCCGAAAGGGCCGTGGAAACGGCTGGGGACGCGCAAACCACGCGGAAGGTGACGGTGCTGGCAAGTGCAAAACCTGTGGACGTGGCGGAGGCGGGGGCAAACGATGCGAATCGTGCGGGCGTGGCGGCGGCGGTGGCGGCCACGGCGGTGACCATGACGACCGATAGTGGCTGACGTCATCGAACTTGCGAGTTCACCGCGCTCCGGGCTTACGGAAAACGACCGATGACTCGGGGGGTCGAAGACGCGGAATCAGAGCCCCTGTGCGGGTCATGTAGGCACGGTACCGGTCACCAAATTTGACGAGCAGCTCGGCTTCCTCATTGGGAATCCTAATGCCAAATACGATGATCCCGCCGCCCACCCCCAACAGTCCGATGAGCCAGTTCGCTGAGACCGCGCAGTACGCGAAACCCAAAACAAACACAACGGAATAGAGGGGATGGCGAACCCATCGATACGGACCTCTTACGACCAATTCGTGATCCTCCCGAACACTTGGCCCAAAGGTGAAGTTCGAGCCGATCGCTTGGTGGGCGCAAGCGAACAGCGCCAGTGCGGCAATACCGGCACCCATGCCCAACCAGCGAACCCACGGCGCCAGCGGCATCGAGAAACCGCCGACCCAATGCGGAAAGACGATGTAAACCGCAATGGCCAGTTCCCAACAAATCGCAAATGGAACGATCAGCGCCGTGTCGAGCGGCCGGGCCTTCATGGCTCGCCAGGTACCGACATTGAGAGGGCTGCGCGCATAACGGAACCGCAGGAGTTTCAGGCTGAGAATCAGCATGAGCACGGCGACCCGAAACTCAATGTCGTTTCCCATTGGGTATTTTCTCCTGGCGAACATCGACCGGCATTGGTCGGATCCAACATTCTAGCATGGGTCCTGCAATCTTCCCACTGGTGATTTCATCTGCTTACGCCTCACAAGAGTGGCGCACCGCACGGAACCACCGCGACGCATGCTGCCCACGTTGCACCGTAGGACCCTGAACTGGCTACGGGCAGTGCTTTCCAGAAATCAGATCTTCTGCTCTGCGGTTCTACTCAGCACCCGTAGTTGATGCATCACATCTGCGAGGCGTTCCTTCAGTCGGACATGTACGTCGTTTGTTTGTGCATGAGTTGCGGCCGCACGTCGGTGGCAGGCCGCCATAAAATCAACCAAGTCATCGTCAGACGGTTTTTCGCGCATCACACCCGCGTGGTGAACCAGCGTCTTCTCATGTGCGACGATCGTTTCGGCATGGTGGCGTACAACGTCGGCATACTCGGCGATGATCGCTTCCAGGTGCTTCAACTCGTTTAGCGCCAACCCATGCGTCTTCTGCCATCGATGAACGTCTCGAAGCCAGTTGGCATGGTCGGTCTCCCATCGGTTGTGGTCGCCGCTTATCTCGTTCAGATCAATTGTGTTGGTAGTCATCGTACATCTCCAAGGAACCATGTCCCGCGTTCGCGCCGGCGTCAATCATTGGACGCTCCTAGCTGAACAGAGGGATCCAGGCTCATCAATGGGCTCCAGATCTTGTTTCAAGCAGGCTCCGAAGCTCATGCAATGTCGCGTCGAGGCATCTCTTGAATTGTTCGCGAAATACGT
>JAJDDZ010000175.1 GCA_029260025.1 Phycisphaerae bacterium | reverse complement strand
GTTCCATCGGAAATACCGTCGGTCCAGTCGATCTGAATCGATTCGTGGTACGCGTGAAGAACCTGCTCAGCAATCTCTTGCCCACACAGAACACCCGACTCCTTGGCTAGAAGTGAAAAAGTCGCGCGACTCCCTGGGACTGAGACGAGGGCGGCTGTGATGTCGCCGTTGCCGAGGTCTTCGCGCTTCGCAAGTGCAATCAGTTCGCCGACATCCGCCTGGTCGCCTACGTTCATGCGGGTCATTGTGCGGCAGGCAATCGCATCTGACAAGGCGTCGCTCGATCGGTCAGCTATGTCCCGGGCGCTGCTGAAGGAGCGCCCGCATGGGCGACCGCGATCGCTTCTGGGCTTTTGCCCTTTGCTTACCGGAAGAGCCATCGGGAACAAACCTGCGGCGGCACTGGCGACAGTGGCGCGGCGAGATTCGCTCGAGATTGGTTATGACAATCGGAAACCCGCAGTGCGGGCAGTGTGTATATAACGGCGACACCCCACTTCTCCCCGAAAAGCGATCTGGTAACACAGAGCGTGTTCGCAGATCAAAACGATTCCCCGTAATCGCCAGCCCCCCCGGCTAGCGCGACGAGTCTTGTCCCCTCGCCTTTAACTGACGAATAGTCCCCGCATGTAGCCCGATCTTCTCTCCCCCCCGGAAAGCATCGAACGACATTCGTGTACGACCCACATCGATCGAGTCACGCTGACGCAAGACATACTCGACCGCCTTCAACGTAACCCCGTCCCTCAAACCTACGATTTCAGAAAGCAAAAGCGCGCTGTCTTGCGAACCAATTGACATGATATCCGCCGAAAGCGGCGCTTCGATAAACTCCTGGTCCTCGATAAACGCGTCGGCTGGCGACGAATCGTCCATCAGGTCCAAATCATCATCTGTATGATTGAGACCGAGCAAATGACCGGCTTCGTGGGCTGCTACGTTACCGATTGCAATCGCAAGTTCGCTAACCGTCGGTGTTCCGCTAAAGAGACCCGGTGTGAACGAACCCGTGAAGATAATCGCATCATCACAGAAGTCCGCGTTGTATAAATCAACGCTTTCGGCGATCCCAAACGTATCGCTGTCGAACCCGCCGAGAAAAAGCGTCGAGAACTCTGTGCTCGCGTCTGGTTGGCCCTCATCGGACGTCACGATATCGACATCGAATCGCGCGTAATTCTGCTCGATCGTCTCGACGATCATTTGCTTGAGCATCTCCGTTTGTCCTGCGTAAGCGGCCGCGATATCGCCCGCGTCGAATGCAGAAATTGTGAACGGTTCCGCGAAAACTGTCGGGATATCCACCGTCGCCCCGTCGAAGTCAAGAAACAGCGTTTGTCTTACCGGACTGGGAACCGATCCCCCTCGTTGAACCGTCACGTCAGCCGTATACGTTCCCGATCGAGTCCCAGATGACGCAAAGGCAGACACTGTCACCACCAGCGAATACGCGTCGCCAGCGTGCCGAGCGGTTACATCAATCAACGAGTCGAGCGTCCCGCCGGCGTCGTCGTTAGCGCTCACCAGTCGCCCTTCGCCGTCGAACAAGGCGATCGACACATCAAGACTGGATCCGGTCGTCTGCGCTTCGATCAGAATTCGATCGCCTGCAGACATCGCCCCTAGCGCAAAAACGTCAAGATCAGTTGTGCTTGCCACCGTTCCTTGCAACCGTGCCACACCCGTCGCGTCGAATACAGCCTCAATCGCTTGTCTGAATGATCCGTTTGGCTCCCCTTGCACAACGCTGCTCGACGTGGACCCTCGGTTACCGTCGATCGCATCGCCATCAGGAACAACGCCGCCGCCCCCCGCACTCCCAACCCCATCTAGACTTCCCGGACACCCCGCAACGAGCGCAAGAAACAAACCCAGGGCAGGCGTCGCGACTCGACGAATCAACTTTGTTTGACGAATGTACATGCTAAGTCTCGAACTTCCACGAATCAGGTTTTCGCAACCATGTCCCCCGACCCGCCCGACCATCATACCGCGACCGCAAGCGTCCGATCAACTGTGGACCTGGCGACCTCCAATCCCCTAGTGTGACAGAAGCCCACAGGAACCAAACCGTAACTGCTCGCGGGCTGGCTGTTCTTGGTCGGCGAGGTCATTTGAGTCGTCGCGGACCGACTGTCGCTGCTGGACCTTCCCAAAGGCCAGCGAAGCATCGCCCCCGACACTATTGAGCAGTAGCTGCGCAGAGTCCTGCGACCCTATCGGGAAGACAGCCTGATAAAGCGGCGCCATGCCGAAGTCCTGATCGACCATGAGCGCCCGCAAGCTGGCGGTCACGTCCATAATATCGACCGGGTCTTCTGTGTGCACCAAACCAAGCAGGTGCCCTACCTCGTGACTTGCGACGTTGGCGATCGCCTGAGAAAGCTCCCCCAAGGATGGTCGAAGCAGCATGAACGCTTCGAACGTGTCGGTAAAGACGATCGCAGATTGACCTGAAGTCGCGTTGTACTCGTCAATACCCTCCGCCACACCCAATAGCGCTGGATCAAACCGACCAAAGTAGACACTTGAGATAGAACCGTCGGCTTGGTCGCCTTCAGAAGTGGATAGAATCGTCACGTCGTAGGCAGCAAAATCGTCTCGCACACGCTGTACGATTCGACTGATGAGCGCGTCGGTATCTCCTGCGAGACTTTCGTCGATGTCGCCTGCGTCAAACACCGGAACATCGGTTGATGGTCGCGTCGAGATGCGGACATCGAATCCGCCGTTGAAATCGAGCAGAATCACATCCGGGTTGGGTTCGGGGATCGCCACTGGAAACTCGACAGACACCCCCAGCACATAGTCGCCGGTGGACGCGAACCCCGGTGTCCCCGAGACCGCAAGCAAGCAAGACTCCGACGCTTGACGGATCACCACGTCCACGAATGGACCTTTCTTGCCCAGGTAGACGTTTTGATGGTCGTTGACCAGGAGTACTGCGCCGGTGTCGTCGAAGAGCGCAACCGCACTTTTCAACGAAGCGGTAGGCGCGAGAGAAACCAAGACCCGATCGCCAGCTGACACCGGGCCTAGATCAAACACATCCACGTCGGACTCGCTGTTGATCGAACCGCTGATGACCTCAGACTCGCCGGCGATCGCGACAGGTTCCGCGAGTTCGAGCAAGCCATTTGCGTTCGATTCTTCGTAAGTCGGCGTCGCGTCCAGCGCGATTGATCCGAGTGTAGAGCTAACCCCACCATCGCCTGGCAGGAGCGAACCACCGCACCCGGCTATCGCGATCAATGGGATCGCCAAGATGTGTGAGCGCACGGATAAACCACGCTCAATTTTTTGGACAAACACAGCTTCCCCCTCCCACCCGTTTCGGGCTGGGCAATTCTCCCCCACCGACCGCCCAATACGCGGTGATCGCGATGAGTGCTCCGGGATTACGTGACCTGCGAAGATGGCTTCTTTCCGGCGCGGCGATCGCTTCCCCAAGCAACCGCGTTCACCAGTCCCTCCACAGACCGACTGTGCTTCGTCCCCTCCGAGTTTTAATCTACAATACGCCTACCAGCCGCGCGGATCGTGAAAAAAAAAGCAGTTGAAAACAACCGAAGCTCGACCATTCACGGACGCTTCTTGAACGCTCCCCGATCAATTGACAGATTGACAGGATTTGCGGACGTACGCCGATTCGGTTAGATAGAAACGGATCGAACATTCCTCGTCACGGACGGGGCGCCGACCAGCAACAAGACTTTTGGAACCGAGCGACACCATGAGCATCCTCGTAAATCGCGAATCGCGGATCATCTGCCAGGGAATCACCGGCAAAGCAGGCGCTTTTCATACGGCCAAGTGCATCGAATATGGGACGAACTTCGTAGGCGGGGTCACGCCAGGAAAAGGTGGAACCAAGAGTGAGCACGGACTGCCCGT
>JAJDDZ010000174.1 GCA_029260025.1 Phycisphaerae bacterium | reverse complement strand
AAGCTTCGCGTTCGCCCGGGTTATTTTCCATTCGTTGAACCCGGTATCGAGATCGACATGAACTGCGAAATCTGCGGCGGCAAGGGCTGCCCGACCTGCAAGCACTCTGGCTGGGTTGAGATCCTGCCCGCGGGCATGGTGCACCCAAAGGTGCTCGAAGCGGGGAACATTGATACCGAAAAATACACCGGATTCGCGTTTGGGCTGGGTCTAACACGACTCGCAATGATGAAATACGGAATACGCGACATACGGGTACTCAACTCCGGCGACCTGAGACCAATCGTCTCCCCGATGCGACTCGGAGGACCGATCGTCGCCGGCGAGGGAATCGGCTGACGAAATAAGTGTGACACCGGTTTGTAACCGGTGCACTAGAGCGGGCTAGAATTTCCGCCACACAATAGAACACGCAGTACCACGACTATGTATATCTCTTTTAATTGGCTAAGTGACTTCGTCGATATCCCCGACGACTTCGACCCGCGCGAATTAGCGGAACGCTTCACACGCACCACCGCCGAAGTCGACTCATTTGAAAAGATCGACATAGGGGCAAGAGGCCTCATCTGCGGACACGTTGTCGCCGTCGCCAAAGTGCCCGATTCTGCCAACAAGAAAATCGCAACGCTCGACATCGGCGGCAAGACCATTCAAACCGTCACAATCTCCCCGGTTCTCCCGGTCGGCGCAAACGTCGTCTACGCGCCAACTGGCGCAAGCGTCGCGTCGCTGGGAAAAATCTCCTCGACCGACGTCTCCGGAACAAAAAGCGAAGGAATGATCCTCCCCGGCGAGTCAATTGGAATCGCGATGGCCATCCAGGAAGCCATCTTCCTCCCGCCAGAGATCGAACCGGGCACACCTCTGGCACCGGAGCTCTTCGACGACTGGGTCATGGAAGTCGATAACAAATCAATCACTCATCGCCCTGATCTGTGGGGTCACTACGGAATCGCCCGAGAGATGGCTGCGATTCTCGGCACCACGCTAAAACCCTATCCCGTTGTCTCCGCCGAAGAGCTTTCGTCAGAGGATCTCCCCGAGGTCACGATCAAAATCGACGACGCGTCCGCCTGCCCGCGCTACAGCGCGCTTGTCGTAACCGGCGTACCCACGCAACCCGCCCCCCTTTGGATGCAGCTCCGACTCGGTCACATAGGACTAAGACCCATCAGCGGATTAGTCGACCTCACCAACTACATCATGATCGACCTGGGTCAACCCATGCACGCCTTCGACGGCGGCAAAGTCAGCCAAATCGAAGTCGCGTTGGCGAAAGAGGGCGAAGAATTCACCACCCTCGACGGCATGAAGCGAAAACTCATCGCCGAAGACCTCATGATCAAGTGCAATGGAAAAAGCATCGCACTCGCAGGCGTAATGGGTGGCCAGGAAACTGAAGTGACTGGCGATACAACATCGCTTCTCCTCGAATCCGCAAACTTCAACGGCACAACAATCCGAAAAACCGCACGACGACTCAACCTCCGCTCCGACGCCAGCGCCCGCTTCGAAAAATCGCTCGACCCCGCGCATACCTCGCTCTCGATCCAGCGCTTCATCAAACTCGCACAACCGATGTACCCCAAGCTGACGCTATCGAGTCGCCTATCCGACGGCTATCCCAAAAAACAAGACGACGTATTCGTAGACGTCGATCCCAAGCACGTCGCAAGAATCATCGGAAGAGACGTCTCGCGCGATGAAGCTTCAAAGGTACTCTCGCCGTTAGAATTCCAGGTCGAAAACAGCGGCAACAACAAGAAGTGGACGGTGCACGTCCCGTCGTTCCGCGCAACCGGCGACGTTTCTATCGAAGCGGACGTCATCGAAGAAATCGCTCGCTGCGCAGGTTACGAAACCATCGAACCAAAGCTCCCGCACACCACCGTTCGCCATTTCCCGGTCAACCCAATGCACGAACTGGAACAGCAGACCCTGCGATACTTCTCAAGCGTCTGCGGGTTCAACGAGATTCATGGCTACCTCTGGTACAACAGCGACTGGATCGCGCAACTTGGCTACGACCCCGGCGAGTGCATCGAAGTGCGAAACGCCGCCGCCGACGGGTTGCACCGCCTGCGCCATTCGCTCATGCCCGGCTTACTCGCCTCGGTCGTGAAAAATCGATTCTACTTCCCCTCGCTTTCGATTTTTGAAATCGGCGGCGTGTTCACTCCGGATAAAAAAGGCGACAAGGAATACAGACACGCCGGGTTCATAAGAGCAGCCAAAGGAAAAAAAGCAGAAGCCCAGCTGGATCAGGATCTCAAAGCGTCGCTCTCGGGGTGGTTGTGGGAGCGCTTCGGCGAGTCATGTCGATTTGAAACAGCGTCACCAGGTGGCACCCGCCCGTGGGAGCACCCCCAGCGCACAGCCACCATTATGCTCGGCGAAGACGCCGTAGGTCGCGTCAGCGTTGTGGACTTACCCCTCCGCCGGGCAATGGACGAGCACCTATCAGCCTGGTCCATCGCCTGGGCAGAAATTTGGATCGAATCGCTAGCCACCCGAGAAAGAAAAACCGAAAAACCCGGCACCATCCCGCCATACCCGCTCGTCGAACTAGATTTCTCGATTCTGGTCGATAAATCGGTTCGCTTCGACACGATCACCGCCGATCTTTCCGCCTTCTCCCACCCACTACTGAAACAGGTCCGCTTCGTCACCAGCTACGAGGGCAAATCCGCCGGCGAAAACAAGCGAAGTCTAACTTTCCGAACAGTAGTCGGCGACGCAACCCGAACCCTAGTGGACGACGACACCAACAACTTCCGAAAAGCCTTCGAAAAACACGTCGCAGCTAAAGGCTACGAACTACGCGCGGGGTAAGCGGTATGCAATCGCCCGAAGCTCATCCGACACCAACAGAATCCGAAAACGGCGACAACAAGGTCTCGATTCCACGAAAGAAAGAATTCTATGTCATGAGTGCGATCGCCCTCGTCACCCTATCGATCGCGATAGGCTATTGGTGGCGGTATCGCATAGTCTCAGACGTACCCGTCTTCGCACCGCCGGAATGGGTGTGGCTTGATGGCGACGTCGAGGTGATGGTCTTTCCGGATAGTAGCGAGTTGTTGATACATCGCAGCTTAGCCGCCACTCGAGATAAGAGTCGGGTGCCAGACTACGTAATTCGAGCAGGGGAGGGTGCAAAATTTGAGCAGACTGCCATTGAGCAACGCAAGTACGGTGACGACTTCGAGTGGCAGGGATACTCGCAAGAGGCCCTTGACGAAGAGGCAGGCGCGTACACTAGCTATTTCAATAGGAAACAAAACGAACGCAACGCCGCCCGGGGACTCACCGGGGGATCGAAAGTGGTTTCAGGGGCGAGTGGATTACATGAGCACTATTACTACCGTTATGATCCCGACACGGAAACGTTCAAAGCAGTGGCTGCCTCATCTTGGTCGACTAGCCACGGCATCATCACACACTCTGATGTTGGCCATCACTCCAAGAATTATGAATTCAATTCAACAGTTTTGCAGCATAATGATTTCTTCGCAACAATTAGACCTTTCTTACCTAGCGGATGCCGTACGCTCTGGATCGTACCAACTCCAATTGTCGCAGCATGTTCAACGTGGAGCGACTTCCCGAAGGAAATTCAACTGGACAATCTTGTAAGCTGCCGTTCGTTACAACCTGAGATTCAAGCGGAAATGTCTCCTAAACCATATCTTGCGGTGACGGCGATGTATAAGGATCGTCAGACCTTCCAAGGACTCGGTGTCTTTGGACCAAGCTCGCCCTCCAAGGCAGAGAGCACGCGGCAGCACTTCTTACAGTTCCTTTCCTTGGAGACCAAAACCAAGGTCAATGGCCCAGTTCGGATTCCAATGATTACAGGCATGGGTGGGAGCAAACCAAGGCTCGGGCGTGACTTGTTGGTGGATATGATCTGGTCAGCCGATGGGCGATACGTTGTATTTGTTGGTCTGACGTCACTCGCCATCGTTGACGTTGAGAAACTCGCCGCCGAGAATTGACGACAACGCCAACTCTAACCGCCAACCGCACCCTTCATCCACTCCGTCAACTCATCCTTGGTCATCTCACTCGCTGCCACACTTAGCGTAACGCGTTCGAGTTCAACCGGATCGGGAAGCTGTGTCACGCCGTTGACATCTAAGAACACCAGCGCCGACAGAACTGCCGCCCGCTTGTTCCCATCATTGAAGGCATGATTCATCGCGATATGAAAAAGATACGCCGCAGCCATCGCCGCAACCCCATCATGAAGATACAAACCGCCGAATTGCTGCTGAGGCATCATCACGGCTGACGTAAGCAAACCCAAGTCACGAATACCGCTCATCCCGCCATCGTTGGAAATGGTGTCCTCGTGAATCGCCATCACGTCATCAACGCTAAGAAACCGAAAGTCGCTAGCCACAAACTACTCCGCGAGTTTCTTAAGCATCTTGTCGTACCGCTTGCGAAGCTTTCCGACGGATTCGCCGACAGCCTCACGACCAACCCCAACATTCACCGGCGTGATGACCAGCGATTGACCACTAATAGTGACCTCAAGCTGAGCATCAGGACCAATCCCCAGCGCATCAAGAAGTGCTTTCTCAATAACGAGGGCTTGACTATTACCATGTTTTTGAAGTGTCTTGACCATAACGGAACCTCCCACGGATGTTATAACAATGTTACAACACAAACCTGGGCTTGTCAAGCCAATCGCCCCGGCTAACAGCCCAAAAAACCGGGTTGTTGACCCCACCCCCGTCAGAGGCCATCATGGCCGAACGACCCAACACGATGGAGAAATCGGCACGATGGCGCGAAAACAAACCGACCAAAGACGCATCCCCCACTGTGCAACAGCCCTGCTTCTGATCGCTCTAGCCACTTTCGCCATCCCAGGATGCTCCCAGCTCATCGATCCAAACGTACCCGAACCCATCCACCCATTTGTCGAACCACAAACCGGCGGCGAATACCTTCTCTACCGCCCATCAAGTTACGACCGCAAACAAGCTTGGCCACTAATCGTCGCCTGTCCATCAAGCTTCCCCGACGCCCCCCACAAACAGGTCCGCGAATGGACCCAGCTGGCGGAGCAATACGGATTCCTTATCGCGGTCCCGAAACTCGAATTCGAAAAACGCGGCTGGCAAGGCGAACCAACCAACCTCCCCGAAGTGCTAAAGAAGAATGAACGCCGAATCCTCTCAACCATAAAACACGTCCGAGCAGGCCACAACATCTCGGAAGATCGAATCCTACTCTACGGATGGAAGCACGGCGCAACCTTCGCATTACATACCGGCATGAGAAACCCAGAAGTATTCCGCGCGATCTCAGTCACCCGACCAGAGCTTTACGACGACGCGCTACCCGGAATATGGAAGGGCATCGATCCCCATCAACCCATTCAGGTCCACCACGACATGGGCGACTTCATCACCGGCAAACACACAAAGGGTGCGATCGAGTGGCTCCGCTCGATCGGGGTGAGCGTAACACCACGAACAATAGGGTCAGCCACCAAGTCAGACACCGCCAGCGCGATCCTCTTCTTCCAAGAAACGATTCGCAACGTCCCTTGGCTCCACATCCGAGCGTTTACGCCCAGTCCCGAAAGACCGCTCGAAGTTCATTTCAAGACCAAGGGCTCGCTGTCGCCCAGACAGTTCCGATGGTACTTCGGCGACGGCGACGAATCCGTCGTAGCAAAACCCGTCCACGTTTTCGCCAACTCCGGAACCTACACCGTCACACTAACCGTCCCCGGAAGAGATGGCCAAGAAGTAAAACGATCGGCCAGCATAACAGTCCCAGGCCCACAGATAGGCACCGGAATGGAATAACCTCTTGCTTCGTGCGCGGCAGCTCGACCAAGAGTGCCCACGCTTCGATCCACGACCACGTTGCCCGATCTCACTACTTGCGCAGACGTTCATCAAGATCATGAACAGGCGTAAACCGCCACTGCCGCCCAACTTTTCGCTGCTCCATGAGCCCCTTTTCTGCCAATTCAAGCAGATCAGTCCTCGCGGTTTGATACACAACGCCCTGTCGGCCACGATGCCACTCGATAGTGTATTCGCGGTTGGGATGTTTGAGTGCATGAACAAGGAGGTTCCGCTGTCGATTATTGAACATCGCAGCCATCCTCATTTTTTGCTGCAATTGACGAAGCTCATTGGATTTTCGATCAATGTGTTCGTACAAGGCTTCGATCGATTTTCGCAGCACCTCCAAGTGATACAATATGAAATATGTGAGATCATTGTCGTCCGTTTCAGTGTACAGGAATGCGTCTCCGTATTGTCGTGGACCCTTGAGGATGATATCTGAAATCGAAACGAACTCGGCAAGCCAGTAACCGCTACGGAGCATCGACCAATAAAACAAGGCGCGAGCGGTGCGGCCATTTCCATCTACGAAAGGATGGTCATATGCAAGCCAAAAATGCAACACGATAGCTCGCAGCACTGGATGGAGAAACGGCTTGCCGCCGCCAGCGTTAGCAAACGCGCACATGGCTTCCATCCGTCCTGGAAGTTCGCTGCCGTCGGGCGGAGTATGAAATATGTTGCCGTATTCATCCGCTATGTCTATGGGGCGATCTGACGCACGGAGCCGCCCCTCGTCATTATGATCGTCTAGCGTACCCTCTGTGATGCGCTTATGAATATCGTTCACGAAGGTGGGCGTTAGTTCATGATGCCGCAACTGCGCAAGGTATTGCATTGTCAGGTAGTTGTTGACAACCATGGTCTCTGCATGATCTCGTGGTTTGCGTCCGGAGCTCAGTAACTCACGGGCCTTCTCCCGAGTGGTTGCAGCGCCTTCGATCAGGCTTGACGTAATCGCCTCTTCTTGCAGTGAACGCAGAAGATACTGGTCCTTCATGGCTGAGTTCGTCAGCGGATCGGTATCCTTAAGGATTCCGCCTGCTTGCAGATCGACATCATGAAGGCGTTCGGGAATTGGAGCGGGCAATCCAAGGCGGAACGTTGCCCCCGTCCTATCGACAAGCGGTATCTCGCGAAGCTGTGCGGAACGCTTCATTTTGATCGCAAGCCACCACTCTTCATGTGTTAGGCCTTTCGGCCCAGCAATATGACGCAGTTTGTCCCAGTGGAGATACTTAGAGTCCATGGCCGGATCTGAGCTTGCGCGAAGGATTTCCAAGAGACGATCATTCTTCTGGACATCGCCCATGAGTTTTGCAAAGCTGGGAGGCGTTCGTGGCATTTTCATATCAAGTGGTCCGCGGCTATGACCTGCTAATCTATACTAATAAGTACTAAATTAGTATAACGACACCTCGCCGTCAACCATAAAATACTAAATCTTAATATCTTAGCACAAATTAGCATTGAGCTGGCAGCTTGTTTGGAACACAACATAGAGACATGAACGATAGCCAAACCACTATGGTAAGTAGTTGAACCCCCCACGGCCAGGATCCAACGGCGCATAGAAAAACCCGACCCAGGTTCTGATAACCCGGGTCAGGTGTCATTTCTGCTACTCGGACGAGAAGTCGCCCTCTAAACCCAACCCCGCAGCTTGCAAGCCTCTGCCACCCGCGCGACCGAAACCATGTACGCCGCCAGCCGGTTATGAACTTTCATCTTGTCGCTCATGTCCTTAACCGCACGGTAAGCGTCGGTCATTTTCCGGTCGAGCTGCTTCTGTACATCCTCAAGTGACCAATAGTAGTTGTACGTATTCTGCACCTGCTCGAAGTACGAAACCGTGACCCCGCCAGCGTTCGCCAGGAAGTCCGGAAGCACAAAGATGCCTTTCTCGAACAGAATCTTGTCAGCCTCAGGTGTCGTAGGCCCGTTCGCAAGCTCGCAAACGATTTTACACTTGACGTTGCTCGCGTTCTTTTGCGTGATTGCATTCTCTAGGGCCGCCGGATAAAGCACGTCGCATTCAAGTTCGAGAACCTCCTCATTGCTGATCGGCGTCGAGCCCGGGAAATCGGCCACTCTACCCGTTTCCAGTTTATGACGGACAAGCGCCGCAGCATCAAGCCCTTCCTTACAGAACACGCCGCCGCGAGAATCCGATGCAGCCAACAGCCGCCCGCCGCCAAGAATCTCCTTGTGAAGGGTGGCTGCGAACTGACCGGCGTTTCCGAATCCCTGAATCGCATACGACGCGTTGCTCATATCGATCTTGAGGTCTTTGGCTGCTTCACGAACGACGTAAACGCCGCCACGAGCCGTCGCATCGCCGCGACCCTGAGAACCGCCGATTGCAATCGGCTTACCCGTAATCATCCCCGGATGCGAGTGACCCATCATGGTCTCATACTCGTCCAACATCCATGCCATGATCTGTGGAGTCGTATAAACGTCCGGCGCCGGCACGTCCCGATCAACGCCAAGCTCACGACCCACCGCGCGGATAAAGGCTCGTGCGAGACGTTCCTTTTCGCCGTTGGATAGCTCCTTGGGATTGCAGATAATCCCACCCTTACCGCCGCCAAGTGGAATATCCACGACGGATG
>JAJDDZ010000173.1 GCA_029260025.1 Phycisphaerae bacterium | reverse complement strand
GTCTTCAGTCGTTGGACAGCGTAACGAACGAACTCTGGAAATTTGTTCACAGGCTCGCGGATCTGTACGAGAGCATTTGCGCCGTGCTCGTCGAGTCGCCGCATCCATGATGCGATAGTGGCTGGCGTGACAAGAAACGCATCGGCCGCCTGTTGCGCATTCCGTCCACGTGAAGCGCGCAATTCTAAGATCGACATTCGTTCCGTGGGCGCATAATGCGGCTGCTTTTGAGGATCGACGCGTTCCATTCGAGCATCTTTGATGCGGAGCTCTTCGTTGAGCCATGTTACTTGTTGCTTTAGTCGCTCGTTTTCCTCTTTCAGTCGGACACGAGCGATGGGGCTGTTGACCGCCCAACCGCGGGCGTGTGTCAGAGCAAACTGTTCCAACGAAATAACGTGCAGCATGGTGGACCCCGCGTACTCGGACCAACCTGCCGTGAGAGGGATCCGGGGCGGATTTGTATGTCTCGTCATTCTGCCTCCTTTGGACTCAGGAGGAATCATAACCGCTTTGGCAAAACGCTTTATGAGCGATCGGGACTAGCGCAACAATCGCTGGACCACCACACCCGACTGGTGGGACGACTTCGCGAAGCAATACGAAGCGCTTTCCTGCAAATGGGCTACCGCCTCCCAATCTTGAGCTGCTCTACTAAGGTTGATCAATCGTCGACAACAATCTCTTTAGCGTCCGGTGTGCCACCTCAGGAAACTCTCTTTCCTTAAACGCGGAGGCGTCTTTCGCTCGCTGAAGTGTAGCCACGGCCATTGCATTTTCGCCGATCTGATCATACGCCATTCCCGCAGCAACCAAAGCGTCAGGCTCGTCTCCGCCAGGAAGCTTCAACAATACTTCGGCGCTTTCATGAATAGCGGCTGCTCTCTGCGAAGTTATCCTTTCCAGCGGCGATACCAGGTTCAAGTGCAACATTCGTAGTTTTGCGGAGTCTATGCTGTTGCCAAAAGCCTGCTCAAGAGTGGCCACCGCTTGCTCAAAATGCTCTTCCGCAGATTCCATTTCACCACCATTTTGGTGTACTTGAGCCATGTTCTTGAGAGTCCGGGCTCTCACATAGACGGCATCCTCATTCGATGGTGAACGTTGTTCGAACTCATCGACCGCCGCCAACGTCTTCGTCGCGTATTCCAAAGTCAATTCACCGTCACCCTGGTTCAACGAGTTTTCCATTACTTGAAAACAAACTTTCGCATGCAACCAATGACTTCCAGGCAACTCTTTCTCAAGCTCAACTAACGAGTCTGTCAGTGTTTCCGCTTCAAGAAGGATGTCCGCGGTTGACGCGGATGGGTCGAAAATCAACCGGAAATAAGAGAGCGTACAAAGATTACTCGCTTGAAGGCCCATGGCGTCGAAATCAGCCGGTTCAAGGAGAAGAACCCTTCTCAATACTGCAACGCTTTCAAGAAGATTACTTGCGGCTTTTTCCCAGTCGCGTGCGTTCGCAGAAAAATCAGCCAATCGCGCATAAGACGACGCTAGGCCTTTCAGGCGAACCCCATTCTGCGGCTCATCGGCGGCTAGCTCCGTAGCAAGCTTCAGACGCTTTTGATAATACTCTTGAGCCACAACGGGCTTTTGCATTTTGAAAGCCAAGGCCCCCAATCTGTCATAGCTCCAACCGAGGTTATCGCGGAGATTTGAGTCTTGCGGGTTCTGGTCAACGAGCCGCTCATCAATATCGAGGGCTTCTTGATAATGATGCAAGCAAACTTCAAGTTGGCCTCTTCTTTGGGCTAGGTCGCCCAGGACGACGTGGTTGATAGCAAATGCAGAACGATTTTCGGGTAACTGAGCGTCGTCATCTGGCAGTTCATTTCGAAGACGCATTTCTTCTTCAAAATGCAATTGAGCTTCATCGTATTGGGACAATCTAACGGCGAGACTACCGAGCTGATGGTGGGTATGCACGAGGTTCATGCGAAAAATCGGATCGTCGCCATGTTCGTTCGCTAATGGCAATAACCTGGCATACGCTCCACGAAGAAGATTTCTTTTGGCATGACTCGTACCTGGGATGTCATCCATTTGTTCTAGAACGTCGTTGACCAGGAATGCAAGCGATTCGCGGGCAAGCGTGTACTGGTCCTGAGCGACTTCCGTTCGTTGCTGTGCGATCCGCTCTGAAAGTACCGTTTGCTGATAGAGAATCGAAACGGTGGCAGCGTACGCTGCCCCCGTAAGCAAAAACGCTCCGATCAGGATAGCAACCGTTCGATGGCGACGAATCGTCTTGCGAATCAAGTACGTAGAACTGTCTCGCTTGGCTTCGATAGGCTCGCCCGCCAAATATCGTTCAATGTCGCGAGCTACCTCGCCTGCCATTTGATAGCGACGTTCGGGTTCAACCTGTAGACATTTCAGAACGATCGTGTCTAGCTCGTTGTCAATCTCGCGGCGGTCGCGACTTGGGGCGGCGTGCTCTCCCTCCAGAATGCAGTCCATTACATCTCGTGTGAGACCGAATCGATCGTACGGCAAGGTCTGCGTCAACATGAAGTAAAGGACGAGCCCTAGTCCATAAACATCGGTTCGCAAATCGACATCGTCAGTCGCGTTTTGTAGTTGTTCCGGGGCAGCCCACGGCAATGATCCGACGAATTGCCCCGCTGTTGTCACTTGAACGGAACTGCCTTGTTCATCGTTGGTTTTTGCGAGTCCAAAATCCAGCACCCTCGGTTGACCGTGCAAGTCGATGATAATGTTGGACGGTTTTAGGTCGCGGTGAGTAATGCCGTGGAGGTGGGCAGCGTTAATCGCACCGGCAATCTTGAGAAAGAGCGTTAGTGTGTCCGCGATGGACGGGTTTTCATCTCGCACGAACTCATCGAGCGATTGTCCCTCGACAAAATCCATGACGAAATAACGTTGGCGTTCCGCCGTCCCGCTGGTGTGAATCGCAACGATGTGAGGATGGTGAAGACTACCAAGTACTTGGACTTCTCTTTCAAAACGTACACGCTCGGAGGTTCCGCTAAACGAACCAGATCTTAGAACCTTAATAGCGACTCGCCGTTTCGTCGTGTTTTCAATCGCTTCGTAAATTGTCCCTTGGCCACCCTGACTCACGTTGGCCACCACCGTATATCCGGGGAACATATCCGTCGGGAAGTCGTCCGCGAGAACACTTGGCTTCAGTCGCTCGGCCGATAATGTTTGCACCCGAGCGTAATCTACTAGTTGGGTTGCATTTGTATTCACCGATATGTGGTCGTCCTGGGTTTGCATGGCCTTCTCCACTATCGATAGCACCGTACCGACTGAGCATTCACT
This sequence comes from Phycisphaerae bacterium, assembly GCA_029260025.1. Taxonomy (GTDB): domain Bacteria; phylum Planctomycetota; class Phycisphaerae; order UBA1845; family UBA1845; genus JAJRUK01. The sequence continues at coordinate 2,011 of JAJDDZ010000173.1, read as the reverse complement.
CTCCGCGACTAAAAAAGTTGGTGGAATCGCCGAGAATCTCAGCGAGGCGAACATGGGCACGGGCCTTGATCATGTAAATGGCTCCAGGCGAACGTCCCATTTCCTCTGCGAGCAGTAGCACGGTTTTCCCTTCAATGTCGAAGCCTCGGACCACGTCACGGTAATCGGAAGGCAACAAATTGATGGCGCGTTCTATCGCTGCTTTGATTTCCAGTCTGCTCGCTTGTTGGCTTGGGCTTGATTGCGAACCACTCAGCGAGGCTAAAAGGGCCAGATGGGAATCGCTCTCTCCGGTAAACGAAATCTGCCTCTGCCTGGGGGGACGCTTCTTGCGATTCAGGTCTCGGACGGCGTTTCGCAGGTTGTTCTCTGCGATCTTCGTGAGCCAATTCAGGAAAGACCCGTTCTCTCCCGACCGGAACCGACCGATTCGCAGGAAGGCCTCCGTGTAGGTCACTTGGAGCACGTCGGCGATGCTGAGAGCGGCTTGGTATCTGCGACCGACTTGACCGGCAAGCCGCGAGCGCAACTCGGGATCGCTGGAGATCAGAAGCTGCGAAAGTGCGGCATCATCGCCCAAGATCGCACATTCGACCAAATTCTTCTCGTTCTCAGCCAATCTCGCCTCCGGATAGTTTTTGCTAGCAGGAGAATTCAGTGTAGTGAATTCGTCTTCTCTTTGAAAGTCGGCGTGAAACACATGATGGGAAAGTGCTCGTACTCCGTAGTAGGGGTACGATTGAGTCGCTATGATTCGGTAACTCGTCGTCTGCTCCCGCAAAAGGCATCACAAATGATTGTCCGGGACCTTACCTAAGTAGTACTAGAGTAGAGATATGACTAAGCCGTTTCATAGATATGCGATGATACTGTGCGGTCTGCTTGGGGTCCCGGCCGTAGCGGACGCTGGGATTGTTCTTGGCGACTCAGATGGAGACCTAGATCTCGATCTCCGCGATTGGTCTCGACTACAGAATTGCCTCAGAACAAGTGGCACGATGGACTACCCCCCGGAATGCGATCTCTTGCGGGGACAGTTCGACAGCGACACGGATGTCGACCTCGTGGATCATCAGGCTTCTACCTGTGGGTTCACAGGACCGGGCCTTCTTGTTCAGGCTGTTACTGTTCACATCAAACCGGGTCCAGTCAAAACGGCTACGATCGAGGTCGGTGGAATCACTGCTGGTTGGCAAAAGGTCGAGGCGATTGGAGACTTGAGTCCGAGTCCGAGTCCGCTCGCGACGATCGACGGTTGTGGTTTTTCAGTCGAGTTGCCCTTACGCGAGAACCGGATCAACAAGTTCTTTCTGCGAGGCCTCTTGCCTGATGGCACGCCGAGCACCTTAACGCCGATCAATATTGTCCACGACACGATCCCGCCTGATGTCTTCGTAGACTATCCAGCAGACAACTCCGTCATTACCACTTCCATAACGGTGTAGTGGTCCAGCGATTGTTGCGCTAGTCCCGATCGCTTGTAAAGCGTTGTCTCCAAAGCGGTTATGATTCCTCCTCAGTCCAAAGGAGGCAGAATGACGAGACATACAAATCCGCCCCGGATCCCTCTCACGGCAGGTTGGTCCGAGTACGCGGGGTCCACCATGCTGCACGTTATTTCGTTGGCACAGTTTGCTCTGACACACGTTCGCGGTTGGGCGGTCAACTGCCCCATCGCTCGTGTCCGACTGAAAAAGGAAAACGAGCGACTAAAGCAACAAGTAGCATGGCTCAACGAAGAGCTCCGCATCAAAGACGCTCGAATGGAACGAATCGATCCGCAGAAGCACCCGCACTATTCGCCCACAGAGCGAATGTCGATCTTAGAATTGCGCGCTTCACGTGGATGGAATGCGCAACAGACGGCCGTTGCGTTTCTTGTCACGCCAGCCACTATCGCATCATGGATGCGGCGACTCGACGAGCACGGCGCAAATGCTCTCGTACAGATCCGCGAGCCTGTGAACAAATTTCCAGAGTTCGTTCGTTACGCTGTCCAACGACTGAAGAC
>JAJDDZ010000172.1 GCA_029260025.1 Phycisphaerae bacterium | reverse complement strand
GCTGCGCCCGCTACGATTTCTCGTCATGGGATCGAGGCGGATTGTCGGATTGCTCGGGAAGGCGATTTTCTTGTTGCTTACGTTGTGAACCGGACGGATCATGTGGCTGTGGTGAATAAGAATTTCGGTAATTCGTTGCCTTTTGCAAGTGGGGATTGGGTTTTTGAAACTGGGGCAACAATGAAAGAGGTTTCGGCGGTGCCTGGGGCGAACCAAACATGGAAGGATTTTCTTGGGGAGAATCTTTCTGAGGTTGGACCTGGCGAGTCCTTGGCGGTTACTCGAATAGATTTGAAAACCCTTCGTGCGCGATTTGCTGAGGAAGGGGCGGATCTTTCTGGCGAAAGCGGGTCTGTGCATTTTCAGTATAACAATATGTGTGACCGACTTTGGCAATCGCGGGAACGGGCGGCGCTTTCTGGGAATACGAATGTGCCTAAGGTCTTGCGCGATCCGTTGTCGCGTCGGTTGCTGTCTACGCGGCAGTCGAGTAATCGGGTGCATGTTTTGGATCTTCAATGATTTGGCTGGTTGGGATGACCTGTTGTTGTGTTCGTCTTTGATTGACCGGGTATGTTGCGATTCGTAGAATTCTCTGTTAATGACGTCTAGCCCTTCTACAACCGAACCTATCGCGCAGAAAGTAACCGGGGGTGATCCGGTCGAGGAAGCGCGTATGTCGTTTGGGGATCACCTTGAGGATCTTCGTTCGACGGTGATTCGGGCGCTGGTCGGGGTGGTGATAGCGACGGTGGGGGCTCTTGCCTGTGGGAACGGCGTGTTGGAGATTGTGTTTCGGCCACTTTGGTTGGTGCAGCGTGCGAACGGTCTTCAGCCAAATCTTCAATCGCTTGCGCCGAGCGATGCTTTTACTGCCTATCTGAAGATGGCGGTTATGGTTGGGTTAATTGTTTCAATGCCCTGGGTGCTTTATCAGGCTTGGTCTTTTGTTGCGGCTGGTTTGTATTCGCATGAGAAGAGATTTGCGAAGACGTTGACGTTTGCTTCGAGCGGTCTCTTCGTGGCGGGCGTGTTCTTTCTATACTTTATTGTGCTGCCAATTGTCTTGCAGTTTTTCATTACGTTTAATCGGGCATTTGAGGCTGGGGCGATTGCGCCGGCGGGTTTGGAGCGGTTAATCCTTGGTGCGGAGGCTGAGCGGATTACTGAGTATTCTGAAGAAGCGCTGGCGCAGATTCCTGTATTCTCTGGTGATCCGAAGGCATCGAAACCAGGGGATGCGTGGATCGATTCGACGACTTCGCGACTGATTATCAAACGAAGCGAGGGATATTGGTCGGTTCCGTTGGAGCCGGGGTCTGTTGCGCCTGCTGTGGATAGTCAGTTTGCGGTTCCTGCTTACATTTCATTTGTGCTGATGCTGTCTCTTGCCTTTGGGATTGCTTTTGAGACGCCTATTGTTGTCTGCTTTCTTGCTTGGAGCGGGATTGTGACGACGGCTGTGATGGCGAAGAGTCGGCGCCACGTTATTCTGGCGATGGTTGTCTTTTCGGCGGTTCTTACTCCGCCTGACGTGATTAGCCAGGTTCTTTTGGCGCTGCCGATGTATTGCCTTTTTGAGGGCGGACTTCGGATTGCTCGGGTTGTTGAGCGGCGGAAGGCGGCGGGGTAGTTTTGGGTCGGTGCGATGCGTCTTCGGGGAGATTCGTGTGAGGGTGGGGGATATACGGCGTCCTCAATCGGCTGAGGATGTTCGCTGGGCTCACCGCCTCTTGGCGGGCGGGGCTCGCTTAGCACGCTAGGCTTCTTCGATTGTTGTTATGATTTGGAAAGTTTGGAACTGTTCCTGGTAGAGTTCTGCGCGCTCGCGGTGGGTTGTCAGGAGCAGTGATAGTCCTGATTCGTGGGCCTCGATGGTGCGCTCGATGGCGTCTTCGGCGGTGAGGCGCGTGAGTTTCATGATCGAGCGGATAACGTGCTCGAAACTGTTCTCGTCGTCGTTGTGGAGCAAGACCTTGAAGGGGGGGAGCGTTTTGGGATTGTTGCTGGTCTGGGCTGGTTTGCTTTTTACTGCGGTGGCGGTGTCGCCTTCGCCCGGGGTAAACTGTTCTTTTTTTTCGTCGCTCATTCGGCTTGGTACCTCTCTTGAATGCACCCTCATTGTATCTCAGGAACAGCTTTGTTTCAAGGATTTACTTGTCTCTTGGTGCTAGCTGCTCGAAAGCCAGCTCTTTGGTTGCTGTGAGTTCAGCCCCTGTTAGAAAATCGGTGAATTTCACGGTTGCCAATAATCTTCTTGTGTCGGGCAGGTCTTGTTTTGGCGGAAAGGGGCACTTTAGGGTGTAGTGGTTTGTCAGGAATCTCCCGTGCCATGATTCGCGTAGTTTTTCTGCCTCGAAGATGAATGTGGCGATGATTTTTGGGTTCTTGAGATCTGTGTTGTTGAGTAATTGGACTTCGATTCGACCGGGGACTTTGACGATGTCGCCGTCTGCGTCTTTTGGACTTAGGTAGATCGTGATCCCGTCGTCGCCTGGTCTTTCGTCGTAGTTGTGTCCCCCTGAGAGGCTGGCGATTTCGATTTTGGTTGGGGCGAATAGATCAGCGGGGCGGTCTTGGCCCCATTTGTTTAGGTTGTTGATCTGGGCGCGGAGGGTAGCGAGGGTTGCGTCACGCTTGGCGATGTCTCTTGCTTGACTGGTTACTTCGCGTTTGAGGTTGTCGTTCTCCAGTGATAGGCGTCCTAACTCTGCGCCGGATGTGCATGAGGGTAGAACGATTGCGCCGACGGCGGTGGCACATAATAGCAAAGTGGATCGAAGCATTATGTGTGCGATTCTATGATCGTGCCCGCAGCATGTCGAACGGCGTCATTGGTTGCCTGTGAAATACGCGTTCGCGGTTCTCGCTTGGCTGGGCTATTTCGCTGCAGCTTCGGCGAAGACTTTCTGGGCGGCGGTTAGGCCTGCTCCTGGTTCAACCTTGTGACCTTGTCCGATGAGAGTTAGCTCCAGGGCTGCGATTGCTCCGAGAATGTCGAAGGAGTCCAGGTACCCCATGTGCGAGAATCGGATTATTTTTCCTTTCAAGTGACCCTGTCCGCCGGCGATTTGGAATCCGTGTTGTGCTCTCATTGTCTTGCGGAGTGCGCCTTCGTCGATGGTGTCTGGTAGGAGCATTGCGGTGACTGAATCGGCCGGGTCTTTTGCGAATACTTTTAGACCCATTGCTTCGGTGGCTGCGCGTGTTGCCTTGGCCATGGTTGATGCTTCATGCCAGATATTTTCGATGCCGCGTTCTTTGAACCCCTTTAGGGCAACGAGGAGGCCGCGGATCAGGGTTACGGCGGGGGTGTAGGGGACGTCCCAGTTTTCTAGCGATTTTCGGTATGCTTTCAGGTCGTTGTAGAGGGCTGGGGTTTTGCCGGAGTCGATTCGTTCCCATGCTCTTTCGCTGATTGCGACGAATCCTAGTCCGGGCGGGAGCATCATCGCTTTCTGTGAGCCGGTGATGTAGGCGTCTACGCCCCAGTCGTCCATCTTTACAGGGAGTACGCCTACGGATGTGATGCCGTCTACGATGAGGATCGCGCCGCGGTCGCGAGTTACTTTCCCGATTCCTTCGATGTCACTGACGGCTGCGGCGGATGTTTCGCTGTGGACGCAGATGACGGTGTCTATTTTTGGGTCGGCGTCTAGTGCTTTGGTGATATCTGCTGCGGTTGCTCCGTGGCCCCATTCTATGGGTAGGTCGGTGTGGTCGATGTTGAATTTTTCGCAGACTTTGGTCCAGCGCTCGGCGAATTTTCCATTGACTACTACCAGCGCTTTGTGACCCTCTGGGCAGCAGCCGACGATTGCAGCTTCGGCGGCTGCGGTGCCGCTGCCGGTGATTGTGATGACCTGGGATTTAGTCTGGAAGAGGTATTGGAGAAGCTGGTGGTTTTGTTTGAAGAGGTCGCGGAACCATGCGGTGCGGTGGTGCTCTATGGGGCGAGCCATTTCGAGGAGTACGTCTTCTGGGACCATGACGGGGCCTGGTGTTAGGATTCTTGTTTTTTTCATTTGTTTTCGCCTTGGTTTTTTGCGTTTTGTTTTCTCGTTTAATGAGTATAGCACGTTTTGAAACGTCCAAAAGTCCAAAAGTCGAAACGTCCAGATTTGGGAAGGGGGTGTTAGTAGAGGCGGGATGGGCGTCGGCGGAAGGCGAGTTTGGCTGTGATGGCCAGGAGGAGGGTTAGGACTGCCAGGCCCCAGGTTGAGACGGTGGGGATTGGAAAGAATTCGATGCAGTCCGGAATGTTGTTGTTGTCGAAGTCGCGGGTGTCGTCCTGGCCGTCGCATTGGTCGAGGCAATTTGGGACGGTGTCGCCATCGCTATCGGTGTCGGGGACTCCGCAGCCGCATTGACCCGGTTCGGTCTTGAAGGGGTCGCT
>JAJDDZ010000171.1 GCA_029260025.1 Phycisphaerae bacterium | reverse complement strand
AAGCGTCGCTCCATACCCCTGTTCAAAAGGTTCAACGGTGAACCTTCCATAGGAATCTGTACTGACAGCATCGTCGCGGATTACGCGACTGGGCAACTCAAGTCCTTGCCATCTTATGCGCATTGGCTCAACCTCCAGGTTGTTGTATTTCCGGTACGGGTCCGGAATTTCGCTCGAATAAGAGCACTGCTTAACAATTTAGCGACTACACATCTCGATGATTAGCTGCTCTTCGACTGGGATCTGAACGTCTTCACGGGTGGGAAGAGCTTGCACAGCTCCCTCCAATGTTTTTGCGTCCAACATGAGCCAGTCCTGCAACGTTGGACCTGAATCTCCAACTGTTGCGCGAACAAATTTCTTGCTGCGATCCGAGGGTTTTACACTGATTCGGTCGCCGAGCTTGACCAAGTATCCTGGTCGATTCAGGCGGCGTCCGTTTAGGTAAATATGCCCGTGGACGATCGCCTGGCGCGACGCGCGATGCGAAGGACCGAAACCGAGCTTCCAAACAACATTGTCGAGCCTACGCTCCAGCAGGGAGAGTAGCGCGTCGCCAGTGTTGGTCTTGCTACGTTCAGCCTTGCGGAAGTACTCGATGAATTGCTTCTCGAATACTCCATAGTAACGCTTTACCTTCTGCTTTTCGCGAAGGCGGATGCCGAAGTCGCCAACCTTGCGGCGGCGCCAGGCGTGCATTCCTGGCGGGTTGCTCCGCCACTGCTTTTCCATTGCGCACTTTGCCGTCTCGCAGCGAACGCCCTTTAGCATCAGCTTCAAGCCCTCGCGCCGACAAAGTCTACAAACAGGTCCGATATATCGTGCCATTTCGCTTTCCGATTCAAACAACGACTATCGTTCGCGTCCTCGAACGCGACAAATAAGCCGACTTTCAATTCTTACTTAGACGCGGCGCCGCTTCGACGGTCTGCAACCGTTGTGGGGAAGCGGGGTGACGTCCTCAATCGAGTGGATTCGTAAACCAGAACTCTGCAGGGCTGCGACAGCTGCGTCGCGACCGCTACCTGGACCCTTTACGCGCACTTCGACCTCCTGGAGGCCGTGCCGACGAGCGGAATGGGCCGCCTGCTCGACCGCTCGTTGCGCGGCAAAGGGGGTGCTCTTTCGTGTCCCCTTAAACCCGACGGTCCCAGCGGAACCACGGCTTATGACTTCGCCATTGACGTCGGTGATTGTCACCAACGTGTTGTTAAAAGTCGCCTTTATATGAGCTATTCCGCGGGAAATATTCCGCCTGACAGCTTTTTTTCCACTTCTTTTAGCCACGACCTAGCTCCTTGACGCCCTTCTTGCCGGCGACAGTTTTCTTGGGTCCCTTGCGCGTTCTCGCGTTGGTCCGTGTTCGCTGTCCGCGAACGGGCAGATGTGCCCTGTGTCGCGATCCGCGATAACAACGGATATCTTTGAGCCGCTGAATGTGCCCTTGCACGGTCCGGCGGAGCTGTCCTTCAACCTGATAGTTCTGGTCGAGAATGCCCACAATCCGAGCGACCTCTTCTTCGGTTAAATCCTTTGCCTTACGACCCAACTCGATTTTCGCTTCCGTGAGCACATCAATCGCGAGTTTTGGTCCGAGACCGTGGATGTAGCGGAGAGAATACTCAATCCGCTTGTCCGGGGGGATGTCAACACCTGCAATACGCGGCACGATCCGTCTCCTTATCCCTGGCGCTGCTTGTGGCGCGGGTTCGTACAAATGACGCGTACCACGCCCTTGCGTTTAACAACCTTGCAGTTTTCGCAGATGCGACGAACACTTGCGCGAACTTTCATAATAACTGTCCTTCAATAACAGCAGACGCAACAGAGCGAACCCTGAACGTCAGTTACCATCCGTCAATATCTCAACACCCGACTCATTCACCGCGAGCGTATGCTCAAAGTGAGCTGCGGGCTGACCGTCCTTCGTAACAACCGCCCAACGACCGGGTCCTGCGTAATCTACGTCACGCGACCCCAAATTGACCATCGGTTCAACGGCGAGCACAAGACCGGGGACCAACTCGAAGTCCATTCGGCGCTGAGCCTTGTCCCAATAGTTTGGAACCTTTGGCTCTTCGTGCATTTCTTTTCCGATGCCATGTCCGACAAACTCGCGTACGACCGAAAGCCCCTCCGCCTCGACGTACGCCTGCATCTGTTTTGCAACCTCGCTCCACATGATACCGGGTCGCATTTTTTCGATCGCCAAGGCAAGCGCGCCACTGGTCGTATCCAGTAGATGCTGCACCTTGGCTGAAACCGGGCCAACGGCAATAGTCGTGGCAGAGTCCCCGCAGTATCCTCCGAGGAGAACACCGCAATCAACGCTTACAATGTCGCCGTCAACTAGAGCCCTATCGCCCGGGACGCCGTGAACAAGTTCTTCGTTCACGCTCGTACAGAGGGCTGCGGGAAACGGCATATCCGCTTGCGGGTTTTCTACGCCCTTAAAAAGAGCGATGCCACCTGCATCGGTAATCATCTCTTCTGCGACCGCGTTTAGGTCCGCTGTCGTCACACCTGGGGCAGCTACCTGTCGAACTCGAGTTAGCACGCTATGCACAATAGCGCCAGCTTGACGCATCAAGCCGATCTCGCGGCGACTTTTTAGCACGACTCCCCGTCGCTGTGCCACGTTAGCTACCTTACTCAATTCAACGGCTCGCAGATTCTCGGCGCGAGCACCGTGACCATCGACAGTCTTATTAGGCGTAGTCCAGGATTTCGCATCTAGCTACGTGCTCCACGGATTGGGCCATCTCCACCCAGGAACCCTGGATAGTTTCGCATTATTAAACTCGCCTCGACGCGTTGTACCAGGTCAAGAGCTACACTGACTACAATCAGGAGTCCCGTTCCACCGAGGAAGGCTGAAACCATGAATGGGATCGATAACCAGCTAGCCACGAGTGTGGGAATAATCGCAATCAAAGCAAGAAAGCCTGCACCGACGTATGTGATCCTGACCATGACCTTTTCGAGATAGTCGGCGGTTCGCTTTCCGGGACGCAACCCTGGGATAAAGCTGCCGTAATCGCGGAGGTTGTTGGCCATCTCTTTGGGACGGAAGGAGACCGTTGTCCAAAAGTACGCGAAGAAGTAAATCGCTAGTACTTCAAGAACAATGTACAGATAGCCGCCGCCTTGGAAGGCATTACGTAGGAAATCCCAGAATGAGTTTGGCCAATAGCTGTAAACGGCGCCCAAAATCAAGCCCGGGAAAATCAACATTGAACTGGCGAAAATGATCGGCATGACGCCACCATGATTCACGCGGAGGGGGAGATAATGACGCTGGCCGCCGTAGACTCTGCGTCCGCGGGTTTGCTTTGCTTGCTGGATCGGAATGCGTCGCTGTCCCTGCGTTATTAAGATCGCGCCGGCGACGATACCGATAAACATCGTGACCAAGAGAAGCAGTTTGGTGGTGTCGATTTGATTCTCGGCAGCGGTACTTCGCCAGCTGAAGTTCTGGAAGACGTAGATGCCAGCATTTGGCATTCTGGCAACGATCCCCGCAAGGATGATGAGCGAGATGCCATTGCCAATGCCGTATTCGTCGATTTGCTCGCCTAGCCACATCAGGAAAACGGTGCCGGTGGTTAAAAGAAGCAATGCCATAACGCCGTAGCTAAACGTCATCCCGAAGAACCCGCCGACGTACTCTGGGTAGATGAAGCCTTGGCTGGTCAGGTATCGCATCCAGATGACCGCGTTGATAAAGCAAAGGCCAACTGTTGCATACCGAGTGTATTCTTGAATTTTCTTGCGGCCTGCTTCGCCCTCTTGTTGAAGTTTTTCAAAAGCGGGGACCACGGTCACAAGAAGTTGGAAGATAATCGAAGCCGAGATGTAAGGCATGATACCCAAACCGAAGATTGTACTCTGAGAGAGATTACCTCCGGTGAAAAGCTCGAAGGTGTTGATGAGGTCACCAAGACCGCCGCCGCCACCTGAGCTAGCACCGCCCATCTTCGCCTGGTCGACGCCCGGAACTGGGACTACAAACCCGATGCGGTAAGCAGCAAGCATCCCGAACGTAAACAGGATCTTGTTTCGCAATTCGGGAATCTTAAAAATGTTAAGTAGCGTTGAAAGCATTAATGCGTCTACCTGCCCCGTACTGATACGGGTCTTTGATTAAACAACCTTAATCTCGCCGCCTGCTGCCTTGATTTTCTCTTCGGCGGACTTGCTGAACTTGGCAGCGTCTACCTTTAGCTTCTTTTTGAGGTCGCCTTCGCCCAAGACCTTAATGGGGAGGCCAGCCTTTCGTACCAGACCGCACTCGCGAAGGGCCTGGGCCGTAACATGGGCGCCGTTCTCGAACTTCTCTTCCAAAGAGGCGACATTCACAATCGCGTACCTTGTTTCGAAGTTATAGTTGTTGAAACCGCGTTTTGGAATCCGGCGGAAGGTGGGCATCTGTCCACCCTCTTGGAGACCACGGAGACCCCAGCCAGCACGCTGTCCGCCACCTTTGGCACCTCGACCGGCTGTCTTTCCAGCACCAGATCCCTCGCCGCGACCAATTCGCTTGCGTCGTCGATCTTTGCCAGCTAATTTTGTGATGTCTGCAATATTCATTTTTTCACACTACGCGGAGAGCGTTACGCCGCGAAGGCGTTCGACATCTTCGCGAGAGACCAGCTGCATTAGTCCGTCAAACGTTGCGCGGACGAGATTCTTCGGTGTATTCGAGCCGTAACTCTTTGTCAGGATATCATGGACACCTGCGAGTTCTAGGACAGCGCGAACACTTGTACCAGCGATAACGCCGGTACCCGGACTTGCCGGGACCATGACGACCTCGCTTGCTCCGTAGCGACCGACGACGCGGTGGGGAATCGTTCCGCCGTGAAGCTTGACCGGCGTCATTGCACGGGTTGCAATTTTCTTTCCTTTTTCAATGGCAGAAGGAACCTCGACGCTCTTGCCGTAGCCGATGCCGACCTGGCCTTTCTTGTCGCCAACGACGACGAGCGCGCCAAAGCTAAACCGTCGACCACCCTTAACGACCGTCGAGCATCGACCAATCTTCACGACGACCTCGCCCAAACCCTTGTCGTCTTGGTCGGACTGTTGACGAGGCCCGCGACCGCGACCTCCGCCACCTCCGCCACGATTGGCTGCTTGTGGTCTTCGCTTTTCTGTTGCTGGCGGCGGAGTGGGCGCTGCTTTTTCACTCTGCGCTTCGGGCGCCGCGGGCGTTTCGCTTGTTGGTGGTTTTGGTTCAGATTCAGTCATTGTCCGATGCCAATCTGCCGGATCAAACCCGGCGAGATATTCCTAGAACTTCATGCCCGCTTCACGAGCAGCGTCAGCGAGCGCCTTAAGGCGGCCGTGAAACTTGAACCCGTTGCGGTCAAAAGAGACCTCTTCAACATTTTTCTGCTTCGCACGCTCTGCAAGTGCTTTGCCTACGGCTGCCGCGGCGTCACAGTTTCCGCCGGACTTGCTCACGCTCACGAGATCCTTGTCCCTGGTACTCGCGGAACAAATCGTTACACCACGCGAGTCGTCAATGACCTGAGCGTAAATGTTTTTCAAGCTACGGAAGACCGTAAGTCTTGGGCGACCGGGTGTGCCGATCAGCGTCTTGCGCAGTCGCCTTTTTCGGCGAGCGCGACGAACTATTTTGACTTCGTTGGATTTCATTTTAGATGCTACAGTCTGCGGGTGAACCCACCGCCATCATCATTTTTTGTTGCTATTAGCCGCTACCAAGTGCCTTGCCTTGCTTTCGACGAACCTGCTCGCCTTCGTATCGGATACCCTTGCCCTTGTAGGGCTCGGTCTTTCGCAAGCTTCGTATTTCGGCGGCGAACTGGCCGACCGCTTGCTTGTCGTGACTACGAATGGTCAACAAAGCTGGTTCTGTGTCGCCCCGAGAAGCCTCTTTGACAACCTGAACTTCAACATTGGGAGGGACGGGCAATTCGAACTGCGACCCCTTACCTCGATTTCGACCGGTGAAACCAATACTCAAGTGGAGGACCTTCCCTTGCAGTTTGCAATTATAACCGGTGCCGTAGATTTCGAGCTTCTTTTCAAAACCCTGGGAAACGCCTTGTACCATGTTGGCAATTAAAGAGCGGGTGAGGCCGTGATTGGCCCGGGCCTGTTTGGTATCATCAAGCCGCGAGACCGAAACCGACTTTGTCGCGTCGTCGATCGCGACGGCCTGGTTCGTTGGAAACGTCCACGCGGACGAGCCCTTGGGGCCAGTAACGGAGACCTCACCGCTAGCAACCTTGACGGTGACACCCGAAGGAATCGAGACAGGTTTTTTCCCAATGCGTGACATCGACAGCAAACTCCGGCGGTAGGACATGTCCACCGCTTCGTTAAAAACGTTTCTAGTACACCGTGCAGATAAGCTCGCCGCCAACATTCTGTTCGCGACAAGAGCGATCGCTGAGGACGCCGTTGGGGGTCGACACAATCGCAATTCCCAGGCCGTCTAGGACGCGGGGAATTGCATCTACCTTCTTGTAAACACGACATCCGCCCTTGGACTCTCGCTTTATGCTGCGCATGACATCTTCGCCACGAGGCCCGTACTTAAGATCGACTCGAAGGATGCCTTGCTTGCCATCCTCTACGACGTCGTATCCGTTGATGTACCCCTCGTCCTTCAGGACGCGAGCGATTCCGACCTTGATTTTCGAGGACGGAATGGAGACCTGCTTGCGACGCACTCGTGCTGCGTTGCGAATTCGAGTTAGCATGTCTGCGATAGGATCAGACCACATTCCAATTAACCTTCCAAGACCAGCCCGCCGTCGGGACTGGGGAACTCGTTACCAACTCGCCTTCTTGACGCCGGGAATCATCCCTTGGTGGGCCAAGCTTCGGAAACAAATGCGACAAATTTGAAATTTTCTATACACCGCTCGCGACCGACCGCAGAGTTGACACCGCCGTACTTTTCGGCAGCGAAACTTCGGCTCAAGATTCGCTTTATGAATCCATGCTTTGGTTGCCATCAGTCTTCCTGCCCCTCAAGCTTACGCAACGGGAGACCGAGCCGCTCCAGGAGGGCTCGACCGTGCGTGTCGTTTTTCGCGCTGGTCACAAACGTAATATTCATACCCTTATTAGTGGATACCCGAGAGACGTCTATTTCGGCGAAGATCGTCTGGTCGGCAATGCCCATCGAGTAGTTTCCACTTCCGTCGAAACTCTTTGGGTTCAGACCCCGAAAGTCGCGAGAACGAGGAATCGCGGCGTTGAAGAGCCGGTCCACGAACTCGTACATTCTCTTGCCGCGAAGCGTTACGCGACAACCGATCTCGTATCCTTTTCGTGTCTTGAAATTTGACACGGCCTTTCTTGCCCGACGTACTTGAGGTTTTTGACCCGTAATCACGGTCATATCCTCGATGGCGTCGGGAAGGCGTTTCTTGTCTGCCGTTGGACTACCAGTGCCCATGGTCACGACGACCTTTTGTAGAGCAGGAATCTCCATCGGATTACCTAGCGCTAGCGCTCCCTTTAACTCGGAGGCGATTTCACTGCGAAATTTTTTCAAAAGCCGAGGCATATCTCGATCCGTTTCCAAAAACTATTTACCTGATCCGGCATCGCCGTGCGTAAGCGAATGCAGCGCCAAACCGCCCACCGTCAAACGACGCTTGTGACCGCCTTGTGTATCAAATCGAACCCGACTCCCCTTGCCCTTGGCCGTGTCGAGCGGAAGTACATTCGACATGTGGACCGGAGCTTCCTTCTGAACTCGTCCGCCCTGCGGATTACGCCGCGTCGGACGAACGTGCCGAAAGACGAGATTCACTCCCTCAATCACAACCTTGAAACGGGCGGTGTCCACCAAGAGAATCTTCCCACGAGCTCCCCGGTGGTCGCCGGAGATCACTTCAACCATGTCATTTTTTCGAATATGTGCAGCCATCGATATTCCGCCAAAACGTCTCGCTCTTAGACAACTTCCTCTGCGAGCGAGATGATTTTCATGTAGTTTTTTTCGCGTAGCTCTCTGGCGACCGCGCCAAAAATACGCGTGCCGCGCGGCTCGTTCTTTTCATCGAGCAATACAACTGCATTGGTGTCAAACCGCACATAACTTCCGTCTGAACGTCGCTTTGGATACCGAGTCCGAACAACGACTGCCTTTGCCTTGCGGCGTTTGGCGCGATCGGCGCGACTGGTTCCTCCAGAGAACTCGCTGTTGGGAAGCGCCTTTTTCACGGTGACCATCACGATGTCGCCGATGGAAGCGGACTTGAGCGTGTACTTGCCACGCCCAGAAGTGCTACCCTTGTAGACGTTAAACACCATTGCGCGCTTTGCGCCGGTGTTGTCAGCCACTTCGACCATTGTGTTCATCTGAATCATGATGCGTTTCCGTTTAACTCATCCACACAGGACGAGTCGCGAAGCGGTTATTATTCTGCAGCTTTCCTAAGAATCTTTGATAATGTCCAAAACTTCGTCTTGGACAGACGACGACATGCCATGACCTCTACGAGATCACCCGCCGATGCCTCGTTTTTCTCATCATGCGAGTGCAAGGTCGTCGAACGTTTGTAAAACTTTCCATACTTTGGGTGTTTTACCATGAAGTCGAAACGAACACGGATGGTTTTGTCAGCGTTGTCGGATAACACGACGCCGGTCCGATGCTCACGCTCGCTGCGGACGTTTTGCTGATCTGTTTTTGTTGCAGTGACCATTCGTTGCCGATTCCCTCAACAGTTCCCAGTAAGCCTGGGGTTAACCCATCTTTCCGTGCGACGCGACGGCTTCGAGGTGATACTGCTTTTCCTCAATGCCAGTTTCGCCGCGTTCTTTCAGCACGGTCAGTATCCGTGCGATATCTCTTCGAACCCATGTAAGCTGGTTTGGGTTCTCTAGCTTTTCTGTTACAGCCTGCGAACGAAGGTCGAACAGATGTCGCCGAATTCGATCGAGCTCGGCGTGCAACTCTTCAGTCTTTAGTTCTCTAACTTCGCTGACCTTCATCTAACAAGCCTCTTATTGAACGATCTACAGCCCGTGACGACGACGGACAAAACGACAGCGGTACGGCATCTTATGGGCGACACGCAAGAGTGCCGTTCGCGCCACATCTTCTTCGACGCCACCGATCTCGAAAAGGACTTGTCCTTCACGGACGCATGCGACCCAGAATTCCGGGTCACCCTTTCCCTTACCCATCCGCGTTTCAAGCGGCTTGGACGAAACTGGTTTATGCGGAAACAGACGGATGTACACCTTACCTTCGCGGTGAAGGTAGTGGGTGGCAGCGATACGACCCGCCTCAATTTGGCGTGCCGTTATCCAGCCAGAGCCGAGACACTGCAATCCGTACTCGCCAAACGAGACGGCGTTGCCTTTGCTAGCGAATCCGCGGATCTTACCCCGCTGACTCTTTCGCCACTTAACTCGTTTGGGCATTAATGCCATAATCGCAACTCCTCAAACCGACCCGCTAGGATCGTCCGAGTCTTATCCTCGCTTTCCGCGGCGGCCTCCATGGCCTCGCGGTGAAACGTCTTCCAATGATACTTCTTCGCCGTAACGACCCTTGTAAAGCCAAACCTTAACGCCGATTGTACCGTACTTCGTTTTACACAGGGCAAAACCATAATCAACGTTCGCCTGGAGCGTGTGGAGAGGAATCGAACCGCGAAGCTGAGTCTCGCGGCGAGCCATCTCTGCTCCGCCAAGTCGTCCTGCACACGTTATTTTGATTCCCAAAACCCCCGTAGCCATGACGGAATCCAATCGCATCTTCATGACGCGGCGGAAACCGGAACGCTTCTTCAGTTGCTCGGCTACGGATTCCGCGACCAAAGTCGCATTGGCATCTGGAACTTTAATCTCAACGATGTTGAGATTGATATTCCGATCGATTAGATCCTCAAGTTCGACCTTCAGCTTGTCAACTTCTGCACCCTTGGGACCGATGACCAATCCGGGCCTGGCTGTGTGCAACAGCACCTTAACTTCGTTGCGAGTCCGCTCAATCTCAACGCGAGAAACCGCGGCGTACGGAGGCTGGCGGTTCATTCGATTGTCCACATGCTTGCGGATCCGCTGATCTTCAATCAGGAATTCAGCGTAGGCCGCCTTGGGGGCAAACCATCGAGAGCGCCACCCTTCGGTGATCCCGACGCGAAACCCGGTTGGATGTGTTTTTTGACCCACGCTTCAGCTCCAAAGGCATGCCGTCAACGGCACGAGGCACTAGAAACAACTAATCTCTACTTTTCTGAAACCACTACAATAATGTGGCTTGTTCTTTTTGCGATCGGATGAGCGCGTCCTCGATCTTTAGGTCGCCAGCGCCGATAGTATGGTCCGCCGTCGATTCGAGCCTCCGATACGACGAGCCGTCGCATGTCTGCTTCCTTCTCGTCCGCGTTAACCATGGCGGACTTCAGGACGCCCTCGATCATTCGAGCACTTCGTCGCGGATTAAACTTAAGCTGGGTCAGCGCCTCATCGCATTTTTGGCCACGGATCAGGTCGATCACAAGGCGTGCCTTGCGAGGGGAGATCCGAGCGAAACGATGCTTCGCCGTCCACACTTTTTTGTCTTCAACTACCTTGGCCACGCTACGCCACCTACAAAGGGCGAGAAAACTCGCCAGCTATTATCTCTTCTTACCGCTGTGACCCCTAAAGGTGCGTGTCGGCGAAAACTCGCCCAACTTATGACCAACCATGTCCTCGGTCACAAACACCTGATGGAACATCTTGCCATTATGAACTTCAAACTTCGCCCCGATGAATTCCGGGACGATCATGCAACGACGAGACCACGTTCTGATTGGCGCACCGCCGCCTGCGGCCTTTTGCTTAATGACTTTGCCGAAGAGCTTTTCGTCGACAAACGGTCCTTTAACTTGTGAACGTGCCATCCTGTTCCTCTTTGCTAACCGGAATCAATCGCCGTTACGAAATCCCTACTTCTTAGGGATTGGCAACTGCCCGTATCGCTTACTCTTACGTCGACGAATAATACGTCGATTTGAAACTTTCGCTTTGGACCGCGTACGCCCGCCCTTGGCGAGAAGACCGGTCGGACTACATGGGTGACGACCACCCCCGCTTCGACCCTCACCACCACCAAGGGGGTGAGCGACCGGGTTTTTGGCAGTTCCACGCACATGGGGACGACGACCGCGGTGTCGCATACGACCCGCCTTTCCCCATCGTAAATTCTGATGTTCGACGTTACCAACTTGGCCTATGGTGGCACGACACTGGGAGCGAACTTCTCGCATCTCGCCGGATGGGAGAACGAGAATCGCCCACTCTTCGTTACGAGACAAAAGCCTGGCCGAGGTGCCAGCACTGCGGACCAGTTTTCCGCCTTGGCCTACGTTCATTTCAACATTATGAACGTCCAGACCTGGGGGCATATTCTTGAGTGGCATTGCATTGCCGACTTTGGGTTCAACAACGGAACCGCTCTCCACCGAGTCGCCTGCGGTGAGGCCAGCCGGGGCGAGAATGTATCTTTTTTCGCCGTCGGCGTAGTTGATCAACGCAATATGGCAGGAACGATTCGGATCATATTCAACGGCAGCGACCAGCCCCAGGATGCCATCTTTGCTTCGCTTAAAATCAATGCGGCGATAGATACGACGGGCACCGCCCCCGCGATGACGCGAGGTGATACGCCCGTGATGATTCCGTCCGCCGTGCTTCTTGAGACGCTCGCAAAGCGCCTTTTCTGGGCGTTTTTTCTTGTCCGTAAGCTCCGCGAAGTCGTTCACGCTGGAAGCGCGACGCCCTGCTGAAGTTGGTTTATATTTGATTACGGCCATGATTTACTCGATTCGTCTTCTGGTAGCGATTACGCCACCAAAGGTCGCCAATCGTCCTAGAACAAGTCAATGTGGTGGTCAGCGTGCAGCACCACGGTCGCCTTCTTCCAGTCTGAAGTTTTCCCCATTTTGTATTTGACGCGACGAACCTTGCCCTTGCGATTGGAGGTTCGAACTGTCTCAACTTTGACGTTATAGATTTTTTCGATCGCCTGCTTGATCATTGGCTTTGATGCGGCAGCGTGAACCTCGAAAGCATACGCCCCGCCGCGAGCCGATTTCGACTTTGTCGCGTCATGCGACAGCTGAGCCTGATGCGTGCCTTTTTCCGTAATGAGCGGACGCTTGATTATGTGGTAAATATCCATCTGGTGTAATCGCCCTATTCGCTCTTGCCGCCAGCGAGCTTCTCGATAGCTGCTCGGGTAAAGATAATCTTTGGACGACGCATCACTTCATACGCGGTGAGGTCGCTAACAATGCGAATGTCTGTATCGGGGATGTTTCGTCCGGAACGATGCGCGTTGTCATTGGTTTCGTGCATCGCAAAAAGACAGCCACGTTTGACGCCCAAGGCTGTCAACATCCCGGCAAAAACCTTCGTCTTTGGTTCGTTACACACAAGCTCGTCGAGAATAATAACGTCCTCAGCTTGAATCCTAGCAAGAAGTGCACTACTACACGCCAACCGACGCATCTTCTTAGGAAATTCTTTGAAAGAACGAGGACCTTGCTTGGCAAAGGTTCGGCCACCACCGCGTCTAACGGGCGTGCGCCGCATGCCTGCACGAGCGTTTCCGGTTCCTTTTTGGCGATACAATTTCTTGGTTGATCCGGATACCATCGCTCGACTCTTCGTGCGAGCACTGTCCTGACGGGCGTGATCCAACCAGGCGACAATCGCCTGCTTGATCAGCTTGGCGCGGACGCGACCACCCAACACTTCTGGGTCGATCTCTACGGTGCCCGACGGCTTACCGTCCATCTTGAATACGGGGATAGCAATCATTACTTGGCCCCCTTCTTCCTGGCCGGTTTCACGATGACCGTGCCGCCGTTTGGACCCGGAATGCTTCCGCGAATTACCAGCAGACCGTTATCAGCGTCCACCTTGAGCAAACGGACAGATTGAACAGTACGCCGAACGTCGCCCATGTGCCCGGCCATTTTCTTGCCCTTCTTGATACCGCGACCCGTACCGCCATTGGCATGACCGCCAATACCCCCCGGGGAGCGATGCTTTCGCTCGGTACCGTGAGAAGCTGTCAAACCACCAAAACCGTGCCTCTTCATGCCACCCTGAAATCCCTTGCCCTTTGTGGTCGCAGTGACGTCAACAAAAGCGACTTCGCCCTCAGTGAAACCCTCAACGGTGAGAACTTCTCCAAGCTCCATGGTTGCCGGCTCATCAAGTCGAAATTCGCGAAGGACCTTCTTTGGACCAACACCGGCTCTTGCGGCGTGACCGATCATCGGCTTGGTCGAACGATGCGGTTTCACATCGCCGAAGCCAAGCTGCAAGGCGTCGTATCCGTCGATGCCCTGCTGCCGCATCTGAAGCACGACACAAGGGCCCGCCTGGATCACCGTGACAGGTTCAGCGACGCCGCGATCGCCAAGGATGCGAGTCATTCCAAGTTTTGTTCCAATTAATCCCAATGACATACGGGATTCCAAGCCCGCCCGCCGGTAAGCCGGGCGAGTCCTTTCGTGTTTTTGCGTGCAAATTGACTTGCACACCGTTCAATGTTCTTCCGTTTGCTGACCTGGTTACCGAAACGCGGAAGCGTCCGACAACCAATTCGACGGCCCGCGACCTTACGTCTTGATCTTTACAAACACACCGGCAGGAACCTGAATACGATTGATTGCCTCAACCGTTCGTGCAGTTGGTTCGCTGATATCGATGATGCGTTTGTGCGTTCGCATTTCAAATTGCTCGCGGGACTTCTTATCGATGTGGGGACCACGCAGGACCGTGTACCGCTCGATTCGCGTGGGGAGCGGAATGGGACCGTGGACCTTTGCGCTTGTGCGTTTGGCCTGCTCGACGATCTCTTGCGCTGACGCGTCGAGTGAACGAGCGTCATAAGCCTCCATGCGGATTCGGATTCGGTTTTTGGCGCTCACGCGTGTCGGGCCTTTTCGATCAAAGTTTCCGAAAGTTCGCGAAGTTACGTCTTCTGCGGCTACCTTTCGGGGCGCTCTCCTGAGAGAACGGCGAATTGATAAGAATAAACGCACCTGCAACCCTGTCAACAGCGATTCCCTTACGATTTTATTAAATCTTCACGCTTTTTTGGGCAAAATAGGGAATACTGAGTGGTTGGATATCGAACCGTTGGAGCTTGTGCCAAAGCTGAGAATCTGGGGTTGAGTCTTAGCCCACGAGAGCTTTCATTTGCGCTTCTGTGACGGCGTCGTAGTGCGAAGGGGTCATTGTGGAAGTCGCTCGACCTTGAGACAGACTGCGTAGGCGGGTGACGTATCCAAACATCTGGGCGAGGGGGACTGAGGCTGAAATAACTCGGTCGTCGCCGCGCACGAAAGTGTCTTTTACGGCTGCATTTCTAGTGTTTAGATCCCCCATGATGGCACCGAAGTAGTCGTCGGCGGTGATAACCTCAACGTCCATGATCGGCTCGAGGAGGACGGGATTAGCTGCTCGCATGGCCTCGTAGAACGCAAGTCTGCCTGCGTTTTCGAAGGCTAGCTCTGAGCTATCTTCCTCACTTTGGAGACCGGTAACGATGGTCGCTTTCCAGTCGATGACGGGATATCCGCCGAGTTCGCCGCTCTGGGCTGCTTCGTTGATACCCAACTCTATAGCGCGGACATACTCTGGGAGGATCAACTCGTCAGAGACACGACTGGCGATTTCTGAGGAGACTCCGTCGTCGGTTCGTGGTCTGGGCTCGAGCTTGACCGTAACGGCGGCGAAGTGGTTTCTGCCTCCGAATTGTCGCTCAAAACGCCCTTCTCCCTGCCCGGAGGATCGCACGGTTTCGCGGTAGGAGACGCGTGGTTTTCCTACTACCACATCGACATTCATGTCGGTTTTCAGGCGGTGGACTACGACCTCGACGTGGAGTTCACCCATTCCGGATACGAGCGTCTGGCCGGTTTCCTCGTTGATTTTGACTGAGATTGTTGGGTCTTGTCGTGTTAGGCCTTTGAGTGCGGCGGCGAGCTTGTCGCGGTCGCGTGATGATTTTGGCTCTACGGAGACGCTGATGACAGTCTCGGGGAACTGGATTGACTCAAGAATAACAGGCTTTCGTGCGTCACAAAGAGTATGCCCGGTGAGCGCGTCCTTGGGGCCAATGATTGCGACGATGTCTCCGGCCTCCGCTTGATCTAGCTGATCGCGACGTTTGGCGAACATGCGAAAGATTCGGCTGACGTTTTCTTTTCCGCCGGCCGCGGTGTTTACGAGACGCATGTTGGGCTTGAGTGTTCCCGAATAGACTCTGACGTAATACAGGTCGACTGGTTTTTCTGCGACGATCTTGAAAACGAGTAGGGCGAGGGGGCCATCGGGATCGCAGGTGAGTTGGTGCTTGACGCCCGCGCGATTCGCATCGTCTGCGGTTACCGGGGGAACTTCCAGCGGACTTGGGAGGTAGTCGCATACAGCGTCCAACATACGTTGGACGCCAATGAACTTCAGGGAGCTTCCGCAAAGA
>JAJDDZ010000018.1 GCA_029260025.1 Phycisphaerae bacterium | reverse complement strand
CAAGTAGACGTGGGGAGTAACTTCGCGAGGACCATTGTCTCAAATGGAAACCCAGCTCCCACATTCTCACTAATCGACGGTCCGACCGGATTGACTCTCGACGTGACCACCGGGGCAATCTCCTTCCTTCCGAC
Organism: Phycisphaerae bacterium; assembly: GCA_029260025.1. GTDB lineage: Bacteria > Planctomycetota > Phycisphaerae > UBA1845 > UBA1845 > JAJRUK01. Next base: position 14,516 of record JAJDDZ010000018.1, on the reverse strand, counting down.
GGCCGCGCAGTTGGGTGGCCCGTACTTCGTAACGGTTCGCGCAACGAATCCTCTCGGATTCGATGAGCAAACGTCGCAAATTACCGTGGTCGACAACGTGGCCCCGTCCGTCCCCACCGGTTTGACGGCCAGCAACATTACAGAAACATCCGCCCTTCTTTCGTGGAATGCATCGACCGACAATGTGACAATATCACACTATGACGTTTATCGCTGGCGGCGCGTGAATCGCTTCGTAAAGGGTTGGGTGCTTCACCAGGGCGGCGTGATGGCAACCTCCTTGACAGTGACTTCAACGCTTAGTTCGGTGAAATATTACGCAAAGGCCGTCGATACCAGCGGGAATACATCGCCTGCGAGTGCCCAAGTCACCGTGCAGTACTACCGACTGCCCTGGATTTATCACAATCCCACAGGACAGATCTTTGCTGTGCAGTCCGGCGTACGAGGAACGTATGCAATTCACTACGGAGGATATCCGGCACCGACCTATGAGTTGATTGGCGCACCGGTTGGCATGACGATCGACGCGGTTTCGGGTCTGATTTCCTGGACGCCGACGGAAGCGCAGATTGGCAACGGTTTGGTGACAGTTCGCGGCACGAACCTGGTCGGATTCGCCGAGTTAGTCGTCAACTATTCGGTTGGGTTTGGTCCGGACACCGAACCGCCCTCATCCACGCCGACACCAACGGTTTCAAACGTGACAGCGTACGGTGCGGATCTTTCTTGGGCAGCGGCGGCGGATAATCGCGGTATCGCCGGATACCTGATTAAGGCGCAGGAGTTTGGCGCCGGAACCGAGGTGTTCGACGCCGCCGATTCTCCGGGAATTGGAACGACCTTCACACTTTCGACGCTAAACCCGAGCACAGATTACGACCTGTGGATCAGCGCGTACGACGCCGCGGGCAACCAGGCTTCGATCGCCGGAACACTCGGCGCGCCGCTCACAACACTTCCCGCAACCGTGTCTCCGCCGAGCGTTACAATTCTTGCTAGCGTATCAACAATCGAGGGCGGCGCAGCCACGACCTCTCCCGTAGCGACAGTGTCGGATATCGCCGATGTGGACGGATCCCTGTTGGTTCAGGCGTCCGGAGCGCCGATCGGTCTATCCGTTGCCGTCACGAATTCGGCGGGAATGGTCTCCGCCTCTGCGGCGGCTGCTTGCGGTGTACCTGCTGGAATTCATGTCATTACGTTGTCCGTGACAGATAGCGACCTATTTACCGTGACGGCGATGTTCGACGTCGTAGTCACCGCGAATCCAGCGCCGATCATGGGACTCTACCCGGCAACGACCGTATCCGCAGTTGAATCGGCATCTGTTACACCCTCCGCTCCTCCATCGGATACCAACGGGAGCGTGATAGCCGTCTCGGTCGATCCCGCGGGATTGCCGACGAGTGGAGCGCTCACAGTCGATCCAGCGACTGGAGTCGTTTCCATCGCAACCTTTATTGATACCGTTCTTGGTGACTACCTAGTCACGGTGACCGCTACCGACAACTGCGGCGCCACGACATCGGAATCCTTCGTTTTGACTGTTGCGTCGTGCGCCGCCCCGGTCGCGGCGTCCACGCCCGATCCGGTCGATCTGGCGGGTGGGGCCTTCCTCGACACACAACTTTCTTGGAACGCCGGATTGCCCGCCCCGGTTAGCTGTGTGGATTCGTTTGATATCTATTTTGATACGGTGAATCCCCCCACTTCTCTTCTGGCGATGGGTTTGACGACGCCCACCGTCGCGACCGGACCACTAGCCGAAGTCACGACTTACTTCTGGCAAGTCGTGACCGTAGATTGTTGCGGCGAGACCGCCAGCGCAGTTTGGAGTTTCACGACTGTTGGTGTGCCTCATCTGGCGGCGGACGTCGCTTCTGTTGAGTACTTTCTCGCCCCCAATTCTTCGCAGATCAATCAGATCATGCTGACCAACGTTGGTACTGGAAACGCAAGTTGGACGGCCGCTGATTTGCCCGTCCCGGTGGGTCAACCAGCCGCCGCTTCACGCGAGGTAATCAATTCCGGCAAAACCGCCGAAGTTGCGGTGGCCGACTGGAGCCTACCCCACAAGCCTGACAGCCTAATTGTGACGTTCCACGCCGCCAATAGCCCCAAGCCTCAAGCTCGAAGGCAATCCTCTAGGCGAACACTACGCCAGGGAGGAGCGCGCCGGGTATCAGAGGTTGTACGCGATCAGATCCACGAGGGATGCGGGACAACCGTGACCTACTCCTGCAAGACAATGCCTGTTGATATCGTCAAGATATCTCCTCAAGCGAATTTGCAGATCGTTGCTGCGGAATATGCATCCCGCGCGGAGGTTGCGTATGTCGAGCCGAACTATACATGGACGATCGTTGCGACTCCGAATGATACGGACTACGGTTCGCTTTGGGGACTCAACAACATCGGACAATCAGGCGGAACGATCGACGCCGACATCGATGCTCCAGCGGCGTGGAACATCACCACCGGAAGTCGCGACATCATCGTGGGCGTTATCGATACCGGTATTGACTACACACACCCGGATCTCGCGGCGAACATGTGGACCAACGACGCAGAGCTTAACGGCGTAACGGGTGTCGATGACGACGGAAACGGAATCACAGACGACATTTACGGCGCGCGCTGGATTGGCGGAACAGGCGCAGTAACCAGCGGCGACCCCTACGACGATCATTTCCACGGCACGCACGTCGCGGGCACGATCGGAGCTTTGGGCAACAATACACTAGGCGTGGTCGGGGTTAACTGGAACGTCCGGTTGATGGCACTGAAGTTCTTGAACTCCGCCGGGGGTGGATCCACGGCCGATGCGATTTCGGCAATCGAATACGCAGTTGCTCAGGGTGCCCACATTACTAGCAATTCATGGGGCGGCGGCGGCGCTAGCCTGGCGCTGAAGAACGCCATCGAAACAGCAGGTGTCGCAGGACAACTATTCGTCGCCGCAGCAGGGAACAGCGCACGTAACGCCGATCTTAGCCCCATGTATCCCGCAGCCTATGATTCTCCGACAATACTGAGTGTCGCAAGTATGGATCGCTTTGACAACCGCTCAACGTTCAGCAACTGGGGCCTAACGTCCGTCGATCTCGCGGCGCCCGGAACCGACATTTTAAGTACGTCACCGGGCGGATTTTACCGCGTCCTTAGCGGAACTTCGATGGCGACCCCGCACGTAAGTGGAGTGGCGGCCCTCGCGCTATCGCGCGATCCGTCGTTGTCGGCGCTTGCGCTGAAGCAAAAACTAATGGACAGCGTTGAGCTCATGCCGTCAATGAACGGACTCACCGTCACAGGTGGCCGGGTCAACGCAGCCAAGGCAGTCGAGGGTTTGTCTTGGATGACGATCTTTCCGCGAAGTGGCATACTAACACCAGGACAGTCTGTGCTGGTAGACGTAACGGCGGATGCCACGGGGCATGCGGACGGATTCTTTGAGAGCGGACTCGTTCGGTTCACAGGTGGTGATCCCGCAGGCCCCCTCGACGTATCCGCAAGCTTGAGCGTCGGAACGGGCGCACTTTGCCTGACGAACCTTGAGTGTGACGACGGACTTTTCTGCAACGGGACAGAAACGTGTATCAATCGTTTCTGCCAAAGCGGCCTGCCCGTTGTCTGTAACGACGATGTCGGTTGTACTGTGGATTCATGCGTGGAAGCGACCCAGTCCTGCCAGAGCGTTACAGACGATCTGTACTGCGACAACGGCCTGTTCTGTGACGGATTGGAATTCTGCGATGCGATACTTGGTTGCCTGACAGGCGCCGAAATCATATGTGATGACGGTGTCGGTTGCACGAACGACTTCTGCGATCTAAACACCGACTCTTGTCAAGTTCAACCCAACGACCTCTTGTGCGACAACGGGATCTTTTGCGACGGCGTCGAGGCGTGTGATCCTTTGGTTGGTTGCCAATTCGGTGTCCCGGTAGATTGCGACGACGGCGTCGTCTGCACGGTCGATGCATGTGATGAAGCGACGGCGAACTGTGGTCATACGCCAGACGATGTCGCCTGCCAAAACGGATTCTTCTGTGACGGTTCAGAAGTCTGTGATGCAAATCTCGGTTGTGGTCCGGGGACTGACCCGTGCGGGGGACAAGCATGCGACGAATTGACGGATGCGTGCGTTGCTTGCCTAGTCGACATGGACTGCGACGATGGATTATTCTGCAACGGTGTCGAAGTTTGCGATGCTCTTGGGCAATGCCAAATTGGAACGCCCGCGTCGTGCGATGATGGCGTCATGTGCACAGTCGATGCGTGCAATAGCGTAACCGACGTCTGCACCAATACACCGAACGACCTTTCATGCGACGATGGCTTGTTCTGCAGCGGAACGGAAACATGTGATCCGATTGCAGATTGTCAAATCGGGACACCCGTCAATTGCGGGAACTTGTCAGATCAATGTAGTACGGGTATCTGTGACGAAGCAACCGTCGGGTGCTTGGCAGCCGCAGTACCTGACGGAACCACCTGCGACAACGCCGACGCGTGCTTCGGCGACATTTGCTTAGCCGGCGCATGCGATCCCGCCCCATGTTCTGGACCTGCGCCCCCGACTGGGTTCCAGGCAGTATTCGACGACGCAGCGCGGTTGGGATGGGATGCCATGGCTGACCCGGACACGGCGTCTATCGCCATCTATCGTTCTGAAAACACTGGCGGCCCCTATTCCTTGGTCGTCATTGTCGATGGCGGTGACCTCAACTTCGACGACGAACCGCCGTACGACGGCGTCTTCTGCTACGTCATTACGCTAATCCGTAGTGGAAGTGAGTCTGCGAATTCAGTCGAGCGGTGCGGAACCGTCAGTCAGGAGTAGTCACGATCGAGGAGCTGACTGTCCGTCCTGAAAAGGTCATCCAGGCGGGCGTGAATTTTTCAAACGAAGAGTTGAGGTTGGAATGGCAGTCAAGATTGGCGAGAGGAAGCGGAAGGTGGGGCGATGGGGCGAAAAAATCGTTCCGCTCGCACGACGTGGGCGTACGTCGACATCGGATGACCAACACAAATGATCAGTTTCGAGACCCAAGCCGCCCGGCGACAGCGATGATGCGAAACGCCCTGCAATTCGCCTGGCTTTCTGCACTTCTGTGCTCGAAACATCGCCACTTGGGATCGATACAATCTATCGACTCGGATAGACATCCCTAGCAGCGGTATACAATCGAAAAAAAAGAAGTCGCAAGTGGTCCGGGTACCGCTGCCGCCCGCACCAACGGGTTGATTTCGAAGAGCGTCTTCGTCTCGACAGCAATCGGCGAACCCCGCGATTCGTCGATGCAATGGCTAAAGGGTGCAGCGCCCTGCTTCGGTATGCGGAGCGCACGTTTGTCGCCGCCCTTAGAAACAAGGCAACGATCAAAAAAGGCAGAGCACGCGAGGTACACATCCGACAAGCAATTGGACGCCTCTCCAGAAACTCTTTGATCGAAATCAACACTCGCCTTGACGCGCTTCAAGACTTTGTCAATAGAGCGGATTCACATGACGCAAGAACCACATACGTAATCACCATCTGCCTAGCACCTGTGGTAGGCGGAAATGAATGAAGGTTTCAAGGAGTAGATCGATTAATCATGAATCATCGACACAATTCTTCGCTGTGATGATTTATGCGCTCCTTGGTGAAATTGCCCTCGGAAACGACAAACACCGAAGCGAACTGTGCGCTCTCCCCCGAGGGATTCTTGCGCGCCGCGAATAATGTCGGCTACAGTCTTCCCTTTGGAATCGTGGTTGATGATTTCTGACTCCGCGAGCACGGCGCATTCGCGATTGCCTTCAAGAGCGTACTCGCTTTCTGGCTTGTTATCACGACGTATGTCGGGGTGAAAAACGTTTTCGGCGTGGGTTTGCATAGCTACGGGTCCGGAACAGGCGCAGTTGGCCACTACGCGTTGCCGGGTGGGTCGGTGGATCTCAGGTTCGCGTTGATTTGCGCGGTGTTCAATCTGGTTCAGAGTCGAACGACCCGACGAATGTGATACTCAGATCAGTCGATCCCGCCTGAAAGCTTATCCGCGGGGAGGCAGAGCGCATCACACCCAGACGCCTTCGGCGCCAGTTTCACGAAGGTCGGCATCGAGCGCGACGCGCTGATCGAAGACAAAACAATCGCCGTGATAATGTTCGCCGCCGCACTCTTCAAAATACTTGAGGATCCCGCCGTCCAGCTGATACACATCCGAAAACCCGAACCGCTCAAGCAATGGACCCGCCTTCTCACATCGTATTCCGCCAGTGCAAAACGTAACGATAGGCCTATCCTTGATATCGTCGGGCAGCGTACTGATTGCGTCGAGAAAACTCCGGAAATGGCGGACCCCGATCGGAATCGCGTCGTCAAACGTTCCAATCTCGAACTCGAAGTTGTTGCGAACGTCGAGCAACGTCACAGGCAATCCCTCATCAAGCCACTTTTTCAACTGCTTTGCTGAGATTCGCCGTGAAGTTTCGGCGCGCGGATCGATCCCGGCAACACCGAACGCAATAATCTCCTTCTTAACTTTCACCAGCATCCGCTTAAAAGGCTGATGTTCGCTGAAACTTTCTTTGACATCGATGTCTGAAAAAACAGATTCGCGCCGAAGACTCGCGAGAAATTCATCGATGGCATCACGCGATCCAGCCAAGAAAAGATTGATGCCTTCTTCGCTCAGCAAGATTTTGCCTTTTAGCAATAGGCGTTCAGACAGTGCAAGCAACTCAGCGCGCCGGCGATCTAGATCGTCGAGCGTGACGAACTTGTAAACTGCGATGTTGACGACTGAATTCATGTTGCTTCCCATTGGCGCTTTCCCTCGCTTAGAGATCTATCTTTCGAGTCCAGATATGTTCGGCGCTCGCAGCAATTACTGCAAGTCCCGCTTCGCCAGCAAAAGGGCTTTTTCCAGCGTAATGGGGTCGTTTGCGTTGATCAAGGACTGCAACTCATCGCCATCGACAAGTGTTTCGGCGTCAATTTCCACAGCGTTGCAGGAGGCAGCGAACGTTCGGATGCGTCGCTCACCGTCGTCGAGAAGCTTTTGTGCTTGCGGCAAGACATTCACCCGATAGATCGCGAGAAGGGGATACGTCCGCCCCTGGTACCTAGGAATAATTCCGGCGTCCTCGCCGAGCTTTTCCGTCAGTGCTCGCAGAAAGCTCGCCGAGACTAACGGATGATCACACGAAACGACAAGGGCAGCCTCACAATGTCTTCTTAGTGCCGTTAGTCCCGCCTCGATTCCAGCAAGCGGACCTGCATTGGCAATTCGATCATGCACGACGTGACAGCCCGTCGGAAGAGGCGGGAGAGACTGCCCCGCCTGCCCGACGACAACGGTCTTGATCGCAACCGATGTGACGATCCGCGCGACGCGCGAAAGCATCGGCTCGCCGCAAAAGTCCAGCCAGGCTTTGGACTCACCCATTCGCAGACTCGCCCCGCCACAAAGAATGATCCCGCCAATCGTCATTTTTCTACAGCTCAAATCTAATCCAGGAACCGCTTCTTAGTCTTAATCGCTCTCCCTTGGGTTGCCAAGATAGACGCTAATAGCAAATAAGAAAACCGCCGGTCATGGAGGATGCAAGTCTTGCATCGCCCGTAACCGGCGGTTGTTGATTAAAATTTCGTCGACTCGAACGTTATACCGTCGCGAGTGATCGCTTGCGGGCCGCAGTCTGCTTGCGAATAGATGGCTTCACGACGTTACGCGGTCGAGACTTCGTCTTCGCCGTCGATGCCTTCTTCTTGCTCGCCGCGGTGCGTTTGGAAGACTTGGCCTTCGTCTTCGACGCGGTCGTACGACGCTTTGCGGTTGCCTGAGCTCGCTTTGACTTACCGCCGCCAGATCCACTTGCGGATTTCGACTTTCCGCGACTGGCGGTACTGCCCTGAATGATCGCCGCCTGGGCAGCCGCAAGCCTGGCAACCGGGACGCGGAGAGGACTACACGAAACATAGTCGAGCCCTACTTCGTGGCAGAAGAAAACGGACTTAGGATCACCGCCGTGTTCACCGCAAATTCCGAGTTTGAGATTCGCTTTCTCATCTCGACCACGTTCGCACGCCATGCGAACGAGCTGACCCACGCCATCGATATCGAGCGACTGGAACGGATCGTCGCCAAAGATTGCAGCTTTGTCTTCGTCAACGTAGTCGGGCAGGAATCGCCCGGCGTCGTCGCGTGAGAGGGCCATGGTGAACTGCGTCAGGTCGTTGGTACCGAAGCTAAAGAAGTCGGAGACCTCCGCAATCGGACCGGCGAGCAGCGCCGCCCGCGGCGTCTCGATCATCGTACCCACGAGGTATTTCAGTTTGACACGGCTCGCTTTGATCATCACGTCCGCAATCTCGCGCGTTTGATCGACGAGAATCGACAGCTCTTTCGAGTCAATCGAAAGCGGGATCATGATCTCAGGCAAAACCTTAATACCGTCTTTCACGCAGCGAATGGCGGCCTCGATGATCGCGGAGACTTGCATCTCAAGTATTTCGGGGTAAGCGATCGAAAGTCGGCATCCACGATGTCCCAGCATCGGGTTCGTTTCGTGGAGTTGCTCGACGCGGCGCATCACATCTTCGGCGGTGATGCTCTTACCGTCGGCACACAGCTGATCGACGAGATCCTGGACGGCGCTCGGGTTGTCGGCGTTTGGCAAGAATTCGTGAAGCGGCGGATCGAGCAAACGAACCGTGACCGGTTTCCCTTTCATCGCCCGGAAAATGCCCTCGAAATCGCCTGTTTGAAACGGAAGCAGCTTCGCAAGGGCTTCGCGTCGCGATTCTTCGTCCTCAGCGATAATCATCTCGCGCATCGAGCGAAGACGTTCGGGCTGCTTAGGTTCGAAGAACATATGCTCGGTTCGACACAGCCCAATCCCCTCAGCACCCAGCTCAACCGCCCGTTGTGCGTCGGCTGGCGTATCAGCGTTTGTCCGAACGCGAAGGCGTCGCTCAGCATCGCACCAACCCATCAATGTCTCGAATTCAGCCGGTGCTTCGGGACGAACGAGTTCGGTCGCACCCTCAAACACGCGTCCGGTTCCGCCGTCCAGCGTAATCGTATCGCCTTCGCGAACGATGTGATCGCCGACGCGCATTTGTTTAGTTTTGTAGTCGATTGAGAGCGAGTCGCATCCGACGATACAACACTTTCCCCACCCGCGAGCGACCACCGCAGCGTGCGACGTCTTCCCGCCCGTTGCAGTCAGAATTCCGACAGCTACGTGCATCCCGCCGACATCTTCCGGCGACGTTTCCTTGCGAACGAGCAAGACGTTCGCACCGGTGGCTGCCCGCTCTTCCGCTTTTTCAGCGGAAAAGGCGACTTCGCCGCAGGCCGCCCCCGGAACAGCGCCGATCCCTTCCGTGATAAACCGAGCGTTCAGCTCAGCCGCAGTCAGACTCGGATCGAGCACCGGATAGAACAATCGCTCAATGTCCGCCGCCTGTATTCGCTTGATGGCGTCTTGTTTCGTGATGATGGGCTTGGCGATCGCGGTCGCGTACTTTTTGGGCAGGAATTTCTTGCGGACGAGCTTGTTCGCGGTCGCTGCCGTCATGAGCTTCTTGGTCGCCTGGTCAACGGCGATCTTAAACGCCGCCTGCGGTGATCGCTTTCCCGTTCGACACTGAAGCATGTAGAGCTTTCCGCGCTCGAACGTGAATTCGAGATCCTGCATCTCCTTGTAATGCACCTCAAGAATCGCACGAACCGCCTCGAGCTGGTCGTAGATGTCGGGCATGAACGTCTTGAGTTCGCTCAGTGGAACCGGTGTACGCACACCGGCGACAACGTCTTCGCCCTGAGCGTTGACTAGAAGGTCACCGTAGAAGGTCGCCTCGCCAGTACTCGGGTCGCGTGTAAAGCAAACACCCGTTCCGCAATCGTCGCCCATGTTCCCGAAAACCATCTGGCATATGTTGACCGCCGTCCCGAACAAACCGGTGATGTTCTCGACACGTCGATACGTCACGGCTTTTTCAAGCATCCAACTATCGAAGACCGCACTGATCGCACCTTTGAGTTGATCAAATGGATCCTGAGGGAAGGGCTGACCGCATTCCTTGTTGTAAATGCTCTTGAAAGTCGCGACCAGCTGCTCAAGCTCTTCCGCCGAGGCATCAGTGTCTGAGACTTTTTCGTCAACGCCACGTCCGAGTCTCTGACGAGTCGTCGTATCCTTGAGTTCTTCAAAAGCAATGTCAAAAAGCTCGCGATCGATACCCTTGGCCGTCGAACCGTACATCATGATGAGACGTCGGTACGCGTCGAGCGCAAAGCGGCGACTACCGGAGGCGTTGGCGAGGGATTCGAGCGACTTGTCATTGATCCCAAGGTTGAGGATCGTCTCCATCATGCCTGGCATGGACTGGGCGGCTCCAGACCGTACCGAAACCAAGAGCGGATCTTTACCGCTTCCGAATTTCTTCTTGGCGGTGCGCTCAAGCTTGGTCATCATTTGACGGATTTGTTTTTCGAGACCGACAGGCCACTTGAGACCGCGATCATTGTAGGCGGCGCACGCCTCGGTCGTTATCGTAAAACCGCCCGGAACCGGCAAACCGATTCTCGTCATTTCGGCGAGACCAGCCCCTTTGCCGCCCAACAGCTCTTTCTGATCGCCCTTACCGTCGGCTTTCCCGTTTCCAAAGAAGTAAACCCAGCGTCTTGTTGTGCCCATCGTGATGTTTCCTGTGTTAGTGTCGCGGTTGTTCGTGCTTCGCCTTGTTTTGTCTTAACGCAATCTTAGGTGCGTCGCGCCTATCGTCAATTGAGTTACGTCGCCGATTGACATAGCGCCGGTTGGTCGACCGCCCATTCCAAACGTACATGCTCAAAGCATTCGAGCGTCGAAACGGGGCTACAGTTGTAGACTTTCACATCTGTTCCCGAGAGAACCTTCGCACTATGCTCTAGCATCCGAACCATTTTTGGGAATTCGGTCCGTTCGTGGTTGTCGGAGACGTGATCCTTCCCGAAAAAGTGCGTCTGCCCTCGATCGTGCTTCAGATCCAGACCGACGTAAAAGATTTTCTTAAACCCCATGTAAACGGCGACCTGTAGCGCAAGATACGAAACCGTGTATGCGCTATAAACGCCTTCTTCAAGGTCGAAACTGAACCCCTCGGACCCGAGGAAGTTGATCGGGATTCCGAAAGGTCGACCCGGCAATGTGAAGAGAAAACGAGTTTTGCGCAAGACTTCTTCATACTCCACGAAGAGGCGCTCGTCCATCGTGCAGTGATAGTGCGTATCCGGGAAAATCAAACTCGACCGGTTTAGACCAATAACGATCCGCTTTCTCAAGAGGGAAAGATCGCTTTCCGCCAGCGACGGACCAGAAGCTAGGATAAAAACGTTCCGGCCTTCGTGGAGATTCTTGAATTTGCTGATTTGGTCGTAGGCCATCTATTTCTTCCACCATGTCTGATCGAACGTGACATACTGAATTCGGTTGCGACCAAACGTGTATACGCCGTGGGCCACACCCCTTTTGTCCATAATAAACGACGGGTACGAAACCTCTTGCTCCGTTTCATCGATATGCACCGGGTCCGACCAGGACGTCCCAAAGTTGGTCGAATACGACAGGCTCAGCGGATACCGTTGATGCTCGGTCGTATGGTTGTAAACCGCACACAATGTCCGCCCAACCGAAAACGCTGCCACGCCCGAAAGTGGGTTAGGTAGCGTCGTTCGCAACACAGGAGACCAGCTCCGCCCGTCGTCTGACGAAATCGACCGCAAACAGTTACGGTTGTCGCCGGTTGGCCTAAGGATCATCGCCAGCTGGTTCTCGTCCATCCGCACCATCGACCCTTGTATCGCCTCTATTCCTTCAAGTGTCGAAACCGCGAACCACCCCTGCGCGTCAGGCCCAGCCGTTAGAATCGTCGTGGCGTTCGCTTTTTCGTTATAAACGGGCAAAAGAAAATATGTATTGTTCCGCGCGATTGGCGGATACCGAACCATGACGCCCGCGTCCTGTCGAATCGTCTCGGGCGTGGACCACGTTTGACCAAGGTCTTCGCTAAACGTCGTATACGTCACCGCACTATCCCAGTAGTGACCTCGCAGCGCAACAAAAAGCAATTGCAATTTGTCTTCGCCATCAAAAAAAAGCACCGGGTTACCCAGCGAGCTGTTCATCTCCGAGAGGATGCGCTTTGGCTGATCGAACCGGTCGCTCCCAGTCCGCCGACGGGTCATCATCAACGTTCCGCCCTTCGTCTCGTCCTCGGGATACGCGTACCACGCAATGACCAGGTCGCCGTCTGGCGACTCAGCAATCGTCGGACAATGGCATCGAGGCCTATCCGGGTCTGGGTTCGGAAGAATCTCTTTCTTGAACATACTCTGCGCGCACTCAATCATTCTCCCCGACTGACCCGGAGAGTTTGTCGGCAATTGGCAACCCCAACGCCACGGCTGATCTCACTGTGGCCCACACCGGTGAAAATACCCAGTTATCGGTCAACCGATGACCTTTTCGAAGTCTCCCGCGAAGCCAATGCGTTAGAAGAGTGCTCGATACCTGCAGACTGGTATAATGGTTATGGGACAGTCGAGGATGGAATGCGTTGCGGGTACTTTTTAGTCGCTCCGACAGCAACGAAAGTCGAAAGAAATGCGAAAGCTTTTCATCGCCACATGGAGTATCGCTGCCTGCCTGCTGACCGTCGGGTTCCTTTACCCCGCCGCCTATGACGTTCAAGTCTCGCGCACAACATGGTTCCAAGTGGCGAATGCTACGGGTGCATTGCGAATAATGACTGTTCGCGGCGACCCCTCTCCCTTAACTGTCGCCGCCACGGTGTTTGAACGCGAAAAGGGCACCTGGCGAAACGTTGTCTCCGGGAACATGTGGGGACGCTACGACCACTGGCTGGTTCCCGTCGATGAACCGGGAACGCTCATGCACACCTACCGCCTCGATTTCCCTCTCGCTTGGGTTCTGATTCTCCTACCGCTTCTCCGTGCGGGATGGTGGGCGGTCAAGCGCTACCGAGCACCCCCTCGACTTATCTGGAAAGAGCTCCGAGTCCAACCGCTCGGACGCGGTCGCCTCGCCCGCGCTTCGTCTTTGTTCATTTTGACCGGTTTCTTCGCAGCCGCGATCGCGGTCCTGGTCCTGCGAAGTGCAACGTATTCCGGCCTGCCGAGAGGACCGAGTTACTTCCGCGACTGGGGGGCGTTCGTCCTTCCGCTCGAGGAATCAACGGACCAACTCTGGGATGGACCACTTCGCGCACCGACTTTGGCGGGGAGGGAACAATTCGAAAAAAGCGGATCTGCCAATCGGTATGTCAGCATCGACGTGTTGCGCGGAGGCAGCGTCGCCTTCCGATACTTCACCGCGACCGTCAACTGGAGTCAAACACCACAATCTTGGCGACGCGACTTCGCAGGCTTCATGATCTCGACAATGCCAACGCCCGGACCCAGAGTCCTCGGATACACTAGCTCTGACTATATCTCCAGATCAATTGCCCGAACGAATACCTGGAAGGCATTCGGGGTCGAACGATCCGTCCTGGTTCCATTTTGGTCGTTAACGATGCTGATACTCATCTATCCGTTCATCAGATTCTTCCGCGGCCCGCTTCGTCGTGCGCGCTGGCGAACTGAAGGCCGCTGCCGCTTGTGCGGATACGACCTGACCGGCAACGAATCCGGCTTCTGCTCCGAGTGCGGAAACGACACGAAGAACCCAACGTGATTCGCCCTTGCCACCCCATTCCACTTGCGAATTCTCGCAGCAACGCCTAAGCTTCGCCTGCGCTTGTGGCGCGGCTGGACATCGTGAATTTGTGCGTCTTGCATCACCCGAAGTAACTCAGAATGGACCTCGACCAACTCATCAAACGAATCGCCGAGATCGAAACCGAAGTCGAAGCAGAACTTCCGAAGGTCTCGACCGCCGACACCCTGCGCTCGCTCGATACCAGCGTGCTGGGCAAGAAGGGTTCCCTGGGTTCGCTCTTGGGAAATATTCGCGACTACCCCGGCGACCAACGCGGGCAAGTAGGCCAATTCGTCAACCAGGCAAAAGGTCGCATCAAAACGAAGATCGACGCACGACTCGCTGAGCTTCAGTCAGCCGACGTCGCGGCTGAGCAATCCCAGGCGGAAAGCTACGACCCAACCCTCCCCGGAATTCCGCGACCCATGGGCAGCGTCCACCCAGTGACAGCCGTTCAGTGGGAAGTCGAGCGACTCTTCGAGCGACTCGGGTTTACCGTCGAAGCGGGTCCGGAGATGGAAACAGAACACAACAACTTCGAGGCACTCAACATCCCAGCCACGCACCCCGCCCGCGACATGCAAGATACGTTCTTTCTCGTTAACAAAATGGTCCTCCGCACCCACACATCGCCGGTACAGCACCGATCGATGAAGAAATTCGGAGCGCCGTTGCGGGTCATCGCCCCCGGTCGGTGTTTTCGATACGAAACGCTAGACGCATCGCACGAAAACACCTTCCACCAGATCGAAGGG
>JAJDDZ010000170.1 GCA_029260025.1 Phycisphaerae bacterium | reverse complement strand
TCATGCGGTAACGGCCTTACCGAGCCAGGCGAGGATTGCGACGGGTCGGATGACTCGTTCTGTCCGGGTCGTTGCGAGGTCGGTTGTACTTGTCCTCCGAAGTTCTGTGGTAATGACTTCGTCGATCCGGCGGAGGAATGTGACGGTACTTCGACCGATGCTTGTCCGGATGGCGATTGTCGCGCTCCTGGCGATCCAGCGGGTGAATGCACATGCAACTGTGTTGCTGTTGCACCGCCAGTTGATCCGATCACGGTCGGCGCCGGGTCATTCCAACGTTTTGTTGAGCTCATTCTTCCGGCATCCAGCGCCGGAACAGCGACCGCATACCGTGTGACGCTTTCTTCGCTGTACCACCCGGCTAATCCTCAGCCAACTGGTCAGCTAGACTACAGCGCGAGCGAAGGTCAGGTCCGTTACCTGAACCGTCTTCTTGACGGCAATGATCAGCCTGTTACAGATTGTGAAAGCTCGGCGGCGTTCTCTACGACCTACAAGTGTGCAACCCTTGGGTGTGAGCCTGAGTTTGCCGATTGGGGCGCGCTGTTCGGCGGTGCTTCGGTCTTTGTGACTGGTAATACAGTGATTCCGGACTCCGCGTACACGGTAGCACACCTCGCCCCAGCTTGTGCGGGTAACGAGGCAGCTTGTCCTGCGAGCTTAACTTCTGCTGAGGTTGGCGTTGCGACGGCTCGTCACGGTAACACGAATGCCGAGTCAGACGGGCTCATTAACGTCGCCGACATCATCAAGACGGTTGACGTCGTGAAGCAGACGTCTACGGCCGTCTTTGAGTATCGTGTATACGTCCGAAGTTCGGATGAACCTGCGCCGCAGTCCCAGGCAACGAACGTCGCGGACATTGTTATCCACGTCGATGCTGTGAAGTTGAAGGCGTATCCGTTCGGCCTGACGACGTGCCCGTAGTGGGCCTTGTTGCTGTGTGATTCAGCGAGGGTGACCGCTGCTGGGTTCACTCTTTGATGTGTTCATATGTTGGAGGCCGCCTTTCGGGGCGGCCTCTTTTTTATGACCTGGCAACTCAACGGGGAGCATATGCTCTACTGGGCAACCCGCCCATAGGGCAACTATGCGATGAATCATGCGCGTTGATTTCGTTGGGGTTAAGTCTGACTCACCCGTTGCCGATGAGATTCGTGCTCCACGATCAGCATGTCGCTGTTCATTTCAGTCGGATCGGTCA
Source organism: Phycisphaerae bacterium (assembly GCA_029260025.1). Taxonomy (GTDB): domain Bacteria; phylum Planctomycetota; class Phycisphaerae; order UBA1845; family UBA1845; genus JAJRUK01. Next base: position 11,452 of record JAJDDZ010000170.1, on the reverse strand, counting down.
AACAAGAAACTAGTAGTAAGGCCGCGCGAAGGCGATTCTTGCCAATCGATGACGTACGTGTTGTCGTGGGGGGGGGCCACTTTGTTGCGTGCACCGATGATTCCCGCGAAGGGGGGTAGACCGTTTCGTGGTGAGCAATTCATGCATCGTTGTTTGCTATACGCGAGGACGAGGCTTTAGAGATACTTGAGCGCTAGTTTGAGGGCTACATTTCGTTATGACGGTTGGACTTATTGAAAACGAATCGCTACTTGCTCTTGGGACGTGCGTTATCGCCGTTGACGAAGTCGGCACGATTAAATGGCTATCACCGCAGCTTGAGAGATTTCTTGGTGTTGGTGCGATTGGGCAAGACCTTGCGAAATTCGAGAGAGAGATAGACTCTTCGATGATCGGGTTGGCGCTAGATTGCGCGAACGTTCCGGTCTATCCCCTGCGTGGGGCTTGGCTTAGGCGTTCAGATGGAGAGCGTGTTTTCGTGGGGTCCCCGGGACCAGATTCCAAGAGTAAAATGGTCTCCCTTGGACTTTCGTCTAGCGATTTTCTTTCCGGTGATCCATGGACCAGATTTCTGATCCTAACTGACGAGGCGGTCTCTTCGCAAGCGGAAGCGAAGAAGCGAGTCGATGAGCTCAAGTCTCACAGAGGCGAGTTTGAGAGTGCACGCGACGAGATGCGTGACGCCCGCCGTGCTGCACTCAATATGCTTCAGAATGTCGAGGTGGAGCGGAAGCGAGCCGATCGGGCGTTGCGAGATCTTGAGACTGCTCAGAGTGATCTCATCCGAGCATCACGGAATGCTGGTATGGCAGAGGTTGTCACGGGCGTTCTCCATAATGTTGGCAATATTCTCAATAGTGTGAATGTATCCGTGACTGTGGTCGCGGACAAGTTGCGCCGGTCGAAAGCGACTCGATTGGTACAGGTCGCGGACCTCTTTGCTGAAAACGCCGGCGATCTTGCGACATTCATGACCGAAGACGAGAAAGGTCGCCTCATCCCTTCGTACCTCGCCCGGCTGGCGAGAATCCTCTGCGAAGAGAAGGAGTCTGTTCTCGATGAGCTATCTGGCCTGATTTCCAACGTCGATCACATCAAGCAGATCGTTAGCATGCAGCAGAGTTACACGGGCTTGTCCGGTGTCAAGGAACGTGCGGTGTTGTGTGAACTTGTTGAAGATGCGATCAAGATCAATACTACTGGATTCGGTCGCCAAGGCGTTGAGATCGTTCGAGACTTTGCAGATCTTCCACCGATTCTCATCGACAGGCACAAGCTACTGCAAATCCTGGTGAATCTCCTGAGTAATGCGAAGGCTGCCGTCAGCCAGAACAAAATTGGCGAAAAGACGATCCGTGTCCAGATCGGTAGGGACGATAGCGGAACGGCGTTCATTGGCGTTCTGGACAACGGGATTGGCATTCCCCAAGAAGACCTCACAAGGATCTTCGCTCATGGGTTCACGACGCGAGAAGAAGGTCACGGTTTTGGGTTACACAGCAGCGCGCTCGCTGCGAAAGAATTTGGCGGGAAGCTAACGGCATCAAGTGAAGGTTCCGGATTGGGCTCAACCTTCACGCTCTTAGTGCCACTCAATCTGGAGGACCCGGCATGACAGCTAGTGAGTTTCTGAGAAACCGGCGGATATTGATCGTCGACGACAACGAAGCGATCCATCTTGACTTTCGAAAGATTCTGGCGGAAGAGGTCGTAGATTCCCGTCTCGATCAAGATGAGACCCTGCTTTTCGGCGGAAGGTTTCGAATGGCAAACTGCGATCCCTACAAATTGCACTCTGCGTTTCAGGGAGAAGAAGCGATAGATATGACTAAGACGGCCTTCCAGCAAGGGTGCCCCTACGCGATTGCATTCGTTGATGTACGCATGCCGTCTGGGCGGGACGGCGTAGAGACAGTCGAACGCCTGTGGGAGGAAGATCCTAGCCTTCATATCGTGATCTGCACCGCCTATTCTGAATACTCTTGGGATGAAGTTGTCGGGCATCTAGGGATAACAGATAGATTATTGATTCTCAAGCAACGATTCGACCGAATTCAGGTTCGGCAATTGGCGGCGGCCTTTACTGAGAAGTGGCACTTGGCGCGGAATGCGCAACTCAAGCTACACGAAACAGCTGGATGGGGCGTACCCATATTGGAAAAAATGATCGCGAAGTTTGGTGACGAGCGTCGTTTCGAGCATTGTCTCAGGGAGGTTGGTGTTGCCGCGAATGATCTTGTTGACGTTGCCCGGCAGATACGGGACGTCATGGAAAATGGAGTCAGAGAGACTCGGGCGCGGAGGCCGCATATGGAAGAGCACTGCTCGTTCGAAACTGTCTAGGAAAACTGATTACCATGGCGGACTCCGTTCGTGATGGGATTCTATAAGCAACGGGAGATTCCAGTGAATGAAAAACAAACAGATCCAATGCGTCGCATACTCTTGGTGGATGACAACGAAGCGATCCACGGCGATTTCAGGAAGGTTCTAGCGCCGGATATCGTAGATCTTCAAGACCGAGAAGAAGAGGCCGCCCTGTTTGGTGAATCCGTACACAAGGCGGACGATATTCGATTCGATTTGGATTCGGCGCATCAAGGAGAAGAGGCTCTCGAAATGCTCCGGAAATCTTGGGCTGAGGAGCGTCCATACGCACTGGCGTTCGTCGATGTGCGCATGCCGCCCGGGTGGAACGGAATCGAAACCATCACACGACTATGGGAGTTCGATCCGTTTCTACACATCGTCATCTGCACGGCGTATTCAGACTTTGAATGGCAAGAGATCGTTACGAAGCTTGGCCGAAACGATCGGACCCTCGTATTGAAAAAACCGTTTGACAATATCGAAGCAGGTCAGCTCGCGTTGACTCTGACAGAGAAATGGGCGATGGGCTTGCAAGAGTGGTGCAAACTACGTGACGCAAAACAAGATGCATCCGCCGCGAAACGAGAGCTGAAGGTTACACGGCAGCAACTCGCTCACGCGCGGAAGCTGGTGGCTGATCGTGCAGAAGAGATAGGCCGGCGTAGGCACGATCAGGTTTCCGATATTGTCGAAGATTCATGTAGAGAGATTAGAGATGCAAGTACCAACCAACGAAAATCCGTGAAGGATTCTTAGCTCTCAACGTGGAACGTCGCGCGCGGTTTGGAGATACAGAGGACGAAAATACTGGATTACTCTTTCCCCTCGATTCTGCACCTCAAGGAGCCGTTGGTCTCGCAAAGATTCGCGAAGCGAGCCAACAGGGGCAACCTTCCATGATCGCATTGATCGACATTCGCATGCCGCTAGGTTTGGACGGTATAGAGACAATCAAGCAGATAGGGTCTAGGTTTCCAAATCTCGAAGTAGTCATCTGCAGCGAACTCGCGGGTGCTCGGTCGCCGTCGGCTAGCAAGACGTTGTTAGTCCCCATTTGAATTCTCCCAGACTGCAAGATTTTCGTCTAGTATCGACCGCAAGGCGAGGATCAATTAACTAGCCTCGTATGGTTTTCAGAAAAAGGATGCGCCGAGATCTCGTGACCGCTGCTGATCGACCAAACTGGCTGATACGATCGTTTCTGAGATGTGGCCGGTCTTCTCCTTGCGTTCGAAACGATTGAGGACCCTTATTCCGTCAACATCGGGCATTCGGATGTCGAAAACTATCGCATCCGCCAGCGGCGATTCCGCAGTCCCAAGTCCAGCCTCGCCCCCTTGCTAGGGTAGAAGGTCGAACTCGGATGCCTTCACTCGCGCGGCACGAATCGTCCAACACCGCGGGGGTTCGATTGGCCTCGAAAACGAATGCGTAAGGGGCAGTTGGGGTTGCCTAACAGTATGCATGGCCCCGCAGAAGACCCCGCCGACGGTCTGACTAAAGGGAGCGAACGAGCGGGTGGGGCGGTCGCTGGTGCATCGTTGTAAACGGCACAACTCCAAGTCGCCCGTCTTTCGCATGGCTCCATGACCAATGTAACCTCCGATTTGCATCCCCGGGAAATAATTTGGTAGGTTGGGTCGGGGTAACGTGCATAGAGCAGACAGGTGCGAATCCTGAAGAATCATACTTTATCATCGTGACTCAACGCCTAGCAGGCTGCTAGAGAAGAGACTCCACAACTGACGAGGCGATGCGATGACGCTTGCCGGAAACCTCCTCTCGGCATCTAGATCGCAGTGACAATAGTACGGCACTGCATTCGGGAACAACCTAGGTCTCATACTCCCATGACCTCCCGATGATACTGAGGATAGATTGGGGATCTCAAACGCATTAGTGAGAATCGTCACGCGTCTGGGGTGCCGGAGTCTTGTCATAGGAAGAAACCACCATACAAGACCGAATTTTAGAATCCTCTGGTACGGATGTACGATGGGACGATTCTCGCTGTGATGGTTTGGAAAACCATGATATGGGTACGATGAATACCACGTCGGTCTTGTTGGTTGACGATCAATCGCTCGTTTCATATGCGCTATCGCATGCGCTGAGTGAGCTTCCTGATGTGGAGGTGGTTGGTGTAACCACGATGGGGGAAGAGGCGGTCGCTCTTGCTACACTGCACAAACCCCAACTCGTTCTGCTTGATGCAGCTATGACCGGTTTTTCAGCGTTCGATACGGCGAAGGCGATTCAAGGTGGTTCTCCCGGTGTAAAAATCGCATTTCTCACCACACGAGTTACGGACTCGAACATCGATGAGGCGATCAAGGTCGATGCCGTTGGTTATATTGATAAGTCTGAGACCATAGAGAATGTCGTCGATGCGATTCTTCAGATAGCTCGAGGCGAGATGTATTTTTCGCCTAGTGTTCGGAAACGCCTAGGCATATCTCCCGGAGCGAATCTCAGAACCGCAAAAATGCAAACGCGGCGTTCGACTCTGAGTCCGCGCGAACTTGAGGTGCTGCGCAACATCGCCTGTGGCCTAAGTGCCAAAGAGGTGGCGAGCGTCTTGCATATCAGTGAGCGAACCGTAAATAACCACAGGACGAATTTAATGAACAAGCTAGATATTCACGATCGTGTTGCTCTCGCAAGGTACGCCTTGCGTGAAGGGCTGGCGACCCTGTAGTTTTCTAGGGCGAGAACCTGGCGACCGTGGGTAGATCATCAAAGAAAGAGCAATTTGCTCTATGGCGACAGGGTTTCGACCTTCCGACATATGGAATGCAAGCGAGACACGAAACCGAACGCGCCGGGAAGTTGGAGCAGATACCCCGACCGACTGGCTTTCCGGCGTGTTTCTTCTCGTGATTGTTCATTGTTTTTAGCCGGTGTTCGATTTCTAACGGATCATTGTCCCGAACATGAAAGGGGGTTGCCGCCTGATCTTCTACTCCACGACGTCATAGCCCATCGACCAAAAGGTGACCCGAGGGAATGGAATGACAAATCCGAAAGCGGACCTCGTACGAAGTCCTAGCAGGCGACCGCTTCGGATGAAGTGTCAAAATCAGGCCCTAGGTTGTCGCCAGGGCCGTTTTCCTCAGGGGCGGGGCCGAAGGAGCCGGGGTTGCAAGCAAGACAACAACCGATACAATGCGGTGCTCTGTCTGCTATCTGTGCGGATAGGTTACAAGGGCCGCTCTGATTTCGAGGCAGGGCCGTTGGTCGTGCTCTTGAATGGTGACCGCTCCGGGGCAGACCGGGGCCTTAGTCGATGTGAGGTTGATGATGTCGCGCGTATGTTTCTACACAGGCAAGAAGACCAGTTCCGGACGTTCAATCGCGCGTAAAGGTAAGGCCAAGTACCTCGGCGGCGTGGGTCGAAAAACCACCGGCGTAACCAAGCGAAAATTCAAAGCCAACATCCAGCGCGTTCGCGCCGTCGTAAACGGTAAGGTCTGCCGCATCAAGGTGTCAGCCAAGGCAATCCGGATGGGTCTTGTTCAAAAGCCCCAAAAGAGAACTTGGAAGTCAGACAACGACAAGACTACGACCGGCTAGTAGCGAGCTGTTCATATGAGTTAGACCCTCAGCACTACTCGTCAAACCCGCTCCAAAGCGATTCCGGTTCCTTCGCGCCGCCCGTACGTGAATTGGCGGATTTAGAGCAACTGCGCTCGGACGCGGTTCGCGACGCCCGCGAATCTACGTCCTCTGATGCACGACCGGCGCCCGCCATACCCCGCACACTCGCCCAGAGGAGTGCGAGGAACCCGCTAGTGCCTCTGTCGGAGATGTTGTTCTGTTCATAGGCGATCGAGTCCGCGGCTTTGTCATTCCCACCGGCACCAAGAAGCTGCGTACCGTCCACCCCAAGACTTCGAGTTCGGGCGAGTTCGTTCAAACCAAGTTCTTCGCCGATCACGAACGCGTCCATTGCTGTGCCCGTGCGTTCCACACCACCCGCAAGTTCTGGGACGATCCTGCCCGCCTCTGACTCGTCCGCTTCAGTCGACACGAAAGAACCACCTCGAAGATCGCCAACCGCGCTGACCACCTCGGTACGGGTGAGAGCATCCCCCGTTGGGTATTCGACCGGACTAGCGTCGTTATTTCGTATCTCCGAAGCGATGTCGCGCTCATCGCGAGCTGCCAATGCATCAACAAGACCAATTGTATCATCGTAACTCGAACCGGAGATGTTCCCGCCGCCGGCGCTCGAGACCGCGTCGGTCGCGGCTGCCGAGGTATCGCCTTCGCGTAGTTCCCCTGGAGCTGTTACTAGCATCTCGCGTTCCGAATCCATGCTCACTCGGCTGTCTACCGGTGGATCGAACGATTCAGTACGGGCGTCACCCCCGTCACGAAACTCACCTGATTTCACTGGCGACAACACGCTGACTGGGTCCGCAATACCAGTGCTCTCGCGGATTGGTTCCCCGGGGCCGATTACGGAAGTTGGCGCAGTCGATTGGACAGGGTGTTGATCGCTGATCGGCTCTTCCGTTCTTAGCTCTTTCGTGGGCTCACTCGGCGCGGCGGCAGCTGCGATCGTGAGGTTGACGGTCGTCGTCGATGTTCCACCGTTTCCATCGCTCACTGTATACGTGAAACTGTCCGTACCACTGAAGTTCGCGCTCGGCGTGTACGTAAACGTCCCATTTCCGTTGTCGGCGACCGTTCCGTTGGCAGCTTGCGTGAAAGTGTTGACCGACAACGTGTCGTTATCCGCGTCAGTATCGTTCGCAAGCACATTTGCCGTCGTTACTGCTGTATCCTGATTCGTACTCGCCGCGTCCGCCGCAGCTACGGGTCCATCATTTACGCCAATAACGGTAACGTTCACGGTTCCCGTTGAGGTCCCGCCATTTCCATCGCTTAGGGTGTAGGTAAAGCTGTCGCTACCGTTTAAATTTTCGTTCGGAGTGTATCCGAAGGTCCCGTTCCCGTTGTCGACAACTGAGCCGTTTGTTGCCTGCGAGAACCCCGTTACCGAAAGCGTATCATTGTCAGTGTCTGTATCGTTGGTTAACACGTTCCCCGTCGTTACAGCCGTGTCTTCATTTGTTGTAACGGTGTCATTCACCGCTACAGGAGCGTCGTTCACGCTACTAACTGTTACATCAACCGTCGCTGTGTCTGTTCCGCCGTTTCCGTCGCTGATCGTGTAGGTGAAGCTATCGTTACCGTTGAAATTCGCGTTCGGAGTGTATCCGAAGGTCCCGTTCCCGTTGTCGACAACTGAGCCGTTTGTTGCCTGCGTGAACCCTGTTACCGACAGCGTATCATTGTCAGGGTCTGTATCGTTGGTTAACACGTTCCCCGTCGTTGCAGCCGTGTCTTCGCTTACTGTGACGGTGTCATTGGCTGCTGTTGGCGAAATGTTAGGGGATGCTTGAGTCGATACTGTAGAGCCGTCATAGATGACTTGCGTCGTCGAACCGAAGGTATTTGAATATGAATAGGAGTTCTTGTTGTCGATCAGGCTGAACGCTCCAGACACGTTAGTGGCTGTGATGGAGGACTTAAGCTCTCCATCATTCGTAACTGAGTCGAGATCGCCCGCCACGGTAATCGTTCCTTCAAGCGTGTCGTTGATGTCGAGTGTCCCTACGTCTCCTTGAAACGTAAGGTCCCCCAATACTTCCTTGTCAAAACGAATAGTTCCCATCGTCCCCGATACGTCAATGTCTCCGGTCGTCTCAAGAACGTCCTGGACGATCATGCTATTGAGATCGCCAACAACATCCACCGTCCCAATCAGCTTCCCACCGATCGTAAGCGTCCCGACATCGCCGGTAATCGAGAGCGACCCGCCCGACTTGATTCCCTTAATATTGCCGATGGTCGTTACGTTGGCGTTGATCGTTGTTGCCGTATCGATAGACTTATCGCCAAAGTCGAGGTTGCCGATGGTCATGTTGCTGTCAATCGTTCCGATTTCGCTGTCGAACGTCATGCTATCGATCGCCAGGTCAGTCCCGTTCAGGTCGCTAATGTTCAACGCCGACCCGGCGCCAGTCCCGTCGATGTCAGAGACGGTCACCGTGTCCGTGGAGGTGTCGTAGGAAAAATCGACAGTCCCTCCGCCGGTCATTTCGATCTTGAACGCCTGCCCGCCATCGATGAAGACGGTCGAGCCGCTGAATTCATTTCCCGTATGATTCCCTGCCAGCACGCTAGCGTTGATATCTCCAAACTGAATCGTCTCGACGTTGCTATAGTTGATCGTAAAGGACTGACCGCCGCCCATGTCGAGAACGAGCGAACCGTTGGAGAACGTTGCTTTGTCAAGGTTGAATCCACTAAGATCGATCGTGTCCGAATTAGCACCACCATCGATGGTAACCACGTCGCCATTTAAAACGCCGGCGAGGTCAAACGTGTCGTTCCCCGTCCCGCCATCCATGGTGTCGTTACCACCGCCGCTAGTGAGCGTGTCTTCCCCGGCGTCACCGTGCAAAATGTCATTTCCGGTCCCACCAAACAGTAGGTCGTCTCCACCGCCACCGTCCAACTGATCGGCGCCAGAGAGTCCGTGTGCATCATCCGCTCCGCCGTTGCCCGTGAACACATCATCGCCCGCGGTCCCAGTCCAGGTAGCCGAGAGCAAGATACGAGGCTCCAGCGCTTCGAGAGCTGGCTTCGCTCTACGATTTTTCGCTCTTGTTCCGCTTGATTTCCCGACGCGATGTTCAGACGTGTTGCTATCCTTGGAACTGAAAAACCTGCCCATCAATCGCTCCCCGCCAACGTAACTGTGGAAACAACCACCCGACACTCGACCCGGGAACCACCCGACGCGCACCGCGATCCTGATCTAACCAGAACCGTACGAAACAAAGCAGAGTTGGGCAAAATCTCACGTCCGATATACGCCCGTCCAAACATCCACGAGCCCTGAAGGATCGAAGATGGTAGTTCCCCTGCCAAGACGCAGCCTCCGAGCTAAGCTCGAGGCATACCCATTTTTTCAGTCCTTCCGACCCTTGCCAACCTTTTCGTAAGAGCCTACCATTTCAGTATCTTCTGAAAGGTCCACCCATGCGTGAAAACCCACTCGAACAAGCAAGGCTTCTCTTCATCAGAAGATGGGGTGAAATGGCAGCCAGCTGGGGAATTAGTCGCACAATGGCTGAGATTCACGCACTCCTTTACCTCGCTCCAGAACCACTTTGCACCGACGACGTCATGGAACAGCTAGAGGTTTCACGCGGCAGTGCAAGCACAAATCTCCGCCAGCTCGAAAACTGGGGCCTCGTCTTTCGGATCCATCGCCGCAACGACCGCAAGGAGTATTTTGAAGCAGAAACCGACGTCTGGCAGATGTTCGAGATCATCATTCGCGAACGCCGCCGCCGCGAAGTTCAGCCAATCGTCGAAACTATCGAGCGTTGCCTAGTCCTGGTCGAAGACGGGCGAAGAGAGATCAGTGGGGAAGGGCCTATTGACGTCGACGCATTCCAGAAACGCTTTACGGAGATCCGCGAGTTCACAGAGGCCATGAACGGTGTTTTCAACCTCGTAAGCAAAGCAGGCCGCCTGGGGCTAAAACCACTCGCAAAACAGCTTGCCCGCCTAGCACGGTAGGGGGAGACAATCCGCCGCTCGCATTCATCCCCCCAACACCCCTCTTGTTCAACCAAAAAATATTCCCGCCCGCCTTCCGAATACTACTTCAGAACAAAGCTTCGTCACCTGGCGACCGGGCGTCACCGAACGCAGGAGGCGGTTATTATCGAAGGAGTGATCGAGATGAGTCACCAACCAACACGCATGTCGCCCCTGACTGCTTTTTTCTTGGGCATCTTCGGTGTCGTGGCCGTCGCCATCACGTCGGTGACCGGGACCGTGATTTACGGACTGAGCATCGTAGACGGAAAAGCTTCGACCTTGATCGGACTGGCTGAGAACACGGTCACCAGCTTGCCCGAGATCATCGAGTCATTGCCGCCGGTCTTGGCGGACGTCTTTCACGACCGGCGCGCTCCAGAATACACGGATAGCTTGGACGTCCAAGTTCGATTTGTCTCGGATTCTGACGCAAAGACAGTTCGCCCGGTTCTTACCGTTACCAACAAAGGGGATGAGGTTATTTCGATGCTCGCGGTCCGCGTGGCAGCATTCGGTGATGCGAAGGTCCCGCTCCGCGACTGGACGGCGATGGTTGCAACTCCGATCGCAATTGAAGACGATGTTCCAGGACCCCTTTTCCCTGGCAAGACTCGGCACATGGTATTGCGCCGAGCGCACGGTCTCTACGGCGAGTTGAGCGATGAGAACGGCGCCGCGATAGAGATCTCTGAGATTCGCGTCTGGACACCAGAACAGCCTGCCAAACCACTCTAGCCCTTCTCCCTACGACTGGGATTGAGAATAGCCCGACACTTCGAAGCAAAGTTGCAACGGAGTGGCGGGTTTTTTGTTCCAGAATCGGACCTTTTCCGACGTTTGCCACCAATGCGCAAACCGTCTACATTCTCCATCCCGGTGCGAATGGTCCGCACCCGTTTTGTCAGGAGAATTCTGGTATGACGCATCGAAGAAAAATGAAACGAGCCTACGCGATCGCCCTCTCAACGAATCTGCTCATCCTCGCGGGACTAACCCAAACGGCATACGCTGCGGGCGTTAAGCCAAGAATCGAAACGCTAGACAACGGGCTGAAACTCATCTTGGTCGAACGTCACGAGCAGCCAACGATCTCAGGCTGCGTAGTTTACGACGTCGGTTCAGTCAACGATCCAGCCGGTCAGAGCGGGATCGCCCATCTCTTTGAGCACATGCTCTTTAAGGGCTCCCGTACAATCGGCACCACGAACTTTGAGGCCGAGCGACCCATCATCGAGAAACAAGAGTCGCTCCGTCTCCGCATGAACACAGAGATGGACCGCATGCGGCTCATGAAACGGCGAGGCAAGATCGCCGACGTCCTCGACCCAAACGAGTGGACCCCCGAATATGCAGCAATGAAGAAGGAGTTCGACAAGCTCATCGAAGAGCAACGCCCCTTTATCAAAAACAACGAGCTGTTCAATCTCTACACGACCAACGGCGGGGCGGGGCTAAA
>JAJDDZ010000169.1 GCA_029260025.1 Phycisphaerae bacterium | reverse complement strand
GGGCTGGGTGGATGTTTATGACTCTCCCTGTCATGGATTCGGGGATTCTCCAGAGTGATAGGAAGCCGGCCATGCATACCAGGTCCACGTCGCCGATTGTGTCGGTAAGCTGGTTCTGGAAGGATTCTGCGTCGAGTGATTTTCGTTCTATGACTACGGTGCTGAGTCCTGCATTCCTGGAGCGTTGGATGCCTTCTGCGTTCTTTCTGGAACTAATGACGGTTTGAATGGTTGCGTTGAGGTTGCCTGCTGCGATTTTGGCTTGGATGTTTTGGAGGGTTCTTCCTCCGCCTGATATTAGGACGGCGAGTTTGATTGGGCTTGTTTCGGAGGTCATGGATTCATTTTGGTGGCGAATGGTTTTCGTTGCAAGTTGGGGGGCGTGAATCGCTCTTTGTCATTGTGTGTTTGTTGCCGATTTATCAGCTCCCTTACGGTCGCCGCTTGGTTTGGTTGCGAAGATGTCTATTTTTCGCCATGCGTTTCCTTGCCATCGCCACCATAGGAAGACTGCTGTGACGATGATGAGTGTTGAGGCTGCTAGCCATGGGCCTAAGCTGCCTAGCTCTGGGTAGGTAGCGCCCATGTACCATCCGCCGCCTACGATGATTATCCATGTGCTTAGGATGAAGAAGACGGCGGGTACGAATGTGTCGCCTGCGCCACGCAATGCGGAGCTGTAGGTAATGCCTAGTCCGTCGAATAGTTGGAAGACTGCAGCGCAGATCATGATGGAGCCGCCGATTCGCATGACCTCCGGGTCGGCGTTGAAGAAACCGATCAATTGAGGTCCGAAGAATCCGTAGATCACGGAGAGTATGCCCATGTAGGTTCCGGTGATCCAGGCTGCTGTTTTTACTTCTCGTGCGGCGCGGTCGAGGTCGCCTATTCCGATTGATTTTCCGACTAGGGCTGTGAGGGCCTGTCCGACGCCCATGCTTGGTAGGAAAGAGATTCGCATGAACTGCCATGTTGAGTTTGTCGCGAGGAGGGCGGTTGTTCCGAAGTTTCGTCCGATGAGTACGTTGACAAAGACGGCCCATACGACGACTTCGGAAGTCCACTGCAGACCGAAGGGGACGCCGAAGCGGAGTAGTTTCTTGATGCGTGACCAAGAGGGCTTCCATGTTTCGTGCGATGCGAATTGGCGATTGATTGATGGGGTTAGCACCGTGAGAGCGAGTCGGACCATTCGGTAGATGACGGCGGCGAGTGTTCCCAGGGCTGCTCCTTTGATTCCCATTGGCTCGAAGCCGAGGTGGCCGAAGATCAGGACGTAGCTGATCGCTATGTTGACTACGTTTGCCTCGATGGCGGACCACATGGTTACTTTTGGTTTGTGGATTCCTATGAAGAACCAGCCGAGACCGGCGGCGGCGATTGTTGGGCCGGCGGTTAGTAATGCAATGCGCAGGTAGTCAATTTCCTCTTTTTGTACGGATAGGTCGTGACCTACTGCGGCGACGAGGTGATGACTGAATGGGGCGAGGAGTGCTGCGATTACTCCGAAGATGACACCTACGTAGAGGGATTGCCATGCGTAGGCGCTACACTCTTTGTACTCTTTTCTTCCTAGGCATTGGGAGGCGTAGGTGCTGACCATCGATACGACGCCGATGCCGACTACGATGTATGACCACATTAGTATTTGGGCTGGGAGGATGGCTGCTTGGGCGTCGGATGTTGGGAGGCGGGCGATCATCATGTAGTCGGCGATGTCCATGACTGCGCGCGAACTGGTTGTGATGACGACGGGGATGGCCATCGCTATGACGTTTCTTGTTTCGCTCTTGTTGCGGAGTGCGGTTGAATTGTGGTCGTTTTTTGGCGTCATTGGTTTCGTGTCTTGGTTTTGGAGGCGAACGTGGGATTATAGGGGTCGCGGTGGTTTTGGCGATTCGCTAGCGGAGGGCGAGGGAGATGAGTGCGTCTTTGTTTTTTTGCCAGCACTCTTTGTGGGAGCTTTGGGAGGGGAGTTCTAGTGTGATTGTTGGTATTCGTCGCTCTACGCCGGTCCAGTTTCCGAAGCTGCCTGGGGTTGGGTAGCCTATGGATTCGGTGACGGGGTAGTTGTTTGCGAGACTCATGCGTGTTGCGATTCTCTTTGCCGGACCGTCATAGTTGTTGCAGAAGCGGTTGTTGCTGATTGAGTGGATGGTGACGATGACGGCGGGGTTACTCCGCTCGATGAGTTGGATGATGGCTTTTGTTTCTGGTTCGCTCTTTGGTTTGTGGCCGCCGAACATTCGACTTCTGGGGTTTCCGAGTGTCCAGTTTTTCGTTGGGAAGTTTCTGTTTAGGTCTACTTTGTTGGCGTTTCTTCGGTTTCGTATTTGGTAGCCATCTGGGTTGATTCGCGGGGCTATGATCCAGTTGGCGCGGGACTGTAAGGCTGGGTCTGTTTCTATGAGTTCGATGAATCGCTCGCAGAGGTGGACGCTTTTTGGCTCGTCGCCGTGGAAGCCGCCCAGGATTAGGATTGTTCTTGATTTCGGATTTTGGGGGGATGCCGTTATGCGGATAGGGCGTTTCTGGACTGATTTTCCGATGGTCGATGTGCGCACGGTAGCTTCGCTCGCGCCAAGGGGCGGTTTTCGCTTCTGTTTGCTAGGCACTTGCGGTTCGGGGGCGAGCTGGTCCTGTGTTTAGTCGCGATGATCGAGATGTTGACTTTCGTGGGTGCTTGGGCTTTGCTTGTTTTTCCGTTTCGCCGGGGTCTTCGAAAAAGTTGCCGAGATTTCGGAGTCTTGTTGCCCTTCGGTTGACGAGGGTGTCTAGTCGGGAGCGCTTTAGGGTGTCGAGCGTTGTATTTAGATATTTCTCTAGGTTGGCTGCGGTTGTCTCGGGTTCGCGGTGAGCGCCGCCCATTGGTTCGGGGATGATGTCGTCCACCAGGTCGAGTTTTGTCAGTTCCTTGGCTGTAAGCTTTAGAGCCTCGGCTGCGTGCTTTCGCTTTTCGGCGGTCTTCCAGAGGATGGCAGCACAGCCCTCGGGAGAGATGACCGAGTAAAATGAATTCTGGAACAGGGCAACTCGGTCTGCGACGCCGATGCCTAGTGCTCCACCACTTCCGCCTTCGCCGATGACGACGCTGATGATTGGGGTTTTTAGTCGTGACATTTCCATGAGGTTTACGGCGATGGCCTGTGCGATGCCGCGTTCTTCTGAACCAAGACCCGGGTATGCACCTTGGGTGTCAATCAAACAGACAACGGGTAGTCCGTATTTTTCAGCCATTCGCATTTTTAGGAGGGCTTTGCGATAGCCCTCTGGGTGGGCGCATCCGAAGTTGCACTCCATGCGTTCTTTGATGTCCTTGCCCTTGTTGTGACCGATGACCATGACCTTGTGGCCACCGACTCTTGCGAAGCCGGTGATCATAGCGCGGTCGTCTGCGAATGTGCGGTCTCCGTGGAGTTCGCAGAAATCGCGGAAGACGGTCTTAAGGTAATCGGTGGTCAGGGGCCTTTTGGGGTGGCGGGCGACCATGACGGTTTCCCAGGGCGTCAAGTTTGAATATAGGCGGCGCATTGTGGTCCTGAACCGGGTTCGTTGTTGCCTTATGTCTGCTGTTAGATCTGTTCCTGATTCGCGGGCCTCGCGCTCCATTTCAGCGATGTCGTGCTGAATTCTCTGGAGGGGCTTTTCGAATTCTAGGAAGCTTACCTGGTCCGCTTTCGGCGCGGACTTGGTAGGCATTTTTGCTGTCAATACGTCAGTCATTTTGGTTGCTCGCGTGTTGCGTCTGCCGCCCGCCCGCGCAACGGTTCTTGGCGGCGTCCGAAGGGGACGGAAGTTACTCGATTATCTGCATTCTACAAGGGGATTCGGTAGGTTTCTTCGTTGATTTCTGTGTTGGATTTCATTTTTCACAATGCTGGTGTCGATCGTAAGTGTTTTTCTAGTAAGTGCTTACGGAAGGCATCGCCCTTGGTTAGGGTAGTTTGGGGCCGAAAGCATTGGGGGCTTGTTTCGCCGGTTCCTGAAGGATTTGGAGAAGTGCCTGCTGGACTGCATTGGCGTCGAGATTGCCGGTCAGCAGGTCGGAGAAAATGCGGTCTAATTGTTCGAGGGATGCGTTTGGGATCACTCGCCTTGGTCGTTTGCTGTTCGGCGTTGTGACAGCGGATGTCAGATCGGTTTCGCAGACCTTGGTATATCGGTCGGTCAGAGCGACGCTGAGGTTTGTGATGGGGGTGGCTGATTTGCCGAACTTTGATTTTGCGAGGTGGGCGATGGTTCGGATGCGCATGATTTTCGAGCCCAGGGTGTTAGTTTGTTCGGGGGACCAGTCTTTGGGCTCAGGGATTATCCGGAGGGCGAGTTGGTTGTAGTTTTCAGTTGAGGGCTCTTTGGTTGGTTGCTGCGTTGCTTTTGGGTTGGGCTTTGGTGTTTTTGCTGTGGTTGCCGTAGGTGCTGGATCGCGTTTGGGTTGCTTTTCTTGGATTTCGGTTGGTTTGGCTGTCGGCTCTTGGATGATCGGTTGCTGAGATTCTGGGGTAGGTGGTGGCTGCGTTTTCTTTGCTTTTTGTACTTCGAGTTGGATCTCGATTTGCGATGCGCCTTGACGGGTTGGGGGGTAGTGTTCGATGACTGGGCCCAAGGATTGGTAGCCGTTTTGTCTTGCCCATGCTTCTAGGGTCTGGTAGTTTCGGGCGAGGTTGGGTCTGGATGTTTCGACGGTCATGTATGCGACAATTTGGGATGGTTGAGTCTTGGCCTGGAAACCTTGGGGGGCGAGTTTTCCGATATCCAGGACGAAGCCGATTTCTGCATTCAGTTGGGCGGGGCTTACTTTTCTTGGGTCGGTGTTGTAGCGTACGAAGATTGGGGCTGGAGTTTCTTGTGCGCTGCGGACTCTTGAGATTGATGGCCCTATGGACCAGTAGGCCCCGGTGTGGGGAAGGTAGGCTACTCTTGCTCGTGGGGATTCTTTGATTGCGATCGCTGGTGTTGCCGGGGCGCCCGGATTTGGGGCGCTTGGAGGTGGTGTTTGCGTTATAGCGGCGACGGCGAAGATGTTTGCTAGTATGTTGGCGGAAATTGTCATAGTTTGTTCCTTCGGATACGGATATTACCCTCTCGCGTCAAGAGGGGTTGCGTAGAATCGTGGGAATGTTGTGTTTTTGTTTGTTGCTCGAACCTTTGGGGGTGTGGAATGGGTCTGGAACCTGTTGTTGCGGTGGCGGCGGATGAGATTGGCGGACAAGGAGATTTTGGGCGTGGATGATCGTACTACTACTGTTGGTGAGCTGACGGCGCTTGTTGAGGGATTTGTTTCTGAGCGGGAGTGGGAGCCTTTTCATGATGCTAAGAATCTCTCGGCGTCTATTGCGATTGAGGCGGCGGAGTTGATGGAGCATTTTCAGTGGGTTCGCAGCGAGGACCTCGGTGCGATTCGTGAAGACTCTGAGAAAATGGCGGAGATTCGTGAGGAGGTTGCGGATGTGGCAGCCTACTTGCTTTCATTTTCGCACTGGATGGGGATTGATCTTTCTTCGGCGCTTGAAGATAAAATGAAGAAAAATGCTTTGAAGTATCCGGTTGAGAAGTTTAAGGGGCGGTATGAGTGATTGGGTTTTGGTGGGGATTTTTGGGGATCGGTTCGCTTCCTTACGGGCGGGGCTCGGTTTGGGTTGTTTCGTGTTTTTTGGCTTCGTTTCTTACCTTGTCGATGATAGTTAGCCACGTCTTTGTTGCGTCGGTTAGTTCGTAGCGGAGCACGTCTGCCAGGAGGACGTTGTCTTTTTGCTCGAGGGCTTCCTTGACTTGGAGAAGGACGTCTTTTGGTTTCGTTAGCGCGTCGATGAAGGGCGTTTCGCCGATTTTGAAGGTCTCGGGGTTGATTGATAGCATTTCAATGGACTTGGCTAATGCGTCGTGAATCTGGACCCAGATGCTCATGCATTCGCCGAGTTCGCGCAATGCATCGCTTGGATTTTCTCCATCGAGGCGGTCTGCGATGTCCTCTGTTGCGCGTTCTGTTTGCTCAAGGGAGTCGAAGCAGTGGTTCATCGCTTCCTTGACTAGGTGTGCGCGGGTGCCGGTGAAGATTTCGAGTTTCTCGCATTCGGGGATGGGTTTGGCGAGGGCGACCTCCATCGTCTCTGCGTCAAGGCGATTTCCATCGCATGCGAGGGCGATGACGAGCTGGTGGTCTGCGCAGTGTTCCTCTTGGACATGGCGCACCGCGTCTTCTAAGGTTCCTTCGTCAAAGTATTCGGGATCGACAATTCTGTCGTCGAGATAAAGTTCCATCCAAAGTGCTCCGGTCGTGCTCTTGCTTCGCCATTTATTGCGCGTTGATTTCGATCTTTCGTCCTGTCTGAAATTATCGGCGCAAAACTGGTATTGCCAACGCGCGGATTGTTCTTTTGTGCGAGAGGGAGTTATTTTGGGGGCGCTTTGGGGTCAAATGGGGGTGGAATTTTCCAATTGCCGAGGGCTGCGACCATGTCTGGGACGCCCAAGGGTCGCGGTAGGGCGTAGGTTTCGCCGTACTTGACGCCGATGGAGGAGCCTTCTACGCCGTTGCCGGATCTGAGGTAGTGCTCCAATCCGGCGAAGCGAGCCTCGTCGAACTGCGACTTGTAGCAACGTATGGCTTCGATTTTTTGGTCGATTGTGTCGCTGATGTCTACGACGAATCTTGTGTGGTAGTGGTGGATTTCTGCTGCGATGTTGACTGGTCTGTAGACGAGGTGGTCTATGCGGAATGGTTCTGTTTCCTCGAAGCGTTCGTTCCACTTTGTTAGTTGTGAATAGAAACGGGATGCCTCGGTGATTAGCTGGGCCTGGTAGTGGTCGGGGGATGCGCTGGGGGTCCTGCCGGCCATGCCTACCAAGATTTTTGGGCGGTACTTTCGCAAGGCGGTGGCGACTGCGTAGCGTGCTTCGGGTCCGTCCATGAGTACGCGGTTGGGTAGGTCCAACATATCGCAGACTTGGACGCCGAGGATTTCGGCTGCTTGCTGCAACTCTTTCTTGCGTGTTTCGACGGAGCCGCGGGGCGTGGGTTCGCCTATGGTCATGTGGACCATGCCGACCTTGTAGCCCAGTTTTACTAGCTTTGCGATTGTTCCGCCTGATCCGATTTCTATGTCGTCTGGGTGGGGTGCGGTAAAAACTATGTCTAGTTGCTGGTTGGGCATCATATCTAGTTCCTAATTGGGTTTGAATTGTTTGGTATGCTCTCCGAGATCAACTATAGGCTGGGCGATTTGGGGTGACAAGTGTTGGGCCTTGCCTAGAGGTGTTTGAGTCTGCGTAGAATGTTGGGAGGGTGTGCTCGGGGGCGTGTTGTGGGCGGTGACTGGCGAGGGGAGTCGGTTTTGGGTACAACATTTAACATGAGCCGAGCTGAAATATGTGATAGCGATCGAGCCGAAGTTGCGGGGTTTATCGAGAAGTTTTGGCATGGTCGGGCTGTGATGAGTCGTGGGAAGAAATTTTTCCCTCATGAGGAGGGGGGTTTTCTAGATCGGCGTGATGGTGAGATTGTTGGTTTGCTGACGTATCACGCAGGCCATGACGGGATGGAAATCTTGACTCTGAATTCGACAATTACTGGGGCTGGTATCGGTACGTCTTTGATCCTTGCCGCTATCGAAAAGGCGCGGGAGCTTGGTTGTGAGCGGACCTGGCTGACGACAACAAATGATCGTCTTCGGGCGATCGGGTTTTATCAGCGTGTGGGGTTTCGGATGGTGGCGATCAACCTCGGGGTCGTCGACCAAGCTCGGAAGTCTAAGCCC
>JAJDDZ010000168.1 GCA_029260025.1 Phycisphaerae bacterium | reverse complement strand
ACCCTGCGTTTCGAGGTACTTACACGGATCGATCACAGCTTTGTGTTCAATTCGACAAGTAATAATATGCTTGCCCTTCTCCGCATACATCCGGGCAGCCCCCAGGATCGCCAGGTTATTCCCTTCCGTCGATCCGCTAGTCCACACGATCTCTTTCGAGTTCGCACTAAGAACAGCCGCAACCTGCTTGCGAGCATTCTCAACAGCTTCCTCAGCCGTCCATCCAAACTGATGGCTACGACTCGCCGCGTTACCGTACTCACCCTTAAGAAAGGGAAGCATCGCATCCAGGACCCGCGGATCAAGCGGAGTCGTCGCGTTGTTATCCAAATAAACCATGCCCATCGTTCTCTTACTCCTTCATAGCGACGGCTGCCTCGGGCGAGTGCTCGCCGCGCCGCTCAACGTTCACGCTAATTCGTTCCGCATAGTCACCAACGACTTCGCCGAGCGTGACGCTTTCCAAAAATTCTCGCAATCGAACATTAATCCGCTGCGCCGGATGTCGAATCGGACAGTGATCCGCCAACTCGCATCTCGAAGATTCCTTCATCAAAGGGTCAGCCGTGCACTGCACAAATCGCAAAGGCCCCTCGATCGCCGTGATGACCGACTCCAAAGTGATTTCGTCGGTCCCGCGTGCCAGTCGATAACCCCCGCCAGCACCACGCTCACTAACCGTGATCCCAGCCTGCGCCAGCGTCTTCAATATATTCGTAAGCATCGGCAGTGAAACACGCGACAAACGCGCAAGCTCACGCGCGCTAACCAAAGCCCCGCGAGTCCGCGCCAAGTACGACAGCGCCAGCAAGCCATAATCAGTTTTCTTCGTCAACGCGAGCATTCATTTCACCGTTTCAACGGTCCGGGGCTTGCCCCAAAACCTGTTCCGTAGTATATAGCACCAAATCGGTACTATATCAACGGTCGTTACGGGACGTAACCTGTGCAATTTTGCCAGAATGACCGGTTCATCGACTAAAAATAAATGTCCAAGTGAAAAAAGACAGTCTTGGGCGAATTGCTTGCGGGCCTCGCCTTGTCGCCGCACGCCTCCGGCGCTATTCTAAAAACCCCCGGCGTGCGGTTTCGCCATCCGGAAGCAAAGGAGACTCAATCGTGAACAGTTGGACCAACTACATCTCGAAATATGCCGCCAAGCAGGGAGGCGCATGCACTGAAGGTGGGCTCGTCAAGCGATACGTCGCTCTCGATTCCGAATACGCCGCTCTCGCCGTAGGCCCGGCGATCGTAAATCGCGCCGAACGCGCGATCGTTGAGGTAACCGGCAAGGACCGCGCAACTTGGCTCCACAACCTCACGACAAATGTAGTCAAGACGCTAGCCACCGGTGACGGAAACTATTCATTCGCCACCAACGTCCAAGGCCGAATCCTTTTCGATCTAAACGTGATCGTACGCCCAGACCGACTGCGACTCGACATCCATCGCGATTTTCTTGAGAGCGCCATCGCCCACTTAGACAAATACATCATCATCGAGAACGTCACCCTCCAAGACCGATCCAACGAACTCGTCGTCTTCGGAATCTCAGGCGACAGAGCAAGTGACATCGCCGCGACTCTCGGCGCTTCACAAATGACCGCCATGCCCGATATCAACAATGTCGAGGTCAATGTGGACGACGTCGCATGCCTTCTAGTTCGAAACAATTTCGCCGGTCACCCCGGTTTCGATCTGCACCTCCCCGTCGAGTCTGCGATCCAAGTATGGACCAAGATGGTCACCCCCGACGGTCCATTTCATGCGATCCCGGCGGGTAGCGAAGCCGTCCAAGTTCGCCGCATCGAAGCGGGCATCCCGTGGCCCGGCGCAGAGATCACAAACGAATACCTCCCCGCCGAAACCATGCAATTCGATAGGGCCGTCAGCTTCCAAAAAGGTTGCTATCTGGGTCAAGAGATCATCGAGAGAATGCGAACGCGCGAGAAAATTGCCCGCCGACTCGTACAGCTCGAAATCGCCGGAGATTCGATCCCGACGCCAGGAAACACAATCACCCAAGAAGGAAAAGAAGTCGGAACCATAACCAGCGGCACCTCCAGTCCAACGACAGGCCACCCCATCGCCCTCGCCTACGTCAAGACCGCCGCAACTGACGATGGAACAAACGTAATCGTCAAAACTGAGAACGGCGATACAAAAGCAGTCGTGAAAACGCTCCAATCCCCTTCCCCCGTCAAGGCGTAGCAAAAGCAAGAGCGACCCAAGCGGCGAACCGAAAGAAAGACGATACGAATGGCTGACAAGCATGAAAAAAAGCTAAAACCGCCCTCAGGCGAACCGTCGATCCGCGTCGTCATGATGCCAAGAGACACCAACGGCGAAGGAACCATATTCGGAGGCGTCATCCTCTCGCTCATCGACCAGGCTGCTTACGTCGAAGCAGTCCGTCAGAACCACCACCGCTACGTCACCGTCTCATTCAAAGAGGTCGAGTTCCACGAGCCCGTCTTCGTGGGCGACGTCCTCTCACTCTACGCAGACGGCACCAAAGCAGGCCGAACGTCGCTAACAATCCACGTCCGCGTATGCGCCCGCCGCCGACTCAATCCAGACGAAAACGTAAAAGTTACCGAAGCAGACGTCATCTTCGTTTCAGTAGACCACAACGGAAAACCAATCCCAGTCTTTGGCGACTAACGTCCGCAAACAACCTGCGGAACAAGGTGGGTGCTATGGTCAAGCGAAGCGCCGCCATGTCTTCTGCCACGGCATACGCGACTGGGGAACGTAGGATCCCCGGAGGGGCCATTTCAAGGAGGACTAAACCTCCGCCCGATCGAACTTCCGACCACCAAACCAAAGAGCAACAACC
>JAJDDZ010000167.1 GCA_029260025.1 Phycisphaerae bacterium | reverse complement strand
CAGCGAAGTAAGATCCCGATTGTGGTGCTTGACCTCAAGAAGACGGGGAATATGCGGGCGGTTGTGCTTGGGGAAGATATCGGGACTATGATTAGTGGGGAGTGAGTGCGGTTATGAGTTCCGCAAGTGAATCTTAGATTCCATATCATTCAAACCTTGATTGCCGAACGCAAACATTGGTCAAATTGAATCTCCCGTCGGATACAAAGACAATTCAATCCAAATACCAAGATCGCCCGCCAGCTTGAGTAACGACGGCGGCAAGAAATCGCGTTGCGCGAAAACAGTCTTACCGTTGATGCGAAGGTTGTACGGAAAATCGAGAATGCTTTGCTCGACGTTCGGGAAACCAACGAGACTTTGGATCGCTTCGGAATTGGCTGCGAAAAAGGCGACCGCATCATCAATTTGTCCGGGCAAGTCGTCCCATTCCTTATCACTAACGAGAATCTTGAGCCCGGAATATTCGTTGCATTCCTCGTTCCGTTTGCTCTTGGGAAACCGCCTCTCACCACGACGGTACACTTCGTAGGGCCTCAGCGGTGATCTCGCCACACAACTATCAACATCTAAGAATTCGCCAAGTACTCTGAAAACACACATCAAGGAACAACTCCGAACAATTAACAGACACCAGCTGCGGTGGGGACAGTAACAATTCCACACTTAATGACAAGTGTCGTAGGACGCGTCATCGACCCAACATCTCCAGAGGCTTGTTGACGCTGCATGCTACGGGCACACCTAATCATGCAAACGAGTCTTACCAATTCGCGCCCCGCACGATTCGCATTGCCGGGTCGATGGCCCGACCTACGAGTCGTCGCCAAACTCCGTACCACATTCTGAACATTTCCCCGTGATGTTACCAGTTAAGTTGTAGCCGCATTCCAAGCAAAGCCCCGATCGGCGTCTCCGGAATCGCTCCTCACGCCAGATTACTCCACCTGGATCATCTGGCGCCTGTCGATTGAATGCCCAGATAGCTATGTAGAGTCCGCTCAGGAAAGTCGCCGCAGCAGGCAGGACAAAGGCGCGGTCATCAAGGAATATCCAAGTGAGCAGTGTGAGCAGGATCAGGCAGGAAGAGGTAATCGCAATGACTTTCCGGAGACGCTCCATACTCCAATGTTATTCCCCTGTCCGGAAGGCGACAAGTCGAACCCTTGCGGTCGGATTTTCTACCCGATCTTCGAAGAGTGGGCCCTTACGCTAGTGACTCTGGTGATATTACTCGTTTGCCTGGCCGCGCTAATCGGCACCCCCTTATACGCTGGCGTTTTGGATTCTGGGTCGGCGTCTTTGGAGACTAGGATATTTGCTTCGGGGAAGTACATGGCTGCGCTGCCTTGGCGGATGTCGAAGGGGCGAACGTGGATGTTTCGCATTTCGCCCGCTTTGCTATTGACCGTTACGAGGTCGTTTTCTGATAGGCCCCGCTTTTTCATGTCCGCTTCGCTCATTAGGATGATGTCGCGGCGGGTTTGATTTCGGTAGAGGTCGTGTTCTTCGTAGACGACGGTGTTGAACTGTCCTTCGCTGCGGATCGTCATTAGAAGAAGGGAATCGGCGTCTCTTGCGATCGCGGGGATTGGTGTGACGTGAAATTTCGCCTTGCCAGAGGGCGTTGCGAAAGTCGTCGTGTGGAAGGTTCGACCTGAGAGCTGAAATTCTCGTTTTGAGTCGTCTATATCGGCGAGTTTTTCGTAACCCGGTACAATCTCGGCGATCGCGTTGCGGATCGTTCGGTGCTTTTGCATTTCTCTCCAGTCGATCGGGCCATCGTCACCAAGAACCGCCCTGGCAATCCTCGCGATGATCTCGACTTCGCTGCGCGGACCTTCGTGACGCGCGGGGCCTCCTTCGCTGAGTCGCACGAAGTTGAACATCGACTCTTGCGTCGTTGGTTGAGGTTCTTCGTCGCGGGCGAGGACGGGGAGTATCAGCGTCTCCTTGCCTCGACCGAATGCGTGACCTGTATTGAGCGTTGTGCTGAAATAGACGAGCGAATTGAGCTTGCTGAGTGCATCGCGGGCGAACTTAGCATCCGGGTTTGATCCGAAAAGATTCCCCCCAACGCACCAGCCGTTTCTTAGCCGCCCTTCGTTTGCCGCTTCCATGCACGCGAGGGTATCGAGGCCGGGCGAGGTTGGGAGCGTGACGCCGAAACGCGACTCGATGCCGTCGAAGATACGCTGCTTGAGCGCCGGGGTCACTCCGACCGAACCAATTCCCTGTACGTTACTGTGACCCCTTATGGGAAGAAGTCCTGCGCCGGGTTTGCCAATCATTCCGCGAAGCAGCGCGAGGTTGATGATCGCTCGGACGTTGTCGGTCCCGTGAACGTGATGGGTGATGCCCATTGTCCAGGCGAAAACAGTGTTCGTTGACTCCGCGTAACGCCTTGCGACCCGATCGATCGTTTCCGCATCTACCCCGGAAGTACTTGCAATCTCATCCCATCCAAGAGATTCAACATAATCGACAAAACGATCACCGTCTTCTGTTGCAGATCGAATGAACCCACTTGCGGACGCGCCGAGTTCGATGACGCGCTTTGCGATTCCGCAGAGTAAAGCGATGTCTCCGCCGATGTGTGGCTGAACGTAGTCGCTGGCGATGGGTGATCCGAAAAAAAGACTTCGCATGTCGGACGGAACCGAAAAATCAACCAGGCCCGTTTCTTTCATGGGGTTGATGACGATGACGTCGCCGCCACGCCGCCGAAGTTTCATGAGTTGCCGCATGAGGCGGGGATGATTGGAAGCTGGGTTTCCGCCGATCAGGAAAAGAAGGTCGCAGCGTGATAGGTCTTCTAGGTCGATCGTCGCGGTTCCGGTTCCGAGCGAACTGCCAATCCCGACGCCACTGGCCTGGTGACAATAGTAGCTACAGTTGTTGACGTTGTTGGTTCCGTAGAGTCTAGCGAAGAGTTGGATGAGAAACGCCGCCTCGTTGGATGCGCGCCCGGAGACATAGAAGAAACTTTCGTCAGGCTCAACGCTCTTCAGCACCCTAGTCGACCGCTCGATCGCTTCTTCCCAAGAAATCACGCGATAGCGGTCGTCGCCGGGTGCGGCGAGTAGTGGCTGGGTGATGCGGCCCATCATCTCGAGTTCGCGCGGCGAAAATTTCTGCAATGCTGCGAAGTCGTACTTGTCGAAGAATTCTCGGCTGATTTCTCCTTGCATGTCGGCCGCCATCGCCTGCATGGACTTCTTGCAGACCTCTGGGAATCGCCCGGACTCGTCAACCATCCCGCCAGCCTGACCACCCATGCCCAGAGCGCATGTTTTGCAAGCGTTCTTCGATCGCATCGCCTTGAAGAAGCTGAGCATTCCGCCGGACTCGCGGGCCATGCGTATGGCATATCGAATCGCGGGAAACCCGCCGCCTGTCGTGATTTTTATCATCTACGATAACTCCAGACTCTGTATCGCCGTCCGAGTACGACCGTCATCTGCGGCTCACTTCATGACATATCATCGGATCGCGTTTGTATTTCACTATGATCGACATATCCTTAACTGAGAATGTCAGTCTACGCCGCCGACATACTCTTCATCGCCATAGGGCTCGCTCTGGCTGCACCATGGTGTATCTGGCTCCGACATGTCCAACGTGTCCTTCATGGCGAGGCGGCACCAAGTCGATTTTTGGCGGTCGGCAAGGCGGGCACGGTTCTTGAGACGGTTTACCTCGGTTTGGCCGGCCTGGGACTCATTTTCTGTTCACTACATATCATGTCGCTTCTCGTCAAACTCGGTATCTTTCAAAGCGGGCGAACGCAGGACTTCGCATCAGTGTTCGCGGGACTTGCGGTATCGGGAGGACTTATCTTCGTCCAGTGGAAGTTCTACGAGCGTCGCTTCCTTGCTCGAATCAACTTGCAGCTAAGAACTTGTTACAACTGCGGGTACGCACTCAAGGGCCTACGTCTCTGCAACGGTGCGATCCGGTGCCCTGAGTGCGGCAAGTCTGAATCGGCTCGGGAGATTGTTGCACGCTACCGCCTGGAGAAAAAGCAGGCGAGCACGATCAGGCGCGAAGCAAGGATCGAAGATGATTCTAGTGAAGAATCACCGGATTAGGCCGGGACGAACCTTGCCCATAAATGGAAAGTCTCGGACATTGAACATCTGCAGCTTGATCTTTTTGACGACTCGCGTCACGATACGCTTATTCGGGAGGTGAACGTGTTCAGCGGAAGCGGTGGATTCAGATTCTACAAGCGTCTTGCGATGGTCGTCGCGGTATTTTCGGCGATCGGAGCACCGGTTCGTGCTCAGGAGTCTCTCCCCCAGCGCGACCCGGATGCCTTTGTCAATCAGCAACGGGCTGTCGACGAAAGACTTCGCGGGGAGTTTGAGTCACAGCTCGGAGACGCTGCTGGGAGCGCGTTCGACTGGGGCGGGTGGTACAGCCTTCATTTTTTTGTATTCGATGACGGCGTGAAAAGCTCACGCACGTTGCGGCGACATGATCTTCGACTCTGGGGGCGACTCGCGCTCGACAACGGGGCGCACACTTTCTACGCCCGGACGCGACATAGCCTTATCGACTTCAACGCCGGCGATGCCTATGACCGAAACGAAGATGACATCGAGGGGCCAAACCTCGAGCGCGGGATCTATCGATTCGATCTAGGCAAGTCGCGAGAAGCGGGCGGCGAACGACCACTTGACTATAACCTCGTCGCATCGGCTGGGCGAGACTTGGTTTCGCTCGGAACCGGGATCACACTCGCCACGCCGCTTGATCATGTTTCGTTGGCGATAACGCATGAAGACTTCGAGCTAACAGCCATCGCCGGTAAGACTGTCGGGAGCAACCAAGACTTCGACCTTTCTCGAACGGCGAAGCGACTTCGACGCAGCTTCCTTGGTGGCGAGCTTCGCTTCACGGGTTTTGAAAAGCATCGACCCTTCGTCTATGCACTTTGGCAGCGCGACCGCAACCGCGAACATCGCTATCAACCGTTTCGCAAGTTTCGATATGATTCGTTCTATCTTGGCCTGGGTTCGACCGGGGAGCTAATTGACCGCTTGTTCTACGCTGCGGAGTTCGTCTACCAGGGCGGTCACTCGCACAATAGCCGATGGTTCTTGAGAAGCAGCGATATCGAAGCGTGGGCGATCCGCTCACAATTCGAGTACCTTTTTCCCGGCGAAAAGAAGGCAAGGGCCTCGGTCGAATATCTATTCGGAAGCGGCGATTCCGATCGCTCGAACAGTCCGACAAACACTATCGGCGGGAACCATCGAGACTTTGAAGATAATAGTTTCATCGCGATGGGGTATCGAGATACCGGACTCGTGCTCGCCCCAAGGTACGCGAACCTTCACACATGGCGAGTCGGGGGATCGTATCATCCACTCCCCAATGACGATCGGTTCTCTCGCCTTGAGCTAGGGACCGACTGGTACTTGTTCTACAAACATCACCACCCCGGCGCAATCTCCGATCCGACGAGCGATGTGAAGGCGGGGTATGTGGGTTGGGAAATGGATTACTTCGCGAACTGGCGAGTCGCTCCGGACCTGGCGCTGACCGCGCGGTTCGGTGCTTTTTTCCCAGGTCGATCGTACAGTGATCGCACGACACGAACTTCATTGCTTATCGGAATGACCTGGAGCTTCTAATGGTAAGTCGATTGGCGAATTCCGATTGTTGGACGATCGCAGCTTTGGTGTGCTTGATGCTAGCCGGCTGCACAACGCTGCCAAAACGCGGCCAAGTTTCAAACATCGATCCTACCTCGCTAGACGATGCAACTTTCATTCATTATCTCGCGTCTATTCCGACGGTCACAGTTTCTGAGGCGGCGCGAGGGGTCTTGCTACTCCGAGGGGCGACAGAGGAGTGGCCCAGCTACGCGGAACAGCGCCATGAGTTGGTCCGCTTGGGCGCATTAAAAACTGACTGGGGACTTAACCCAGAGGACACGCTCGACATGGGAACGCTGGGGTACATGCTCCGCGTGACCTGCAATCTCTCCCCAAGCCTCAGCGAAAAGGTCGCATCTGTCACCGGACTAGGTCTACGCCGGTACGCACTGCGGCGTTGCATCGACGCGGGTTTGCTCCCCTACGCCAGTTCCGCCCAACCAGTCCGAGGTG
The DNA here is from genome assembly GCA_029260025.1 of Phycisphaerae bacterium. Classification (GTDB taxonomy): domain Bacteria; phylum Planctomycetota; class Phycisphaerae; order UBA1845; family UBA1845; genus JAJRUK01. The sequence continues at coordinate 1,728 of JAJDDZ010000167.1, read as the reverse complement.
GAGAGCTGGCCGCTGCCCTAGCCAAAGCGGAGGAATTTGTTGAACCACCAACTCCGAATCCTCCTGTGGAAGTTGCTGGCGAAACGTCGTAAACGCTTATCCTTCATAGAGTTACAGTTGTATCCGCTCTGCGACGCTCCGCAATCCAAGACCCCTCCAGTTCACGAAAATCCTTGACACCCCGCCGCCGTCTGACACAATGCCCCGCTTTACAATTGCAGCGTACGTGTACGAGGAGATAAGCAGCTATGGGCATTCACAGAAGTCATCTAAGACGACGGGTCCGCGAGGATCACGCAGCCACCAAGATCGTCAACCGTGTCGTCAAAGACAAAGAACGCAATCGCCGAGATGCTCGAATGATCGAAATGGTCAAAGCAGGCGAACTCCCCTACGCGCCGATGGTCATGAGTTGGTTGAGTCGCAAACTTGATAAGCCATCGAGCAAAATCACCGAAGCGGACGTCAAGATCGCCTTGAACTGATCGGCTGCCGAAAAGCGCAGCGAGTGGAAGCGCCCGGAGATTCCGGGTGAAATGTAAAGAAGCAGCGAACGGCTGGCGCAGTTAGTAACCGTGCCAGCCGTAGTCGTGCGCCACGTTACACGGCACTCCAAAATCCCTTCGAATCGACGCATCCCCCTTGCAGCCGTACTGCACACTTATAATCTCTTGATTCGAGGCATTTCTAACGGACAACCTCTTGACAAGTGAAGGGGGGGGGGGGGTAATTTCCGATAGCATGTGGCGGCAATGTGCTGCCAATGTACAGTCGCCTAGAAGGAGAAACAACCATGAAATCATGCCGTAGAGTTTCCTTAGTCGTGGCGTTGTTATTCGGGGGAGTTGTCATGGGGCAACAACTGTCGGAGCGAGGCCCGGCGCCTGTCGACCAAGCTTCCTTCGGCGGTGAAGGCCGAATTCTCAAAATGACCTCCGAACCTGCGGTTGGGGGAGGCATTGAGATTCTACAGGTCGAATTCGCAAACTCGTGGGTGCTTGTTTATTTAAGCCCAGTATGGGAGGGCGGAGAAAGAACGACGTCTGACGAGACACCACTGCGGCTTGAGCTAAGCCTAGCGATCCGATTCGATAAGACCAGCGGTAAAGTCAGAGTGCTTAAGGAAAAGGGGCCGTCGCTTGAGGCAATTGAGAGCGGTATTGTGGCCGCGCAAGCTGAAACGGCTTGTGTAGAGAACGCCTGTGGCGGAGCGTGCTGCGGAACAAACGTCGGCACAAAGTTTTGTATATTCTGCAATTGCTGCCAAAACGGTTCTTGCGCGCCGCCTACAGGCGGTTGCATCGATCTACAATAGCGCCTCTCCGCCGCAAAGAATGCGCAACCTTGGGGGATAGTTTGAATTCAAGAATGTCCGACGGGAACAACTTTCTCGTCGGACATTTTCGTGCGCGGGCGGGCCGCGCAATGTAGCACGACCCCCTCTGCATGATCATTTCTATGTGAGCGATCTAATTCTCGTTATTCTTGACGTACTTATCCATCCAGTTCGTCATCTCTGCTGCCATGTGCATAACAGATTCACGCGAACGATAACCATGCGACTCATGCGGAAGCATCACCAGCCGCGCGATAGCCCCTTGCCCTTTCATCGCATGATAAAACCGTTCGCTTTGAATTGGAAAGGTTCCGGAGTTGTTATCTGCTTCGCCGTGGATCAAGAGAATCGGCTCATTCACCTTGTTCGCGTGCATGAAGGGCGACATCGTG
>JAJDDZ010000166.1 GCA_029260025.1 Phycisphaerae bacterium | reverse complement strand
GAGGTTGTGGGTTCAAATCCCACCGTTGGCTTTTTCTCCACACCCTGAAGGTCACGATCTGGACGAGACGACCCGCCGGGAAGTTCCTTTCCCCAAGCGAGGAAAAATTGTCCGCCGACGTTTAGCCGCCGCTTCGGATTCTGCGGTTGTAGGCGGCAATGACATCGCTGCGACTGAGCATCCCGACGATTTGCGTTTCGTCCTTATCATCGACGACGATCAGACCCGAGACTCCGAGGTCAAGCTTGTTGAGGGCTGCGAGAAGTGACTCGCGTGATAGAATAGTCGTCGCGGGTTTGGCGACGTCTCGAGCGATGATTAGGTCGGTGACACTTAGCTCTGTCACGATTCCGCGAATGTCGTCAGCCTCAATCACTCCGGTCAGCTTGTTGTCTTCGTCGACTACGGGGAAGCAGTTTTGCAAGGATTCGGTGTACTGTTTGCGAAGGGCGGTGAAGCTTAGATCGCCTTTGACGAACATGAGTGAGCTGACGTCATGTCCGGAAAGCGCTTCATTCACGGTCATTCGTTTCAACACGGCGCCGGCCATTTTGCCAACCTTGCTTGGGGCGTCGAGTCGCGATTGCAGCTGCTCATCATAGAGCGTGCAATTGCGACAGAGGATATAGGAAAGAATGCAGACGAGCATCGACGGGATCAGTAGCTCATAGTTGCCTGTCATTTCGTTGACCATGATGATTGTCGAAACTGGCGTATTGGCAGCGCCAGCGAAAAACCCGGCCATCCCGACGAGTGCGAACGCTCCGGGTTGAATCGCCATACCTGGAAATAGCTGAGCGCATAGAAGTCCCGTTGCGCCACCCAGCGCGCCGCCGATGATCACCGACGGGCCAAACACGCCACCACTACCACCGCTGCCGATCGTAAAAGTCGTGGTGACCATCTTTGCCAGGCCTATGGCGGCAAGGAATGCCGCGCCGACATACGCGACATTGACGCCCCCGCCAAAGGCACTTTGAAAAGCTGAATATGTGGGCATGGCTGCGAGGTTATCATCGAAACAGAGCTGAATAATTCCGTAACCAGTCCCGATCGCCTCAGGAAGCGCGAATCCGATGATCCCGACGAGTAATCCCCCGATCGCTGGTTTTAGATGGGGCGGGATGTTCTTGAGACGATCGAACATCACACCTCGGAAACCGTAGAACATCCAGACAAAAAGATACGCAGAGGCTGCGACGACGCCGGCGAGAATCAGATACGGGACAATCTCCCAAATATTATGAAAAGCGTACTTGGGAGTGATGAACAACGGGTGGAACCCGAAAAGCCCGCCGAAGACGCTGTACGCTACAATCGACGAGATAAAGGACGGTACTAGGACCTCGTGCTCGAAGTCAGGATCTCTGTAAAGGACCTCGGCGGCAAATAGCGCGCCGGCGAGGGGTGCGTGGAAAATCGCTCCGACGCCCGCAGCCATTCCGGCGGCCATGAGGACGCGACGCTCATGTGGTTTGACGCCGAACCAGTCACCTAGCATCGATCCGAAACCGGCGCCGATCTGCGCGATAGGTCCCTCGCGACCTGCTGAACCTCCCGTTCCGATCGTAATCATCGAGGCGAGAGCCTTGATAAACGGTACGCGATGGCGGACTGCGCCGTCTTTGAAGTGATAGGCCTGGATCGCTGCGTCGGTTCCGTGTCCCTCTGCCTCTGGGGCGAAAGTGAACACGATCAACCCGCTCACCAACCCGCCGAGCATCGGTAGGATGAGTAGCATCCACCGGACAGGCGAGTCGCCGTCGAAGATCGACCCGAGTTCTAGGAATGCGGGAAGCTGCTCGTTACCGGCGCCGGGTGGGTAATAGTTGGCGAGGTATCCCTGGAAAAAGGCGCTACCGGATTCGAGCATCATTAGAAAGACGGCTGCGCCGCCGCCGGCGACGTGTCCTATGATGACACAGAATAAGACGAGACGGACGAGCGAACGGGTTTCGCTTCGCGCTGGTTTGTCACTGGCGGGACTATCGCTCATTTGTCACGTCGTAGTTTGAGCGATGACTATCCATCGAACTCTTCGAAGGCTGCGTAGATAGCGTCGGCGGTCTCGGCTGACTTAATCGCGGCACGAAAACCTTGGTTCAACCAAACGCGACTGACCTTAGCGAGAGCTTGAATATGGGGGCCGGTCTCGTCGATTGCGCTGGCGAGCAAAATGACCAACTCACTGGGCGGGTAGCCCTCTGGTGCGCCGAAGTCGATCGGAGTCTTGGGTTTACCAACAGCCATGACGAGGTGCTTTACGCCAGGGGACTTGCCGTGGGGGACTGCGAGTCCCAACTCGGTGGCGGTCGAACGAATTTTTTCTCGACCAAGTACGGCAGCGAGGACTTGATCCCTGTTGGTCAGGCGTCCGTCGCGATCGAGTGCGTCAACGAGTTCTGCGATAACGGCGTCCTTGTCTGTGGCGACAAGGGGGACGCATACACAGCCCTTAGTCAATATGTCAGTTGCCTTCATAATTACTCGTTCATCCGGCGGTTCGAGACCGGGGAGTGTAGCACTAACCGCCCTTCCTTGGAACGCCCCGGACGGATTATTCCGCGATCGAACCACGCTCGATTGGCGAATTGTCCGGTCCTCGTGCGAGTATCGCGAAGAGATACGTCCAGAGCGTCCCGAAGACGACCCACCATGGCCACGCTATGTAGACAGATTCGAATTCGGCCTGGAGATATTTGAGAATGGCGAGGGCGGCGACTGAGGTGAGCATGGCGACGACGTTCACACGGTCGTTTCCGCGCCGTTTCGTGGTCACACCGAGAAGAAATACGCCCAATAGACCGCCGAAGATCAGTCCGACCCATCCGAAGGCGTCCTCGAGCAGCTCCTCGGACCCGGAGAAGGTGATGGCTGCCCCTGCGAGGATGAGACCGAACCCGACGGTACACCATCTGGCAACAACGAGGTCCCGGAGATCGGATTGGGCGACGGCGCAGGGGCCTTGGTCTGGGGGTTGATGCTTTCTTCTGCGACGTTGCCAGGGCTTGTAGAAGTCGGTGACGGCGCTCGAGGAGAGTGCACCGAGCGCGGAATCCAAGCTGGACATCGCTGCGGCGAATATTCCGGCGATCAAGAGACCCTTCAACCCTAACCCAGCTGGGATAGCGGTCGCGATGAAACTTGGGAAGACTCGATCGGGAGATGCACTGGCGCCGATCGGATTCACGGCGACCTGAGCGTCGTAGACATTGATCAGGGATCCGATGAGCAGGAATAAGACGACGACCGGAAAACCCGTGACCGCGTTGAAGATGAGCGATCGCTGCCCACGGCGAAGGTCTGGGCAGGTGAGCATCCGCTGCGTTAAATCTTGATCGACGCCGAGGGCGGCCATGTTCTGAACGACGGCGTGGATGAACAAGACCCAAAAGAGCTTGTCGCCGTTGAACTCGAACCCGCCGCGAAACGTCCGGAGCTTCCCGGCGGCGGAGAGGGTCTCGAAGTTCTCGGAGATGGTTCCGGGGATCGCATTGAGGAGGAAAAAGAGTGCGCCGAGTCCCGCTCCGATAAAGACGATCGCCTGGAGCGCGTCTGTCCAGATGATCGCCTTGATGCCGCCGGTTGCGGTATAGGCGATGGCGACTGCGGTGACGCTGAGGATAACGCCAATTAGCGGCCAGTCGAAGAGAATAGAAATTGCAAGAGACGCGGCAAGGAGACGGAAGCCGCTACCTACAACGCGCGACGCGACGAAGAATAGCGAGGCGGTTGTTTGCGTTCTTCCACCGAACCGCTGACCCAGGTATTCGTAAACAGTCGTTACGTTACCTCCGTAGAAGGCAGGGAGTAAGAGATATGCGATGAGAATGCGTCCGACAAATGCGCCGGCGTACATTTGAAGATACCACCAGTCGTCGGCGAACGATCGCCCCGGGACAATCAGAAATGTCAGAGCACTGACTTCAGTCGCGATGATGGATAGGCCCACGATAAACCAATGTTGCTTGCGCCCACCAAGAAAAAAGTCGGTGGTATCCCGCTCGCTACGACCGGCCCAGAGACCGATCCCGACCGTGGCAAGGAAGTAGGCGGCGAGTACCGCTATGTCGAGAGTCCCAAGAATCAAAATTCGTGCTCCACGGCGAGGGCGGCTGCGATATCGCTCAATCCGGCTGGTTTGTTGCGGTTGGTCCACGCCTCAGAATACTCGCGGAAGGCGACTGCAAGGTTTCTTCGGAAGTCTGATGATTCTTTTGGTTCATCCGAGCGAGCGAGGATTACGCGGTCGGCGAAGAGTTCGAGGAAGGTCGCTGCGATTGCCAATTCGTTGAAGTCTTGTGCGATGCTGGCGTTTGATGCTGGCTCTCGCTCGAATTGGGTGCGCACGCGGGAAGCGGTCTCGCGGATCAGGTTCGCCTGCTCTTTGGGGGGGAGCGTTGGGTCTTTTCGGAAGTCTTCAAACTGGGCATGTAGTAGTCGCCATGTCTCGACGCTGCCGCAGTCAGACGAGACGTCGCGGAG
>JAJDDZ010000165.1 GCA_029260025.1 Phycisphaerae bacterium | reverse complement strand
GCATCGAACTCACTTTCCATGAGCTCGCGAGTTTCTTCTTCTTGCCCTTGTCTCGGGTCGTAGGGGATTTTCAGGCGGATTTCTGCCCCTCGCGGCCGCCAGATTTTTGTCACACCGGGATGGTTGAGGATCCGTTGCCTTGCATCCTCCCAAAGGCGGCCCACCAATATCGCCGGGCTTCTCTCGAATTCTGGGACAAGCGTACGATAGAGCTCGACGTCACTTTGCATACGCCCCAAGACGACCGCGAGATAGCTTCCGGCGTCTTTGATCATCCGACCCGCTCGACCCTCAGCCCGAGTCAAAATCAGTTCGTCCAGGGCTTCCTGTGCGCCGTCTGCCTTGGCATCAACCCGGTCGAGGGCAGCTACGATTTCCTTGTAGGTTGCTCCCGCGGCTTCATTGAGAAGCTTGGTTCTTGCCTGTTCGGCGGTGTTGATCATCTGCTGCTTGTTATTCTCAGCGCGTTGCGTGTTGTCGAACGCTCCGCGAACGGGGATCGGAGGCGTCGGTTCCGCCATTTCGATTCTCTCGACGTGGATCCCGCTGGCGATCGCATCCAAGCTCTCGTTGACGCGACGTTTCATCTCAGATTGAACTTCGTCGACCTTTGTGCGTATCACTTCCTCAGCCGTCATGCCGCTTGCGATATGGATCCCCGCGTTTTCGACCATTGTTTGGATTAGCGACTCGGCTGCTTCTAGCTCGTCGCTGGCGATATTGGAAACGTAGTCCCGTACCTCATCGATCTTGTAGATGACTTTCCACTGCATATGGACCAGTCCCGCGTCGGCGGTGAGTAGCGCACCGTCGAGCGTCGGAATGAGTCCGCCGCCGCCGCGTGCGATAAAGGCGATCGGTTTTCCGATCTCGTCGGGTCGTCGAAAGAAGGAATGACTCGTGACCGTCATGTCGTTACTTTTTTGCGTCGGTAGCGCGAGAATTTCGTCGATCGGGAATGGAAGCGCCTTGACGAGTCCGGCCTCGTGAACCTGTGGCTTAAGCGTTCCCAGGCGGATCAAGAGCGCTTGCTCGTGACCATCGACTCGGCGAATGTTGGAGACGAGGTAGAGAACGACAAGGACGAGCATGATCCCTTTTAGAATCTTAAAGCTAGCCATGAGCGCATCCGCGAGGGACTGATTGGCAGCGTCTAGTGGCGCCTCAAGCTCGTGGAGGTTCCGATGGGCGTGCTCGTCGTCGTGATTGTGGTGCTGATGCATGTTGATCTTTCGTATGCGAGCTAATTGGTCCCCGCCGGTCGAACCTCGCTCCGCTTTTCGTCGGAGAAGACGTCAAAGGGCGATTGTTCGGTGTCGAGGATGAGCGTTGTTCGTTGGCTAAAGGCTGCGCGAACGGTTCTCAATTTGTCGAGGAAAATTCGCAGTTGCGGGTGCTTATCGAATTCTTTGTAGTAAGCGCTGACGCGTTCTTCCGCTTCCGCTTCGATTTCGCGGACCTTTCCGTCTGCTGCCGCGAGGATGCGAGCTTCGGTTGCTTTTGCCTCTGCTTGGATTCTGGTTGCCTCGGCGTCACCCTCGGCGATGTACTCTCTGGCTCTCTTGGTTTCGCCGGCCTTCATGTTGTCGAAGATGGCGCTGGTGACGGACTGGGGAAGACCAAGTTTCTTGATTCCGAAACCGACGATGTCGATTCCTAGATCGTCAGTGACGTCCTCAGCCACCCGTGCTTCGATTTCCTTTTCGATCTCGCGGAGCTTCCGCGTATTCTGATCAGTGGATACAAACGCCTCGAACGCCCGCTGTCCGACGACGGCTTGTTTGTGTGTCATGGCGGTGGTTCGCAGCTTGTTTTCGCCGTCGCGAACGCTTTCCGGGAAGTTCGTATGAAACTTCGACGGGTCGGCGATGCGCCAAAGCGTAAACGTCGTGAGCAGGATATTCTTTCCATCGACGGTGCGCGTTTCTTCGGTTCTGTCTTCGAGCGTACGAATACGCTTATCGTAGACCACGACGCTTTGGATCGGCGCGGGCCACTTAAACTGCAGGCCAGGCTTTGTGATCGCATCCTTGGCGGGCTTACCCCACGTCTTAACGATAGCCACCTCGGTGAAGCGCACCTGGAACGTACACATGTAGAGCCCCAGTACGATGAGCAGGAAGATACCCGCCAGTATGGTTGCCATATTTTTCATGAAATTCAAACTCCGTCGGTCTGCTGGCCGAGTGGGCTTTCTAGTTTGTGCCGTCCTGAAGAATTCTGTCCAGACCGATCTGCTTTTCCGTTTCGTACTCAATGATAACGTTCTTGGGATCGCCGACGATCATGTATTTGCGTACCCCGCCAATCGCGACGTAGGGTTCGAGAAGTTTTCTTTGAATGTAGAGACTCGGGGCTGCCTCGTAAGCGGCGACCTCCGCTGAAAAAGCACGAACCATACCCGCCGCAGCGGCGACTCGCATGCTGGCGTTAGCGCGGGCCTCGCCGATCTGCTTGGATGCTTCGCCGCTGAGGGTGTGGACTTGGATCGCACGGTTCCCCAAGAGCATGTCTTCGACCCGCTGTTTCGCCTCGGCCACCTTCCCCGGCGACGAGCCCTTATCTGATTCGAGCTTACGGAACTCCAGGATCGCGTCGTCGAGCGCTTGCGCCCCGATGCTGGTACCCGCGACAGCCGTCAGAATTCTATGCGCTTCGCCTTCCGCGGCGCTGATGGTTGCGACCTTGGTTGTTTGTGCGGTAATGACTTCTAGAAAAGCTTCCGCGACACCGCTTTCGGCCGGAGGGTGTGCCCCGCGAAGTCCGGCAAAGACGATTTCGATCCCGGTGTCCATAGCGTCAAGCTTCTCTTGCAACTTCAATTCGAGGCGTTCGTTGAGCTCGCTTCGCTGCGGTCCCATGAGTGCGTCTAGGTCAACGCCAGCTGCGTAATCAGAGAGGAATTGATTCGCGACCTGTTCCATGATTTTTTCGGGTTCGACATACGTGTAGAGGAACTTACGAACATCCTTAATGCGATACTCGATCGGTACGGATACCATGAGAAGCCCAACGGGGACGCTTTTCCCAGCTCCGCCGGGGTCGGCGGAGTCGGCCGGCTTTGCTGGAGATGGAATTTGTGCGATCGGCGTTGGAGCATCTTCCGAGCGCGCGCCAGGCGTATATCCGACCAACAGCATCAACTCGGGAACGAACTTATGCGCCTTGGTCCAGAGGATCGCCTCACCGTCGTGCTCCGGACCATCCTCAGTCGCGTCGCCGATGACGAGTTCCGCCATGCGGCGAACCGGTGCACGCTGGACCACGTCCATCGGAAAGGGCATTTTGAAATGAAGTCCCGGATCAAGAATCGCGGGCGGATTACCGATTGGCTGACCCCATCGCTCGACGATTACTTGCTCGTCGGCGTTGACCACGACGATACTGCTGAGTGCAAGAACAATCGCGCACGTCCCCATCATGAGCGGGAACAAGCATCGCTGGAGAAGCTGGTAAAACCAGGTTGAGCTGACTTCAAAACCAAACTGATAATTGACGGTATCAGCGATCGACTTGGCAATCCCGCCGGGTTCGCCGATGAGCCCAAGAAGTCTGCTATCAAACGATGGTCTTGGCACAGCGCCGGGTGTTCGCGGGCGATAGAAGTCAAGGATGAAGTTGGCTGCGAATTCGATGCCCAAAACGAGCATCGCCACGCGAACGATGTAAGCAAACAGCGGCTCGGTCCACGAGAAACTTCCGCTCGTCATCAGGGCAATCGCCAGGAGCAAACACGCCCCAGCAATCGCAGCCATGTAAGTCGCCCCCGCACGAATCAGGCGAAAGTTCGGAAGTCGCGCAATGCCGGCTGCCCCCCGCGAGGAGACGAAGCAAACAAAACCAACCCCAACGATGAACCACATCAACAGCGTCGGATCCTTCGCCCGAGCGATTCCGTTCTCGCCGAACGCCTCGCCCAGAGTCCAATCCCAACCAACCGCATGTCCCACAAGAAGAGTGACAGCAACGAGGATCGTCACCGAAGGAAGCAAAATCCGGATCATCCACCGGAGCTTGTTTTGCTCGATCAGGAGCGCTTCGTCGTCTAATTCAAAGATCCCGTCACTCGCGCCCGCCTGCTGCGCCCGCCTAAGCTCAGCCGATTCGAGCTGCTCAGCCGCAACTCTCGTAAGCTGTTTGAATGCGAGGAAGAGAATCCCCCAGATTGGTATCCCCGCTCCCACGAATCGAGCCAGGGTGGCCACCGCGTCGGACTCTTTCCAAATCGAAAGCCATACGAGCACCCCGCAAGCCACAGTCTGGATCACGAATCCCCAGGCTGCGATCAACCGTGCCCGACCATCTGTCGCTGATTGTTCCATTGCCATATTTTTCTTGACCTAATCGAGCGATCATTCGCTCTCTTGCATTACGACCGCCGTCGTGGATAGTTTGCTTTTCCGAACTGCAAGCTACGCCGCCGCGTACGGTGATTGAGGACGAGCCAGGCAAGTCGCCGGATCCGATCCGCGCAACGTCAGTTTAGCCCGGCCAATGAAGACGCATGGCTTGCAGTTTCAATCGAAATTTAGCTGTCTCAACTTAGTTGCGGTCTCAAGAATCGATGTTTCAACGCCTGTACACGCTTAGTTTGAACACTTTCGTCGAAACGGTACGACAGCCAATATACGGCGTCATACTTCTCGCGACGACCCTCCTGATGATTCTGAATGTCTCGCTTGCGGGGTTCACCCTCGACGACGACAACAAACTCCTCCTCGACCTTGGTCTCTCTACGCTACTGCTAAGCGGATTGTTCTTGTCAGCATTCAGCGCGACCGGCGTCATCAGCCGCGAAATCGAAAACAAGACAGTCCTGACCGTAATCTCAAAGCCCGTCAGTCGACCCGTGTTCATTTTGGGGAAATTCTTCGGACTGATGGGTGCCTTGAGTGTCGCATTCTACCTAAATTCACTAGTTTTCATTTTGGCAGTTCGACATGGCGTCTTGGCGGCATCATCGGACCCTTGGGATGCGCCAGTTTGGGTGTTCGGCGGCGGGGCTGTGTTGCTCTCGTTCATCGCCGGGGCATTTTACAACTATTTCTACGCAAGGCATTTTTCGACGATCACGGTTGCGATCGTGACGCCATTGTTGACGCTAGCGGTTGTTCTCGTGGCGATGTTCGGCAAGACGTGGGAGTCAATTCCATTCCTAAGCGATTTCGTCGGCGGGCAGGTCATCATCGCGACGTACCTA
>JAJDDZ010000164.1 GCA_029260025.1 Phycisphaerae bacterium | reverse complement strand
TTTTCAACGCGGACGGAACCGCCTATGACGGCTGCGGACCTGTACCCAGCGGAGGGGACGACTACAAATGACGATCGATCTGATCCTAAGTTTTCGAGAAAATCCTTCCATCCTTGGCGACAAGCTCATGGCCTTCGGTTTCATGATTGATCAAAACGGCATCGGAGGCGAATCATGATCCGCGACTCTGACGTTGTCGTAACTCTCGAAGCCGGGATGGCAACCGTGCAAGTCAAACGGAAGGGCCTCGTGGCTGAACTTCGCAATTACGATTTTGAACAATCAGGCGAAACTAATCTCGATCTCTGGACAGACCCCGATGGAAGAACATGTGCCCGTCGATATGTCACCGATCCTAGAACTGGCCCCTTGATCCACCGCATCGGGAAAGAACTAGAACGATTCGCGGAAGACCTAAAAGAACATGCTGGCCTTGCCACGAAGCTAGATCTCTCAGAGGACGACGATGGCTTACACGCTATTCAGATAAAGGGTGTGGATTTCTACTTCAATGCCAACGGAACGGGGTACGACGGATGGGGACGTGCCATGAACCAAGGCGGGAAGGGACACTCATGACGTTCGACCTGACGATTGGTTTTCGGGAAAAACCCAAGGACTTGGGTGACACCCTCACAGCCCTTGGATTTACGCTTGATCGGATTGTGCCGATAGAAGAGACGCTCGACGTTACGATGGAGTTTTATGAGTTCTACGATCTTAATCGTTCTGCAGGCGGCATTTACTTTGCGCATCACGATGGAATCTACGCCGATCATCACGAGAGTTGGAAGAACATTGTCGCGGACCCAAGTACGATCGTGGCGATGGGTAGCTTGACCACGAGCATGAGGCGCAACGCATTCGATACGACGAAACAACACGAGGTCGGTCGTTTTCTGCGAGATTACTACGGCGCGATTCTTTACGATCCCCAGTCGGGTTCTGTGCTGAGGAAACCTTCCACTCAATGAACGCTCAGCGTAATCAAATTCTGCGACGTACAAAATGAAAACTCTATTTAGCCAAGTTGACTTTCGAGCTCGGGTTCGCACATAGAGTCTGTTGTCGCAAACATCTGCCCCAGAGAAGCGGTATGGCGACCGTCATCACCCCCGGGGTGATGATGACATACGCATGCCGCATACCGAGATTCGACGCAAACAGTCGTCCTTGTGTGCTTGCAGAATTTCACTGTTGAACTATACAGGTCGGTTGCGGTCGTCGGTTTTCTGAGTCGAACGTCACCGCGCGGAGTGATATGTCAAAGAGGCCCACGTGTCGATGCCAGGTTGCTATTGCGATCACCTCGATACACGATACTGAATGGAGGAGTCATGCGGCAGAGATTTGTCAGGATGGCCTTAGGTGTCTTTGTTCTCCTTCTCCCCTCTTGCCAAGCGGCACGTGTCGGCAAGCAGGGACAGGACCTTCGGCACGCCCTCCTTGGGATGTATACGCATCAGATAATGGACAACCTGATAAGAGCGCATGATTACTTGCCGTTTGTGCAACTTGAGTACACGGAAATCTTTGTCCAAGAGCTCGATGAATGGCTCGTGGAAGCATCAGGCGGCGAAACCGTGACTGATGCGCGTACGGCAGTTTTTTCAGGTGCATCTACGAATACCCTCGCTCGAACGATCGCATCGGTGTTTAACCTTAAGGGAAACCTGAATCGAAAAGGGACGTTGAGCTTCAAGGCGAAACCGATAACAACAAGAAATGAAATCTACAAAGCATACATTCGATTTGCGCAAGATAGTGAGTTGTTTATCTGTCAGCCAGAGAGACCATGTGATTGCCAGCACCATCTTGTCCAAGCGACGCGTGATGGGCGACATTGTTTCGTAAGACACACGGCAAGAAAAGAGTTTCTTGAGCTCGCAATGTTTACATCGTTCATGCATGGAGGCGAAACCGCTCGCGGTTACTACGAGGTCAAAATTACTAAGATCGGCGACCCAAAGCCGACCGGGCGAGGCGATTCGATTGAGACTGTTCTGACGCTGGATCGGTTTGTACCAAACGGAAATGGGTTCTTAAGCATAGTTGACCCACGTTCAGGTCGAAGACGAATTCGCATACCCGTTTTTCAACAGGAAGCTCTAGCCAGTGGTGTCCTCACTCAAACGGTTGAAGTAACTTGGAGCCCGAAGAAACGCGGCGTTACAGCACTCGAACTGGAAGGCGCGTCGGCCAGATTCTACTCTGAAGAATACCCACCTGAATCGAGCGACGTACCCTCGATTCTTGAGAGTCTGGAAGATGTGGCCAACACACTAGATAGGATTAATGTGGGCCAAAACTAAGGGTTCGATTGGAGGTATCTCATGGGTAAGAAGCGCAAGGCGTCAGCAGAAGGCAAAACAATCACTTGTTCCGGTTTCAAACTCGCACTTCGGAATGATTCAGAGATCGGAAAATTTCAGCTTCGCGTGGTGGATGGGCAAAGCAACGAGTACCGTCTCTTTGCGGATGTCCAAGACCCAAAGGGAACACTGGTTGGTAAGGTTATGCGAAAGCTAGCTTCCTCCTGGCCGGACTATGAAATCCAGTTTCAGGTTGATAGCGATGGTAACATAGTGGCAGTAGTGTAGCGCACAAGTCTTTAAAGGCAATCGACCAAACTATCGGTGTCAACATAGGACCTAACTTTGGCGGAGACAAACTGAACCGGGCATTTTTCCGGTAAGGAAGGATCGAACCGATGAAACGACGTTGCACAAGCACCCTTGTAATCGTCTCACTCCTAGGTTTTACCGGCGGCTGCGACACGTTTGGTATGATGCTAGCGAGTAACTCTCTAACGTCACTCGCTTCATCGACTACAGGTGTAGTTGCTTCTGTGCTCACGAACGCGCTTCGAGAGCATTTGGGGCTCCCAATCGAGGAAGAGGCAATGGAGAGCGACGAGGGTTAGTCGTAAAGTAGCCATCCCAGATCGATCCGTCATGATGGCGTGATGAATGTAGAGTGAAAACCAGAGAGCCGATCGACAAGCTCCACCTTCCCTGCGATCAACAACCCCGCCCCCGCCAATTCTCGCTCGACCTTCCTGAACGCGACTTCATCTGTCACTACCACAAGCACCCGACCAATCTTTGCTGTCAGCGCTCGCTTCACATTCGATACAACATCGGATTTCCCGGTTTCTACCTCGATTCCCACGCTTTCACTGTTTCTCTTGGCGAGCACATCGACGCGCCCATCTCCTGCTGGTGCCTCCAATTCCACTTGATAGCCGTCCGCTTCAAACTTCCTTGCGTAAACCCGTTTCCAGTATTCATGAACGATCGACGCGTTAGAAGACGGTGTCTCGATTCCGAGCGCCAGCCTAGCATCCGACGACAAACGCAGAAGTAGCTTTCTGGTTCGTCCGAGCTCGATGACCTGTGCATCCAACCATCCGGTCTCGAGCAGCTCCTCCTTCAGACGTGTCCCCGCTCCGGCGCTAAGGCCAAGACGGTCGTATCTCCTCTTCACGCCGTCGTCCTCGAAATGCTGGACATCTTCCAAGAGACGTAGCGCGTCGTAAGAAAGGGGACTATCCCACATCGGACTCCGTGTAATCCGCCCGAGTTCGCCCGACTGTCGCGCCCTACGCAATGGACGTGTTGCATTTCGCCGAACATACCCCGAAAGTTGTGGATCTGTTACCGATCCCTTTCTGACTTGAACCAGCGGAAACTGAACAACAAACGGTTTCGTCCATCGGCTCTGAAGCTTAACGACAGCTTGCCCGACCGGCAGTGAACTGAAGCAGCCCTTGTCCTCGTCTTCCACTTGAGAGATCCCGGCAGCTTTGTTGATGTCCGTTGGGTTGGTTAGATTGAGCGTGATAGTGGTATGGACGTTTCCAAGTACCGCACTCGAAAGGGCGTGCGGCATCTGGTCGATTACGATCATGGCTATTCCGACTTCGCGGCACTGCC
>JAJDDZ010000163.1 GCA_029260025.1 Phycisphaerae bacterium | reverse complement strand
CGACGACTCGCCGGGAACTCCGGGGCGCGCTCCCGCGACGACTGACCCTAACGTATCTCCGGAAGAAGTCTCGGGAAACACGGTGATCAACTCGATCGAGGTTGTTGACCTTGATGGTGACGGCGCGACCGACCTTGTTGTTACGCTTGATCGCAATGGACTAAGCGGGATCACTAACGACGCACTTGTTTGGCTACGCAATACGCAAACTCCTCGATAGAGCACCGAATCTTTGATACGGTCCGGGACAGTCGGTCAAGGTTACTTTGGCCGACTGCTTTTTTGCGCGCGAGAAACTTGGGACGGGGGTGAAGCGTTGTTGTCGCCGGTGGTTTACTTATCGGTTCTTGGCTGCGGCGACGAAGGCTGCGACCTTTGCCGGATCCTTCTTGCCGATCGCCGCTTCGACCCCTGAGGAAACATCAACGCCAGCAGGTGACACTGTCTGGATTGCCTCTGCGACGTTTTCGGGCGTTAGTCCGCCTGCTAAGATTATCGGGGGCCACCCTGCTAGTATGCCCTCGGCCTTCGCCTCGCGAATCATGGCCCAGTCCGCCCGTCGACCGGTCCCGCCCAGGGAACTCGCATCGTACCCGTCTATGACGACGCAGTCGGGTAGAGCGTCGCCGCAGGCTGCGAGGAAGGCGGAGAAGTCTTCGAGCGATTCGCGATCCTTGGCACGCAGGACGGCCAACGTCTCAAAACCAGCGCTACGCAAGTCCGAAAACGTTCCGGGATTCACATCGCCGTACAGCTGCAACTTGCGGATACCCGCGTTGCTAAGTTGCTTAAGCATCTCAGCGAAAGCGGGATCGGCATTCACCGGTACAAGCGCTACGACACATGAAACGTCCGGTAGTTGCGAGGCGATTTCAATTGCCCCGTTGAGGTCCAACTTGCGCGGACCTCCTACGAGGTTTAGGCCGATCCAATCAGCGGCAGCATCCAACGCCGCCACTGAGTCAGACGCCTCGGTAAGCCCACAAACTTTCACGATAGTCTTCATGGTTTTCTGCACCTGTTGCCAAACTGTCCGATACGAACCGCGGCGCCCGCGATTCTTGATCGGGTTGACCTGTAGGATAAACTGCGCTATGAATCATGTCGAATAGGAATGGCTGGTTGACTATGCGCTAGGGAATGGCGCCGGGGGATGGACACAGCGATTAGAAACCTATCATGCGACGTAGCTTGCACATTTTGGCCCTTGTGGGATCGCTCTTGCTGGCGACTGGGTGCGCTTCTAGCGGACGTGTTGTCAGCGTGCAGTCTCCGGAGCGATTCGGGAAGACCTTTTATCTGGACGGCGCGGGTAACTGGGGATGGGGACAAACGAGCGTTGGGGAAGGTCTTCGGCGGGCCGGTTATCGCGGTGATGTCGAGGTTTTCCTGTGGACGACGTCGCTCAACCCGATCATCGATCAACTCAACATCATCGGGGCAAGAATTCGTGCTAGCCAGCTCGCTGGGAAAATCGAAGACTATCACCGGCGCTATCCCGATTCAAAGATAAACATCGTGGCGCTATCGGCGGGCACGGGGGTGGCGACTTGGGCTATCGAAGACCTCAGCGAAAACGTACGGGTCAATAACCTCGTCATGCTTGGTTCCTCGCTGTCACATGACTACGACATTCGTCAAGCTTTGAAGAAGATGACTGGGACGATCTATGTTTTTCACTCGCCTCTAGACGGGGTCCTTCCGCACACTTTTCTGGTCGGGACCATCGATGGACAACGTGGAGTTGAAGCGGCTGGGATGATTGGGATGGATGTCCCTGAGGGCGAAGAGCATCGCGTGATCAACATCGGATGGACTGAAGATGCGAAGAAGTTCGGATGGGACGGGGGGCACGTTGATACGACGAATCCGATCTTCGTCGCCAATGAGATCGCTCCGCGAATCCTCACGCCCGGAGAGACGGGTCTGAACAATACGAAGGTCGCGGCGCGGTCAAGTCACATGCGATAGGGTTGCCTCTACTTCCACCGGTGGGATTCCGGTGCCACGCTTGATGTCGCTATACTTGGATGTTCCACTTTTCCCGGTTCCGCACTTGCTATTGCCCCGCGCGCGATTACCCTACCTTCGCGCTTCTCAAATTCCGCTGCCGGCTGATTCCAGCACCATCGGTCGAAAGTCACTTACCTTCGAATCTGTGAGCGAGTACGTATCCATCCGAAATAGTGGCGGCGAATAGATGTGAAGAGTTACGACGTCTAGGCTGGGCGCTTGTAGGTTGGACATCTGGTGGATGTCGGCGTCCTGCGTGACAGCTAGCTCGCCTGCTGGCAGTGGGTGGGTAGAGACGGGATGCACGATCTTTGCGGGCGTCATGTCGAAACGTGTTTCGGTTACTTCGCCCTTGAGCACTTTGAAGCCGCACGTTGAGCCTGCGTGGTTGTGGATCGGACTTCGCTGACCGCTTTTCCAACAGAGCACGAGCAGATGATACCACGGACCCTCGCAAACGAGGTTGCGGAGATAGCGGTGATCGTTGAAGCGAACGAAGGCGGCGACGTCGTCAATCGAGACGTTGGCAGCCCGCAACTGGGCATCGAGACCATCGATCGTGGCGCGCTCGGTCAATCCGTCGAGGTAATCGACGAGTGTCCTGAGCTTCTGAGATATCGTTCTAGTCGCCATCGTGCTGTCGTTGGTCCAAGATTGTGCGGCCCGCCAATTCGCTAGCATTTTCGACTCGCTACGGGGTGGCTGTCAACCCGATGCAAACCCGAGGGAATCGTTTGCAAGCGTCCATGGGGTGTGAATCGTTACATGGCTCGGAAGCGATTCCCCTACTTTAGCAGTGTGCCCAGATAAACGAGACCCTCTCTGGCTGGGTCGATTCCTTTCGTCTCTACGAGCATTGGACCGGCGAATCCGGTCGTGCGTAGCCTATTCACCACGCGCGCTACCTGAACATCTCCTGTTCCGAGAATGGCTGGGGACCCGTAGTCGAGACCGGGTGCAGGTGAGCGAGTTGCGTCCTTTATATGGACGACTTCGATGTGTTGGCGGAGGGGTCGGATTGCGCGAGCTGGATCGTCGGTTCCGTAGATGACGAAGTTTCCGACGTCAAAGCTTATGCCGATGTTTTGACGACCTATTGCGTCAACAAACTGTGCAAGCGTTTCGGCGGATTCTCGACCCGTTTCAATGAGAAGTCGAATCCCCAGCGAAGTGAGCTGATCCGCGACCTCGCGGGTGCGGTCGATCAGCTTTCGGTAGGTCGGGTCCGTATCGTCGGCGGAAATCGTACCTACATGAATCGCGAGCGACGAACAGCCAATCGCGTTCGTGATCGTCGCGACTCGCGCGATCGCTTTTTTTCGCTCGGAATACCGCTCATCCGGAGTCAGTCCTCCAGTTCGAGCGATGGCGTCGATCGAAGAATAATCCTCGCCCTCGAACGCAACGAATGAACCGACCAATGAAACGCCGTTTTCTGTAGCGAGGTTTTTCAGGCGATGCGGATCAGCCTTAGCGATCGCGCTTTCTGAAAAGAACCCCAGCTGAACGCAGGAAGCGCCGACCTGTTTCGCTAGCTCGAGGCTGCGAGCCGGGTCGGCACGATCCAAGACCCAACCACAGACACCCAATATCGAACTCATTATGATTCGTCCGGGGTTGTGATCGAAATGAAATCGGACCCCTCGCGCCGACGGAGCTGGCCACATGCGCCGTCGATATCGCTTCCTCGACTTGCCCGAACGTGAGCGTTGACCCCGCGCTCACGCAACATCGAATGAAACATTTCGACGGTTTCGTCGGCTGGACACTCGAACGGTAAGCCATCGACGGGGTTGTACGGGATCAGATTGATATTGCTACGCATCCACTTGGACATCTTGGCGAGATCGCGGGCACACTCGCGCGAGTCGTTTTTTCCTCCTAAGAGAATGTATTCCAAGGTGACCTCGCGTCCGGTCTTTTCAAAATAGTAATTCGCTGCGTCAACGAGTTCTGAAATCGTTACGCGATCGGCCCAGGGTATTAACTCGCGGCGAAGCTCGTCGTTTGGTGCGTGTAGCGAAAGGGCTAGGGTTATTTGGAGTTTTTCGTCGGCTAGCTTTCGCATTTGTGTTGGTAGTCCGACCGTGCTGACCGTGATTTTCCGAGCGCCGATATTCAGACCCCACTCGGCGTTGATCGTACGAACGGCGTGGACGGTGTTTGCATAATTACTAAGCGGTTCGCCGAGACCCATGAACACGACGTTTGAAAGTCGGTCCGCCTGGGCCATTTCGCGGACGCGCATCGCCTGTTCAATAATCTGCCCGGCGGTGAGTTGGCGCTGCAAGCCGTCCAGTCCACTCGCGCAAAAAACGCAACCAACCGGGCAGCCTACCTGCGTTGAGATGCAAGCAGTCCGCCGGACACCGTCTGGGATCATCACGCACTCGCTGGTCGCGCCATCAGCCCAGGCGAGGAGTAGCTTTCGCGTTCCGTCGCTGGCACACTGGTCCTTGACGATGGTGGATTGATAAAACGGCAGTGTCTCGGCGAGCAGTAACCTGAGTGACTTGGAAAGGTTGGTCATTTCGTCGTAGGTGGTGACGCCCTGCTCGTAGACCCACTCGACGATCTGCTTGCAACGGAAGGCTGGCTCGCCCCATTGTTTGAGCAGCTCGCTCAAGGTCTCTGGGGTCTGGTCGAAGAGGCCATTGCTTGCCGGAGTTTCTTTTGGATTTTCTGATGTCGTCATTGAGGGGGATGGTAGCCGCATGACCGGACTTGGTCGACTCAACGCGCGGAATCCGCCCGCGATCGCCTCGCTTCGATGAGGCGGTCGGTGGTTGAGATTCTGAGGGCGAAATGCTAGTTTTGCGGTACCGGTGTGCTCGTCTGGAAGACCCGGATGTCGTCGTCGAAGAGCGTAACATCGCAAACTGTTCCGGTACTGGACTCGGTGATGTACGCTCGACGCTCGCCGCCTTCGGATCCGAAACTCACCTGGAAGAAGGCGGTGTCGGTTAGAAGGTTTCCGCTGACGGACCAGAGGCCATCCTGGTAGGTCATCCCGTCGGTCCAGATGATTGAGGAGGTCTCGGTGTTGAACTGAACGACCTCTCCGTCAACGTCGCGCACGTCACTCGTTGAGAAAGTCGCGTCGTCCGGGTCGGTGAATACGGCGAGGCTGGACGTACCGATCATGTCATCCATAACGTCCGTCGTGTCGCCGTCGGCGGTCCTATCCATCGTGACGTTGCACGCGGAACCCAATGACAGGGTTGTCCCGACAAGAAACCCTATGGCGACAACTGAGAACCTTTTGTCTTGCATCGATTGCTCCTTGTTATCGATCGTTTCTTGCGAATTCGCCGGCGTCCAGGCGCTTGAAATATTTTCTAGCTGCACGAATCACAACGGGTGAGAGAATCAGTACCGCCGGGAGATTACATAGGACCATCATACCCGTTGTGGCGTCGGAAAAATCGTAAACCGTTTGAAATTTCGGGAGCACCATCCCTAGAAAGACGAAAATAACGAAGACGAACTTGAACGGGAGGATCGCGCCAGGGCCAAACAAGTACTCGGCACCCTTTTCGCCGTAATAGCTCCAGGACACCATCGTACTGAACCCGAATAATAGTACGCCAAGCGTTACCATGTATTTTCCGAATCCGAAGATGCTCGTATCAAACGCGACGGCCGTGAGCTTTGCGCCGTCGAGGTCGAGGTGGACTGGTTGACCGACCACTATTTGTTTACGTTGTTCCTTGGTAATCTCATCGTTGTCCAAGGAGAGCATGACGTTTGCAATCCCCGTCCATCCTGCGCTGAGGTCACCCTTTATCGAGTCCACAGAAAGCACAACCGTGTCAGGACCGCCGCCCTGCTCATGGCTGAGAACGACGGCTAGGTGACCGTCTTCCCCGGCGAGCGAGTGCGCGTAGGTCTGATGGAATTGGTCGGGAACGTCGGGGTTACACGCTACGACGACGGTATTTCCGTTGATCGCTGTGACGGTTCCGAGAGCTGGACGCTGCCAGGCGCCGGTCATGAGCAGCACAAGCGCACTGAGCGTACAAATCACTATCGTGTCGATAAAGGGTCCGATCCCGGCGACAACGCCCTCTCGCACTGGCTCATCGGTCTTTGCGGCTGCGTGGGCCATGGCGGCGGATCCCTCACCGGCTTCGTTTGAGAAGCATGCACGACGAAGACCCTGCGTGAACGCGATCCAGATTGTCGCACCGGCGAACCCGCCTGCCCCGGCGGTTGGGTTAAAGGCTGACTCCACGATCAGGGAGAGATAGTGGGGTATTTCGCTGGCGTGTGTCAGAACAACATAGAGCGCGCCAGCCACATAGATGACGCACATGAACGGGACCAGCTTCGATGCGACCGTGCCAATTCGCTTGATTCCGCCAATAATAACCATGGCTACGAACACGGAAACGATGGTCGCGGAGAGGAAAACCGGAACGTCGAAGTATAGTTTGAGCGTGTTCGAGATGTTCCAGCCTTGGAACATGTTGCCTCCCCCGAATGAATTAAGCATCGTTGAAATCGCGAACAGAACCGCGAGAACTTTGAACGGGAACCAGAGGAAGTTGCCCTTGGCCTTGAGCGGATCGACCAGGGCCTTTTGGATATACCACATCGGACCGCCGCGCACCTCGCCGCGCGCCTTGGCTTTCGATCCTGAATCCGGATCGCTTTCGCCTTTGTAGCCCAGCGTTCTGTTTTCAGCATCCTCCTCCATCAGTGCCGGTGCGCTGGGGTCGGGGACGTCGCGTTCGTCGCGGAACATGACCGCGAGTGTGCATTCCATGAACTTGAGCGCCATTCCAAAAACACCCACGACCCACATCCAGAAAACCGCGCCGGGTCCGCCGATCGAAATGGCGACAGCGACTCCCGCAATGTTACCCAGACCGACTGTCGCTGAGAGGGCTGCGCAGAGGGCTTGAAAGTGATTGATGTGGCCCGCGTCACCGGGTTTGTCGAACCGGCCTCGGATGCAGGCGTATCCGTGCGTCAGAATCCGCCACTGAACGAACTTGGAACCGAGGGTGAAGATGAGTCCACAACCCAGGAGCATGTAGAACAGAGGCGGACCCCAGATCCAACCAACAAAGTCTGCGGCGAATTGTTCGAGCGTCATGGTCTCTCCGAAAATTTAGTGCGAAACGTGATCGAAAAAGTAGCCGCTGGCGGTCGATGAGGCAAGGTTTGCCAAGATTGCTGACAATCGGTTACACTCCCGAACTCATCGGGCGCGGTGATCACAAGATGAGCGGCGGGATTGCAGAGAAGACGGCGCGTATTTATTTTGCCGACGCACCTATGCGCGGGCGTATCGCCTGCGACTCAGGTTTCACTTTCGCATCAGGAGAGTTGAGTTAATGAGTCAGGATCTACAAGACGGGAACACGTCAGCGAAAGGGAAACCGAAAGAACAGTGGGGAACGCGCCTTGGTGTTATCCTCGCGGTCGCTGGATCAGCTGTTGGGTTAGGGAACTTTCTGAGGTTCCCGGGACAGGCTGCCCAGAACGGCGGCGGCGCGTTTATGATTCCGTATTTCGTGGCGCTGATCTTGGTTGCGATTCCGATCTGCTGGGCTGAGTGGTCGATGGGCCGGTTTGGAGGGAGTAAGGGATACAACTCGGCGCCAGCCATTTTCGGGATCCTTGGTGGCAAGCCTCGCTACCGCTATATCGGTGTGCTTGGGGTAATGATCCCCATGATGATCTACATGTACTACGTCCTTATCGAGGCGTGGTGCCTTGGTTACGCGTGGGAGTACTTGAAAGGTGGTCTCGACCTTGGGGACAACCCTTCTCAGTTTGCTTCAAGAAGTACCGAGTTCTACAACACGTTCGTTGGTCAAAGCGCTGACGGCGCGCTTTTTACTTCCGGTGCAAAGCCGCTGGTCTACTTCGCCCTCGCGACTTTCACTATTAACTTTTTCCTGATCTTTCGTGGTGTTTCCAAAGGGATCGAGGCCTTTTGCGTCCGGGCGATGCCCGTGATGGCCATTTGCGCCCTGATCGTCTTGTTCCGCGTCCTGACATTGGGAACGCCCGATGAGACACTCCCGGATCAAAATGTCTTGACGGGTCTGGGTTTCATGTGGAATCCCCAGGGGAACGATGGCTCGAGTTGGGTCACAGCGCTAATGAATCCGGGGACTTGGCTTGCCGCGACGGGGCAGATCTTCTTTAGCATGTCGGTCGGCTTTGGAATCATCGTCAACTATGCCAGCTACCTCAAACGAAACGATGATGTCGTACTTTCGGGCCTAACGGCTGGCGCAACGAACGAATTCTTTGAGGTTTGTCTTGGTGGGCTGATTACGATACCAGCTGCATTCATCTTCCTGGGCGGAACGTACTTGCTTGCCGACAGCGGTTCAAAAATCGGGACTTTCTCGCTGGGCTTTGAGACGTTGCCGGTCGTGTTTGAGTATATGACTGGTGGTCGGTGGTTTGGGTTTTTGTGGTTCTTTATGCTTTTTCTAGCGGCCGTGACAAGCTCGCTTTCGATGCTTCAGCCCGCCATTGCTTTCCTTGAGGAGGGCTTGGGTATCGGGCGACGTGCGTCGGTAACAATACTGGGACTGATCACGCTTTTTGGGTCTGGATTCATTCTCTGGTTCAGTGGCGAGAGCTTAGCGCTTGGTACGATCGATTTTTGGGTCGGGACGGCCTTCATTTTCGTTCTTGCGATGCTTGAGGTTATCCTGTTCTCATGGGTCTTTGGCGTAGAACGAGGATATGATGAAGCGATGCGTGGAGCGGAATTGAAGATTCCTTGGATTTGGAAATTCGTCATTAAGTACATCTCGCCGACGTATCTTCTGATCATCTTCATCGCGTGGTGCTGGCAAAACCTCCCCGGTCAGGTCGAGACTATTCGTACACAAACGGTTCCGTTTCTTTCGATGCTCGTCATCGCGGCGGTGGCTATTTTCGTCACAATTATGATCAACGTCGCTAGCAAACGCTGGGATCGTCAAGGCTTCGTTTCAAGCGACGACGAGGAAATGGAGAAAACCTCATGACAACCGCTGGATGGATTATCATGGTACTCTCGGTGGGCACGGTTACGAGCTTGCTCGCGTTCTGTTTTTACCGAGTCCTGTGCAAGCCGTCATCTACCGACCACATGCACTCGCCGATCGACATCGATACGCACGACCTAGACACTTAGCGCGCAAGAAAAAGCGCCGGCCACGAGTGACCGGCGCTTCCATAGGAGCATACCCCACTACTGCATCAAATCACGACACTAGTCATCGCGTCGTTTCGTTCCGCCGATTCCGCGAACCGCTCCCCAAAGACTCGCGAGGAATCCAGCGTTGCCTGAATCGGCAACTTCCTGGAGACTGGCGGTCACGCCGTCGGTCGCATCCGAATCACGGCCAGGCAGTCCTTCAACCATACTGTCGTCGGAAGCGCCCATGCGGCGCGATTCGAACTCCTCGCCGCGATCATCGGAGAACTCAGCAGAGCCAAACGCTGGTCGCGACGCGGCGCCTGCCATCGCCGGGACTGGCCCTATTGTCACCTCAGAAGATGGCACGTCGAAATCAAAACCCGACCCGCCTTCAACTGGAACAACATCGAACACCTCACCTGCGGTCGCACCTTCAGGGAACTCGACGTTTAGTGACTCAGGTGCGTCGCCTTCGGCCGCGAAATTGGACAGCGCCAGAGCCTCACTGGTCTCGAACTGTGCCGCGAAATCGGCAGCACTTCGAGCCGTGTCATAAGCGTCATTGGTCGCGTCGTCGCTCGAATTCTCTGCTCCATCGTTTTCGCCAATGGCTACGACCGAGTCGCCGAGGTCGCCGACGGGATCCAAAACTCCGATTTGTTCACTTCCGTCCCACTCGACTCCGCCCAGCGCATCGCGGCTGGGACCCTGCGAGTCGGTTGTGTTTCCCGTATCACTAGCTGCATCGGCGACTGGAGTTGCCGGGGTCACCGCGTCTGGCCCACTCACCCCCGCATCAACGACGTCGACCGGATCGACACTGACATCGACTTGAACCGAATCTACGGCGAGTGGCTCTTGGACCTCGACGACTCCATCAACGGCATCTGCCGAGACGACCTCGTCGACAACCACCTCGGCTACCGGTTCCGGAGCGGAAGGTGCTGGCGCGGGCGCCGCGTCCACCGTTACATTAATCGTCGCAGTGTCCGTCCCGCCATTGCCATCGTCCACCGTGTAGTCGAACGAATCGTTGCCGCTGAAACCAGCGTTGGGCAGATACTTGAACGTGCCATCGCCGTTATCCGTAACGGTTCCGTTCGCACCCTGCGTATGACCGGTCACTGACAGCGTATCGCCATCAGCATCAGTGTCGTTGGTAAGAACGTTGCCGGTGGTAACGGCGTTACCCTCATCAGTCGTCGCCGAGTCATCTGCAGCCACCGGGCCGTCGTTGACGCTACTTACGGCCACATCGACTGTTGCCGTGGAGGTTCCGCCATTACCGTCCTCAACGGTGTAGGTAAAGCTATCGTTGCCGTTGAAGTTCGCGTCGGGCGTATAGCTGAACGTTCCATCGCCATTGTCAACAACCGTACCGTTCGACGCCTGCGTGAACCCGGTCACCGAAAGCGTGTCGCCATCAGCGTCGGTATCGTTCGCCAGGACATTCCCCGTCGTAACATCGGTATCCTCAGCTGTCGATGCCGAATCTCCCACACCGACCGGACCGTCGTTGACGCTCGTCACAGTGACATTCACCGTGGCCGTGTCCGTTCCGCCGTTACCGTCGTCTGCTGTATAGGTAAAGCTGTCGGTCCCGTTGAAATTCGCGTCAGGCGTATAACCGAACGTCCCGTCGCCATTGTCGACAACGGTACCGTTAGTCGCCTGCGTGAACCCGGTCACTGAAAGCGTATCGCCGTCGGCATCCGTGTCGTTACCCAGAACATTACCCGTCGTAACCGACGTGTCTTCAGAGGTCGTCGCAGAATCGTTGACACCGGATGGGCCGTCGTTGACGCTACTGACGGCCACATCGACTGTTGCCGTGGAGGTTCCGCCATTACCGTCCTCAACGGT
>JAJDDZ010000162.1 GCA_029260025.1 Phycisphaerae bacterium | reverse complement strand
TACTCGCTCGCGGCAAGCAGGTGCAAATCGTCATGGAAAAGAAGATTCTTCAAAAGCACATAGAAAGGGTTTAACATTGGTCAAACTAATTGCGCTCTACAAGAAACCAGCGGACGTCGAGGCATTCGAGAACTATTACTCCGAAATCCATGGCCCTTTGGCGAAAAAGATGCCGGGCCTCAAACGGTTTGAGCTCTCGCACATGATCGGCGCTCCCGGCGGGGAGGCCAAGTTCTACATGATGGCTGAGCTTTATTTTGATGATAAAGCGGCGATGTTCGCGGCGCTCGGCAGCGACGAAGGCAAAGCGGCTGCCAAGGACGTGATGGGATTTGCGGGCGATATTATTCATATGATGTTCGCAAACGTGGACGAATCCTAGGCTATCAGGCAAGAAAGCGCGATAGGAGTAACGAAGATGCGACATTTCAGGGCATTGGTTATTGGGTCGTTTTGTCTCATGCTCGCAGGTTGCTGTAGTCACCTCGACGCGGGCCGCGCGAAGCGCACTAGCGGCGCACAGCTTTTTCGAGGAATGGGTACGCATCATCGCGCGATAACGACCACCTCGAAGAAAGCCCAGGAGTATTTCGACCAAGGGCTGATTTGGATGTACGCATTTAATCACGACGAAGCGATCCGAAGTTTCAAGGAAACCGCGCGTCTGGATCCAAACTCCGCGATGGCTTGGTGGGGCGTTGCTCTTTGCCATGGACCCAATATCAACGACGCCGTCGTCCCACCCGCAAGAGAGAAGAAGGCGTGGGATGCACTTCAAAAAGCGATCGCCCTCAAGAGGCACGCCAGTTCGGTTGAGCGCGATTTAATTGATGCTTTGTCGAAACGGTATGCTGACCCGCAACCATCGGACCGGCGTCCGCTGGACGAAGCCTATGCGGCTGCGATGAGAAAACTTTGGAATGAGTATCCCGCCGACACGGATATTGGCACCCTCTTTGCCGAATCGCTAATGGACTTACGGCCGTGGGATCTGTGGTCAAACGAGGGCGAGGCGCGACCCGAGACGACGGAAGTACTGGCGGTACTCGATGGCGTGCTGACGCTCGATCCGAAAAACCCCGGCGCTAATCATCTCTACATCCACACGGTCGAGGCCTCTCCAATGCCAAATCTGGGACTTGCTTCCGCCAGCCGCCTCGAGGAGGCCGTTCCGGGATCGGGGCACCTATTGCACATGCCATCGCATATTTATGTGCTCACGGGAAACTGGGACAAAGCCTCGATCCAAAACGAGAAGGCGATCGCGTCTGACCGGGCATACCGCCGTATCGCGCCAGAGCCAGGGTTCTACCGACTCTATATGATTCATAATCATCACATGCTTTCGTTCGCCTCGATGATGGAAGGACGAAGCGAGGTCAGCATTCGGGCGGCCAGCGATGCCGTTAATGGTGTTCCTGAGGAATCATTGCGAGAGTACGCCCCCCTTTTCGATGGGTTTATGGGTGCAAAATACGACGCCCTAAAACGATTCGGTCGATGGGACGAAATCCTAAAGCAATCACCGCCGCCAGCGTACCTTCCGATCACGACGGCCATGTGGCGATTTAGCCGTGCCGTTGCCTTCGCCGCACTGGGCAAGGTGGAGGAAGCACGCAAAGAAGAGATCGCGTTCGAAATGGCAGCTGGGGAAGTCCCCGAGGACGCGATGATGGCGATCAATCCCGCACGAAAAATACTTGAGATAGCTCGGCATTTTCTGAAGGGGGAGATACTTTTCCGAGAGGGGCAGGTTGATAGTGCGGTGGCAGAGTTGACCAAGTCAGTCGTGCTTGAAGATCAACTAATCTACATGGAACCGCCAGAATGGATGCAACCATCGCGCCACACGCTCGGCGTGTTTCTTCTCGCCGCCAAGCGTTACGCCGAGGCGGAGATGGTTTACCGCGAGGACTTGAAAAAATGGCGTGGTAACGGTTGGTCGCTCTACGGGCTTTCGCGTGCACTTCAAGGACAGGGAAAGACGCAGGAAGCGGCGACGTACCAGGCGAAATTCCGCACAGCGTGGTCGAGGGCGGATACACCAATCGCGTCGAGTTGCCTTTGCGTCCCGACGACGTAACGTCGTAACGGCGCCGACAAACGGAGGGATGAACGATGACGACGCATACGATTGCCAAAAACGTTCTCGGGACGGAGCTTCGTGCTTGCTGCATGAATCCTATGACGGGGTATTATCGAAACGGGCGATGTGATACTGGTCTGGGCGATCATGGGATGCACTTCGTCTGCGCTGAGATGACTGAGGAGTTTCTCGAATTCTCTCGTGAGTGCGGGAACGACCTGTCGCTCCCGGTTCCAGAGAACCATTTCCCCGGTCTTGTTCCTGGCAACCGCTGGTGTCTTTGTGTTGAGCGGTGGAAGGAAGCTTTCGAGGCTGGGTTTGCGCCGCCAGTCGTCCTTGAGGCTACACATATCTCAACGATTGAGTTCGTCTCCGTGGACGTACTCAAAGCACACCAAGTAGCTCCGGGAGGCTGATTCTCAGGCTGTCCCCGGAAATCATTCCGATAATCCAGGCCGATAGGATCACAGGCGGCGCTTCCAGAGTATTCCTTGTCCTACTGGAATTCGTCTAAGGGCTTGCCGATCACCTCACAAACCCGCTACTTGCGGGAAGGGCATAGGATTTAGTTTCAAATCTTGGAGATTATTGATGCAACGACTACTCGTGGCTCTGTTTGCCAGCGCGCTCATGCTGGGCCTTTCGGCTTGTAATTCATCGACGCCTGTTGGTGACGGTGCCGGCGGAACATCTGGCGGCGGCGACGGAACTAATGGAGACGGAAGTACGACTGCACGCTCTGTCAGTGGGACCGTTAGTACGGGGGGCGCGGGTAAGGCACGTCCTTTCGAACAGGACGCCGTTGACGCGGTACAGGTCGTAGTCATGTCCGCCGATTCCGGTGACTTGTTTTACGTGGAATCAGATGCGAGTGGTGGGTTTGAGGTCGAAATCCCCACGGACGAGCCGGGCGAAGTCTTTCTTGTGACAATCGTTGATCCAACAGGGCAGCCAGCAGGCCCGGTCATGTACGGAACCGACGCTGACGGCGGAAATGGTTACACCGGTCTGGAGATCGTCGGAGATGTGAACCTCGGCGCACTCGTCCTACCAACGGAGGGAACAACCGCGCCGATTCAGGTCGGCGACGATGCTGACCTTTCAGCGGGCACTGTTGCCGTGGATGTATTCGCTCGACTCGACGCTAATGGGACTCCTGTTGGCGTCGAGACTTTTGGTCGCGGCGAAGGAACTCAGGGTGATCCAACGGACAATCCTCGCCAGTCGTGCGACGTCGATCAAGATGGTTTGATTGACCCGTTCGATGCGGATGATGATGGCGACGGAACGATTGATGATTTTGATAACGATGCCACCGTCAACCCTGCCGACCGCGACGGGTTGATCCTCAATTTCTTCATGAACCTCAAGATCAACGACGATCGGGCGCAAGTGTATTTCGATGGTGACGTACCCGGGATCGAGGACTCTCTCCGAACAGACACGGTCATCACATTTGAAGTCGCCGCGAATCCATCGTTTACGGATTCCATCATCGGCGTTCGGGTCATTGGACCACCATCTCCATCGCCGAGTTACCTTCCAGGAACGACACTCGCTAATCCAGGATCGGCCGGAACGCTTTGGTCGAGCGTTGGATACATCCTCAATCCAGAAGCTGATCCAAACCACTTCCAGAACTGGGCGATCCCAAACGTCATCATGAGCACCGGCGACACATTCACAGTCGAGGTCACACTCGCAAGTGGAACCACGCTGGTTTACTCGCGGATGATCAATTTCGTTTTCCACAGTATCCCAAGGGTCACGCAGCATGGTCCTCCCGGATCGCTGACGGCGTATTCTGGACCTGGCACGATTACGTTTGATGGCGCGCAGGATCTGGAACTCCGTTGGAATCCGCCGGTTGATGACTTTGGTGTCTTGTTGACCGGAATACCGTATGGGTTTGAGATTTTCTACTACGACGCTGATGGTATGCAAATCAACGGAATCGACGGCGCGTCCACATGGACATCCGCGATCACGGGGTGGGATTCGGGTCGACAAGTGTTCGAGGTGGATGGTTCTGTCCTTACCACGCTGAGCGCCGGAAACGAGTTCTCGGCGGTTCTTCCAAGCGGAATTTTTCCAAACACGGTCCAGATCTCGACCGGGGCTGTTGATGTCGCAAGCTACAAAGTCGATGTAACCGCACGGATCAACGGAAACAATTCGGCGCACATGCTGCAACTCACGAAGTAACAGAGCACGATCGTTTGATCCGGGCACATTGGTGCTCTCGTGAAATCCCATGATCCAGGGCGGGCTGCCGGTTTTCGGTGGTCCGCCCTTCTTTGTTGCGCTGACCTCGTCATGGCATCTGCGGTCCATTCCGGTACAATTAGTGCCTAAACCTGAAGACCGATAGTCGCCAATATGAGCGGAGTGACGGCACATGAATTTCCCCGAAGCAAAACCAGCCGAGTCGTTCGACTTCAAAAACATCACCTATACGAAGGACGGGCATCGTGCGACGGTCGTCATGAACCG
>JAJDDZ010000161.1 GCA_029260025.1 Phycisphaerae bacterium | reverse complement strand
CTATCTGCCCGAGCTGAAACACAGATTGAAAAGAGCCAACCTACACCGACAACAACGCAAAACCTTCCCATCCTCGCCCCCCTCTAATCCTATCGTACGGCCCGCGAAACGGCAGCGTCAAAAGGCCGAAGGTCCGCGTAGTCGATCGAGCGGACCAACCATTCAAGCGACGCCTAGCGCGCGGGCCAGTCAAAAACAACGGAACCCATCATACAAGACTGGTTGCCCGGATTCAAGGGACCTCGAAGGGAAAAAGCTACTTCGGCGTACTAACGGAATTGCCTCATGATTCGACGGTCTGACGCTTCTTGGCGATCCCAGCGCCAGCTGCGAGCAATGACAGACTGAGTGCGATAGTGCCGTATTCTGAAACTGTCGGAACGGATTGACTGCACGCAAAAGTGTCCGGCGGCTGCGAGCTAGCGCCATCCCACAATACGATCAGCCCAGCCCAATCGAAGCAATCGACGTCGTCATCGAGATTCGAATCAAAAACGGCGCAGCCCGCGGTCGTCGGAACTACGCCTTCGCCACCGAAACACAGATCGAACTTCGCCAAATCCGTCTCATCGACCAAGCCGTCGCCATTAGAATCACCGGTGGAGAGCGGTGTGCGCTGAGCCGCAAACTTCATCGCGTTGACCAACAGAAGATCGCCGTCCGTCATCGGATCCCAATAGTTTCCAGCGATCGCGTCCACGTTATCCGACGGCGGATAGAAGCCAAGATCCACCCGTGCTCCAACGGTATCCTCTCGTGATGCAACGAGTGTCGAACCATCGCTCCACTCAGCGATCACCTGCCCGGGGGGGAGAACGACGGGTGTCGTGGGTCGAAAACTCAGTGAACCGCCAGCGAAGCTTGTGACGCCCGATACGGTCGGGTGCCCAGTCTGGAGAATCGTTCCCAACGTGGCCGATCCGGTCATGTTGCCGCTCGCCGCTGGAACGATCTCATAGCCATGCGTCGCCCAGCGCCCGGTCAATGATCGACCGGCAGTGGTGCTTGACGTAGCAAAGACGGCAACAACCACACCCCCACCACGATTCACATACTTGGCAAGGTTTTCTCCAAGCAAGGTGGCATCGCCGAGCGCCAGGTTGCTCCAAACCAAAACCGCGTCAAAGGCTAGGAGTTCATTTAGCGATGGGGTCACTTGGCCTGCGTCAAGGATGGTTACACTGTTGAAGAACCCGCTGCCCAAAAGAGCGTCCCGAGGTTCAGTGAACCATAGTGATGTAACATCGTTAGCGGCGGACGCCACAATCGCTACGTCGAGTGCTCCCGGTCCCGCAAAACTTTGACGTGCCACTTGCGCGGCGCCCAGTCGGTGAGGGAACCAGGTTCCATCTTCGCCCAACATCCCAGAATCTTGAGCAAGAACAGCCCCCGTGACAAACATTGTGCATAACAATGTCAACCAGCGCAATCGGTTTGTGATCATGTGTTTCCCCTCTTCAAGGCAACGTCGGTCGACCTTCAGATCGTAATCCCCTGAAATGTTGGCGTATAATTCGGAAAAACGTCTGACATGCTAGGATTCTCAAGTCGGTTTTGAAGAATCTCCGCGACGATATCGCGATAGTCAGTCGTCACATCCAGACTGTCACCCTGATAGAGCAAGTCAGGATGCAAGAGCGCGCCGTCGGTCCAGTTCGCAAGGACACGCCCGCCGTCGATGTTGCCCCCCATAACCATCATGGCGCTGCCGTGTCCATGATCCGTGCCAGCACTACCGTTAGAATCCGCCCGACGACCAAATTCCGTCATCACCACGAGCGTCAACCGATTCATAAAGTTCTGCATATCAACGTGGAACGCAGCCATCGCATTGCTCAGATCCGTCATCAGCGTTTGGATCGGCCCGACCTGATCGCTGTGCGTATCCCAACCCCCGCGCTCCAACATTGCTGCCTCAAGCCCAATGTCAGCCTTAACCATCGCCGCGACCGATTTGAACGAATTGCCGAATGGGGTTTCGGGATAAGCAGCGCCCCCCACCGGCGCATAGTTTTGAAAATCGATTGTGCCTAATAAGTCGATGGTATCCAGCGTACTCTGGGCGGCAGCCGGCAAGGGATCGTCAGCCGACGAGTAACTCAATTGAAGGGCTTCCCGGCGCTCCGTGGCATGGATCGCTCGACCGGGAAAACCAAATCCTGCCGGGTCAGCGATTGGAAGAGTCGCTGGCGCTTCAGCAAGCGTCTTAGGAATCAGGTCGCTCAGCGCCACGGCCCTCAAAGCAGCGCCGGTTGCGGATGGCACCATCTGTAAATGGCGCGCAAGCCATCCGCTATACAGATCCGAAGTTTGAAGAGGTGTCCCGTATTCCATGTTGCTAAACGCATCAAAATGTGATCGGGAGGGGTCCGGCGAGCCAGCCGCGTGAACAACAAGCAGTTGACCACTTTGATAGGCTGGAAGAAGCGCCGACATCTGGGGGGCGAGTCCAAAGAAACCGTCCAGATCCGTCGCCCCACCTGGATCACCGGGCGGTGGAATACGGAGCGTCGGATCGCGGAGGTTGGGTGCGTAATAGTTTGGATCGCCATGAGGTGGAATCGTGTACAGGCTGTCCATCGCACCTCGCAAAAACACGACGACGAGCGTATCACGACTGTTTTCCGCCCCGGAAAGGACGACGCGTGGCAGCCACGCGGGCGTCGCAACGGTACTAAGCGTCGATCGCGACGACTGCATCAGGAACCGGCGCCGCGTCCAATCTTCGTACTCATCGCAGCCCACACTCCGCAGGTTTTCGTTATCCAACGTAGAGCTCCTTTGCGTTACAAACACAGTTCTCGGTCATCTTAAGGCGCCCTGTATCACTAGTACCATTGGTAGCTCGGAAGCGACGCAGCCAATCCGAATGTATCCCAGATGGCGAACTGATCATTGTCGATGGCATTGTCGTAGAAGTCCTGGAGAATCGCGACGTCGGATGGTGGAAATCGTCCGCCAGTCAAGATTCTATTGATCGCATTGGCTTGTTCACCGGGCGCGTTGCCTCCCTCTGCCGCGATGAGGGCATCCGGATCGACATCAACGTACTGAGCCAACGACCCATCGAATAACCACGTGCACCACTGCCATCTGGGAAGTGCAGAAGTGGCCCAAGATTCCAGTTTGTCGGGATACCCATCAGGCGTCGGCCAGTAGAACGGGAAATGCCCCATCAAGAGTGCCATGTAAAGCGGGCCGAGCGGGTCCGTGATCGTCGCGTCCGTCGCCCGAAGTAGTGAGACGACCAGATGCATCGGGCGTTTAAACTTCGGCGTGGCAAGGTTCGTGAGAACCGGAGCATTCAGGATGACCCGCAGCATCGCCTTTATGTCGCCACCGGTAGAGAGGTAGGTAGCCTTCACACTTTCGACGATATCCTCCGGAGGATCGTATCCGAGGAAATGAACACACAACTTGCGAGAAATGAATCCCGCGGTGCTCGGATGAGTAGCCAAGATGTCCAGCACATCCTGGCCATCTTGTTCGCCCGCCGCCGCCGTTCTCGCCGGGATATCATTTCCAAGAACTGTCTTCGACCCCGTGTCATGGAACTGGGGAACGTAAACAAACTCTCCAAAATTTGGCTGGTTCCGGATCGTCCAACCAGTCAGGCATCGAGCCACTTCTTCCACGTCAGCCTGCGAATAACCGCCATCCACACCCATCGTATGGAGTTCCATAACCTCCCGGGCGTAGTTCTCTTGGGCGTGGCCGACTTGGTTCGTATAGTTGTCAAGATACCAAAGCATCGCCGCGCTCCGCGCCGACGCATTGAGTAATTGCGGGAAGGTGGTCAAAGCATAAGTCTGGATCACGTCGCGGTCATCAGCCGTCTTAAACGCCCACTCAAGCCCGTCTTGAATGTCAACGTTGAAATGGTCGGTCCAAAACTCAACCATGCGTCCGTGAAGCTGCCTCTTGGAGTGAACAAAACGAAGGAGTGTCGCATACCACAGATCGAACTGTGGAACGTCCTGATTCATCTGGTATGCGGCGTAGATTTCCTGCGAACTCATCATCAACGTGGGATAAGCAGTAAGCATCGTGTCGAGAACCGAGTCGTCGATCAAACCCCAGTCGAGTTGCTCCTCAATCCAATTGTCCTGTCCGATGGCGAAAACCTCATCATAGGTTGCTTGCGAAAACCCGAATGTCGCGCGGTCAATGAGCGCCAAGATATTGGGATCCAAAGCAACTGCACGCGGCGAGAAACGCAGTGCCTTTTTTTGGCGATTAAGGCGCGTTCGGAGCCCTCGCGCGTGCGCGCGGTCCGCTATCACACCGAACGCGGCAAGACCGGCGGCACCCCCCGCGAGAAACTGCCGACGTGATAGTGAAGCGGAACTTCCGCTTTGCCTCCCGCGCAGGCGGACCCGGGACAGAATTCTGTTATCGAGTTGCAGCATCGCGATCTCCCAGTTTGACAATAGCCCCTGACCAACCGCCAAGGTACAAGCGTAATAGAAAAGGATGGCAGGTTCAAGAAAAAAACACCATTCGTTGTGTATATTGTCCTTATCTTGACGACCCCGCAGCAATTGACTTCCTTCGCACTCTTGACAAAGTGTCGACTCATGTCGAGAACGTAATCGACGAATGAACCGAGGAGGTGATGACGCTCTCCCCATATCTTGATACATTCTAGATTAGAGCTTTCGGGTAGCTGACGCTTACTCCATTTCTGAACCAATCGTAACTAGACAATCGGGATCTTTTCCGGTCAAGTATTTCTGGCCGTTTTCGGAGAAATCGTTGTGGGCCAGGTTCCTCGGTAAGCCGTGGCGTCGTTGTTCGCTGTAGTGCTCACGCCAGTTTTCGATCTTCGTTCTTGAATCTTCCAACGACAGAAACCAGTTCTCGTTCAAGCATTCTTGCCGCAGCTTTCCGTTGAAGGACTCGATAAACGCATTATTCGTAGGCTTTCCGGGCCGGCTGAAGTCGAGCGTTAAGTTATTCCAAACAAGGCCCTTGATCCAATGCCTTGGAAATAAATTCGCGACCGTTGTCGACACGAATCGCGGAGTGTTCAAGACCTTAAGTGTCAGAAATAATATCTCTTTCCAATTCGACCCACATTAAGCTGGTCGTGTAGTCGGTAGATAACTCAAGACCTGCCGCGCATCGATCAATTCACTTGATGTTGTCCGATACTGCGGCTTCGTTAAGCGGCATCTCTATAATGGTATCGAAGCACGCCGCCAAGCCGTACACGACCTTCAACATCTCAGTTAGCTTCTCGCCCTCAGTCAATGGATCGCTCAGCCGATTACCCAGCTCCTGGTGGTTGCGCTCGTGATGAAAGTATTCAACGAACTCCTTGATCGTTCGAACGAACTTCTCTGCGTACGCATTCAGATTCGGTGAGCGCGCGGACAATCGAATCACGTTCACGCCTGCCTGCTTGAATAAGCCTCTCAACTC
Organism: Phycisphaerae bacterium; assembly: GCA_029260025.1. Lineage (GTDB taxonomy): Bacteria > Planctomycetota > Phycisphaerae > UBA1845 > UBA1845 > JAJRUK01. Next base: position 1,759 of record JAJDDZ010000161.1, on the reverse strand, counting down.
GCCTGTGTAGCGCGGGTTACGATTGAGGATGATGCAGCGCGTCCCCGCCAAGAAGCCATCAAATGGGTCGGCCAAGGTGCGCCCAATCTGTTTCATCCATGCACCGCAGGGACACCCAGATATCCCTGCAAGGCGAATACGTCGACTCGATAACTCCATGCAGAAAAACGCGTGATATCGAGTAAGCCGAAGCACGACCAAGCTTCTAACGTGAAGAAATCAGAAGCTGCAATTGAATCCCAATGACTCCATAGAAACGTGGACCACGGTACCCGCTTGCGCCGCTCCGTTGATGGAGTAACGCCATGCTCTTTCAGGATGCTGCGAACCGTCTCCCGAGCCACCGCATGACCAAGGTTGAACAACCCCCCCCGTATTGTTGCATACCCCCAACCTGAATTTTCACGAGCCATCCGAACTGTCAGTTCCGGAATCTCGTTCGCAACGCGCGGTCTGCCCGGTCCACGATTCGCGCTACCGTCATTGTTCATGACAACGAGCTTTCGATGCAACCTGAGTATCGTGTCGGGCGTGACGATTGACGCTACATTGATGAGCGCTTTTTCCCCAAGACTCTTGCCTTTCACTGCCAGGCGTCGGCGTTCATCGTCCGTGATTCTAATTCGCTTGCCTTGGAGCTCGGACTCGAGAATCAAGTTCTCCTCCCGGATTTAGTCCGTGACGTCTTGTTGAGCCGGTTCATCTAGACAGCAATGGTCAGGAGAGGAAGCTGCCATGATCGAATTGGGTTCAAAGCTCAATCCCACCACGCTGATTCGTCGGTTTTAACACTTGGCAAAGCCATCACTTACGTTCGGCCGAGTTTTTTGGACACTTCGACATCCTGAGGGCCAGGAGACTTGTCCTTCTCGACAGGAGCTACGGTTTTCGAACGCCACGCGTTTCACTTTTCGAATGCCATTCACAGAAATTGACTTCTTCACGATCTCGACGGCAACATTTCGTATTCTGTTCTGTCTTGTTGTGCTTCGACAAGATAGACGCCTCATAGCGCACTTCAACGTCACGGCGAATCCGACAGCCGAATGGGCTGCTCAGCAAGTCGCCGAGGCGTTCCCGGAAGAAACAATACCACGATTCTTGATCCATGATCGAGAATCGATCTACGGCGAGTTCTTCCGCCAACGAATCAGGAATATAGGCATAGAGGAAGTCATTACGACTCCACGATCTCCCTGGCATAACACGATCAATGGGAGGCTAATCGGGGCCATACGTCGCGAGCGTCTGAATCATGTCATCGTGCTTAATGAGCATCATCTTTGCATAATTCTATGCGACGACTCTGAGTAATATCATCAGCGCCAGCGCGCATTTACCGTTGGATCACCACCCGCCATCAGACGTACCGTTGAGGCGGCGAACCGTGGCAAGGTGATTGCGACCCCAATGGTCGGCGGCTTGCATCATCGACATCACCGCGCGGCCTGAACGCTTGAGTCAACTCTCTCGCGATGACTTTCCAGGAATGAAGTATGCGCACGCCTCCCCATCAGGCGACTTTCGTGACATAAAGCATGATGTTCTGAACGCAATCAACAATCTTGACTACGTTTACCAAGACCAATTCTCCACTCGAAACTCCCGGTGCCATCGGGATGGAGTTTTCAGGTACGACAGGTCAGGTCACACAGCGCGCCTGCTGTGTTTGTCAGACTCCACTTGAGCTATGTGCATCTCTGCTGACGGCGCTTAGTTGCGATTGTTCCAGTCGTGAGTATAAGCAAACTCATCACGA
>JAJDDZ010000017.1 GCA_029260025.1 Phycisphaerae bacterium | reverse complement strand
CGAATCCGTCAGTGGCAACCTCAGCCCGGAGGTCTTCTTGGTGGGCGAGTGTTCAGTAGTGACACCCGTTGGCTTTCGATACAACAACGGCAATCATCTCTCGCTGGCCGCGAGAAAGCGACGACTCACGCAACATCGTCGCGGCATATAAATCCATCGACGCTTTCAGGGAATTCGCGTTGTTACTCTGAACACGAAGGATTTCGAACACCCTCCCAGTTCGCTTGATCGCCGCATCGTAGATACGAGCAAGTAACCCCGCCGCTTCACTCGCTTCGACTGGCTTGATGAACGACATTGAAAGGTATTAGTCAGTCACGGTGATGACCGACTTGGATTCGATCAGATAGTTGTAGACCGACTCGACATCGGCGTTATGCATACGAATGCATCCCATCGACTTGCTCTGGCCGATGCTCTCGGGTTCGTTCGTCCCGTGGATTCCGTAACGCCGCTGACCAACAGCTTCACCCGCGACCCCGGTCAGGCCGATCCATCGTTCACCAAGTGGGTTGTTCGGATTATTGGCAGCGACGATTTCGCCACCCCGTGGAGGATAGAACGTTGGGTTCTTAAGCTTGGTCGAGACTTTCCATTCGCCCGTCGGCGTACTGTCGTCGAGCCCCAGTCCAACGCGGAAGTGTCGGACGAACGTCGTTCCCAAATAAATATCGAGTGAAAAGATGCTCTTATCAACCTTAGCGTGAAACGGCCCTTTGACGATCTTAATGGACTGCCCAGCCCGGATGATGTTCTTGTTGCGAATGCTATTCATCTCAGCCAGCAAGTCGTCGGTGACGTTGTTCTCCTTGGCGATCTTTGCAAGGCTGTCGCCGGTCTTGATGATGTAACGGCTGACAAGCGGATCGGTCGGAAGAATTCGTCCCGAGAAAATCAGTTCGTTACCCAGGCGGGTAAGCTCCGCCCGAACCAGATTGGCTTGAGCATCGTTAACATCGAGCGTCATCGCCTCGCTGAAATGAGCACGAGCAGCCACAGGGTCCTTTCGTTCAAGCGCCTGCTTACCAGCCGCGATGAGCGAAGACGCCCGGGAAGTCGTAGCGGGTTTCGTATTCTCAGCAGGGAGCCTTCGAGATTTGCCTGGAGCAGGGGTCTGCGTCGCCCCTTTTTCGGAAACGTCGGTACGAATCGGCCCTCGCGGGGCGATTTCTGGCCGATCGGTCGTCAAGACGGGTTGAGGGCCCATCGCGAGGCGTTCGATCTCCGGATCGAGAGCGTCCTGGGTCGGGTTGATGTACCATAGGGCCAGGGCAGCGGTCGCGGTTGTGGGGATCGCCCAGATGGCTCTGTTTTTTCGACGCTGTTGTCTGTAGTAACCGCCCACTTGTTGCGCCTCCCTGCGGAAATATGCTTGCGTTCTTCGATCTTGCGTAAAGATACTTTGTATGCTTCGGTTCGCAAGGGATATTTGCGGGAGAATTGCTTGTGAAATCTTGTTTGAAGGTGCGCGTTGCGGGCAGAAGCTGGTAGACTAGCGTTTTGCTTGGCGTATAGCCGGATGGCCTCTGAAATGACGTGGCCTTTTTATTTCGAGAATCGTCCTACGCGAAGCCAAGTGGCATGACGCGATTGGGAGTGATGAATGGCGCAGCAGTGGGAAGTAGGGTCTACGACGGGCGAGTGCTCTACGAGCGGGAAGTCTCTGGCGGAAGGGGAGGAGTTCTACGCCGTCCTTTTCGACGAGGGATCGACTTTTCGCCGGGTTGATTACTCCGTCGATGCTTGGCCCGGTCCGCCAGAAGGTGCGTACTGCTTTTTCAAAACGCGCGTGCCCGTCAAGGAGAAGAAGAAACGCCTGCTCGTTGATAACGAGATCTTGGTGAGTTTCTTCCTGCGTCTTGTCGATGAGACTGAGCTTGTCCGGGTGCAGTTTCGTTTTGTTCTGGCGCTCATTTTAATGCGCAAGCGCTTGATCAAGTACGACGGAACGAAGACGGAAGGAGACGTCGAGACCTGGCGGATGATTCTTGTCTCGGACAAGTCAGTGCATGAGATTGTCAATCCGCAGTTAACCGACGATCAAATTGAAGGAGTGAGCGAACAACTGACGGCAATATTACACGGCGACATGGGCGAGTGGGTCGAACAGGCTGACGATGGCGATGCAGATTCACGCGCAGACGGGCAGGACGATGCGACTGATTGATCGGATCGTTTTCTTCTCGATTGTGGCTGGCGCGTCGTTGCTCCCGGGCTGTCAGGCTACAGAGCCCAAGCGAAAGCCGCTTTCTGTCCTGCCTCTCGTTGTGGCTGAGGGTGTGGTGAATGCGAACGCGTCTTTGATTGGCGGAACGCTTCGCGCGATGGGGAGTGTTGACGGTACGATTACGGATGCGGATGGCGTTCTGCGGAGTTTCTCGCTGGATGGGGTTCTCTTCTACTTGAGTCCGTCATACCTACGATTCGATCTGAAGAAATTTGGCGATCGGCAGATTTTGTTGGGGTCCAACGCGGAGCAGTATTGGGTCTACAATAAACAGGACGACGAATTTCTGTGTGGCGTGCATGGGGTCGATCGAGAGCTTCCCATCGCGTTTCCGATTCGACCGCGGCAACTTCTCGATGCACTGGGCTTAGGTCCGATCGGCGATTCACTTGGCAGCGAGTCGGTGGGGCGCGTACAACGGATTGAGACCGAAACGCAGCAGATTCTATTTCTTGTACGGGATGAAGTCGGGGCGGTCGTTGTTGAAAAGGAATATTGGTTAGATCGGTTTGCCCCGCGTTTGATCCGTCGGGTTCTGTTTCGTGATGGTGATGGCGGACTTGAAATGGACTCGCGTCTTAACGACTATCGCGACCCCCCTGAAGGCGGTCCAATGCTTCCGCATAAGATGGAGGCGAGTTGGCCCGGCGCTGGCGCGAGTTTGACGTTTACGATTTCGAAATGGTCGGTGCATCCGGTCGTGGGTCCGACGGGTCCGCAGTTTTCCACACCTGAGGCCTGCGTAACGAATGGCACATAACGAAGTCGGGTCTCATTTCTATTCTCGTTTCTCCCGTCTTGCACGCGATTTTCTCTTGCTCTTCGCAGCGTTTTCGTCTGGTCTTTTCGGTAGGACCGCACACGCTTCGGATTTGGAGAGCGGAGATGTTGATGTCTTGGCTGTGGGGAATGATCGAATCGTCTGGTTGTGTGAACGCCGGGATGAGGCTGATGGGAGCATGCTGAGGCTCGCCTATTGTCGGGCTGCGGATTCTGAGAATCTCGGTTTTCGCCCGCTGAGAATCCCCGATCTTTCCGGGAAGGTCGTTGCAGCCACCGTGCGAGATGAAAATCTGCATGTCTTTTTCTCAGATGGTACGCACATGCGTTTCGTCCCGCCGCGCGATGCTCGACCTTTGGTACCGTATTCCGTGCGCGGGGTCGAAGTTGGTCTTCCTGATCGAGCGGTTCCCTACTTGATTTTTACTGATGTTTCGACGCAAACGCTCTACGCGATGGTTTCGGGGGAAGTGGCTGCGCAGTTGCTGGAGAGGATCGAGGTTTCCAGCGACGTCTCGGGCGGCGATGTCGAGGATGGTTTGAGTGATGATAAAGCGGTTGCGAAGTCAGTAGAGATTGAAGCGCCGGCGGAGCGGGTTGAGGTCGTTGTCAAAGCTCCTCTTGCGTTTGCTCGTTACGAAGGGGGGGAGTGGGTTCGGGATCGTTGGGCCCCAGGTGGTTGGGATGTTGGGGCGGACGTTGTTGCGGTTTGGGTCCGTGATGGAGCGATGGATCTGCTTTCTCGGGGTACGGGTGCTACCGCGTTCGCTCATCGTGTTTCTGCGTCGCGCGATGCGGAGTGGTCTGCGATGGTGGATGTCTCAATCCCGATTGAGGCACGCGAGGTCGGTGCGGGATGGACATCTAGCGCGCCGGTTCTAGTTGTGCGCGAGGGGCGCGGGGACGCTGCGCGCGTGGTTGGGTATAGGAAAGATGAAGGGGATTGGACGGCGCTTCCTGAGTTCGTTGCGTCATTCGAAAGCCGCGGGTCCCTGGAGAGATTCTCTTCGTTGGCGTTGATGGGTGCTCGCGCTGTGGTGGCGCGGGTCTCTGCAGGCGTGGTTGAAGCGAGCAGTTGGTCGGTTACCACTGGTGAAGAGCTGGACGCGGTTGGTCCGGTTATTGCCCTTGCTCCGATCGCTCCGTCGGCGCTCAGTCAGCGACTTCGGTACGTTATTCCTTTTGTCGTTTTCGCGGCCGTCCTTGGGTTTGTGTTTGTGACGCGGCGCGATGGTGGTCTTTTTCGTGTGGCGGTTGGTCCGACTGAACAGGTTGCCGACTTGCAGGCGCGGTTGTTTGCGCTGCTGTTGGACCTTCTCATTACGTCTCCGATCTGGGGCGGGATTCTCTATTTTTTCATGTACGAGGATCTGGCGGCGCTCTCGGTGTTCAAACAGATGCGGAATCCGACGCCCGCGTTGGAGATGGTGCTTCCAGTGATTAGTGTGGTTGAGGCGCTGTATGGTCTGGTGTTCGAGGTCGCGATGCGGGCGACACCCGGGAAGCGGATCATGGGCTTGAAGGTTGTCGCAGAGGGCGGCGGTCGAGCAAGAGGCGGAGCTCTGGTAGCGCGGAATGTGATGCGGATTCTTGAGTTTCAATTTCCGGCGGTTGCGATCCTGGTATTTCTTACGCCGAGCCGCCAGCGCCTTGGGGATGTCTTGTCGCGGACACTTGTCGTGCAGAGAGTTTCGATCTTGCCGAAGGTGGGGGAGTCGAGCGAGGGTGAGACTGAGTCTGAGGAGTAGCCGGGGAACGCTGGGTTGCGTTTTCAGTATCCCCAGGGGGGTTCGGGGTCATTACGATGTTTCTTTCTCGTTTTCGGGCAGATTTGTGATTGCCCGATAACTTAAGCGGCGCTGTTCAACGTCCGATTTTCCTAAAAGCATTATTGGTGTATTGGCGTGCGATTGATTTGTGTGCGCCGGTTCGGATTGGACCCTCCGCAATGGTTGCGGGGGATGATGGCGACGGAAGCCAGGAAAGTCACCCATGTACGCGAATCACTTTGGACTTCGATGTTTGCCGTTTGAAGATCGTGCGGATGCCCAGTTTTTCTTCGCAACACCCGAGCGTGACGAAACGCTTGCGGCGATGGAATACGAGGCTCACTTCGGTCACGGAATTCTTGTCGTTGAGGCGAAGGCGGGTATGGGAAAGACGCTCCTTGTGCGAGCGCTCGCTGGCCGACTGGACGCGAGCGATCATCCTGTTGTTCTCACCTGGCAAGCCGGCGGTGAGCGAAGCCTCATCCGGGAATGTTGCAAGGGTTTCGGTGTTTCGATTCCTTCTTCTGGTGATGCGGATCGTGCCGTTTCGCGACTGCGCCGTCACTTGGTGCGAACCGCTAAGGCGGGGCATCGTTCTCTGCTGGTTGTTGACCAAGCGGAGAACATGACGCCTGCGAATTTTCAAGAACTGGGATTTCTCTCTGAGATCCAAGGAATCAAAGGAAAACTCCTTCCGATCATTTTGGTAGGTCAACCCGCGATTTCCGGCATGCTGGAAGGTTCGACTGTGGAGGCGTTGAAGCAAACGGCTCCTCAGGTTCGGACTCTGCATGGTTTCAGTGTGGCGGAATCCTCTGGGTATATTACGCATCGCTTGAGTGTGGCTGGTATTTCCGAAGCTGGTGTATTTTCGGCTGATGCGATGACAGCGATTCATGAGGCGTCCGGGGGTGTTCCGCGCTTGTTGAATCAGATTTCTCACGATGCCCTCGTTACCGCGTTCGGAGCTGGAATGCGATCGGTCGATGCCTCGAGCATTCCTGCGAGTACACGACGCGATGTTGCCGGTGCTCGGAGTGTGGCTGCGAGCGAGATTGGTTTGAGAGGCGCGGAGCAGGTGGCGGGGGGTTGGAGTGGTGCTGGCGCGTCGGTTGGTCGCGTAGCGCCGACGAATGACGCTGTTGGTGCTCATGTGTTGGCCCCTGCTCTTGAGTATAGTCAGGATCCCAAGCCGCCAGCGTCTGCGTATGGCGGGGATATTGAAAGTCCTCCCGCCTTTGAAGATGCCGATGATTTTCACGATCGGTTGGCGCAGACGGTCTCGCGGAGCGAGCGGGCTAATTCTTCTACTGAAATCACGCTTGCGAAAGTTGGCGCTGTCGAACAACATCTTTCGGCGCTTCTTGGTCGTGCGGAGGCAGTGATATCTGTGCTTGGAGGTAGCGTTCAAGAGGGCGAAAGTCTTGCGGATCATATCAGGCGACGATTGAGCGACCTCGCTGGTGAGACTGAGTCGCAGGTGGAGGCGATGGAGTCTCGGGCGATTCGGGCTGGGACTCTGGCAGGGGATGCAGAAGATCAGATTCAACGAATTGAGCTTGCGTGCGGTCGGGCTGAGGCGATCGAACGCCGCTTGTCTGACGGTGCCGGTGAAATTGCTGACAAGGCTGACGAAGTTCAACGTCATGTTGCAACGATTTCTGAAACGGTTACGGGTTCTGACGATGCGCGGCGCGATATGGAAGCGTTGATCGCGCGCGCGAAAGCGTTTACCGGGGCTGCGGAGGAAAAGTTGCTTGCTCGGGCAACTGCAATTACGAGTGGTTCGGATGAAAAGTTGGCTGCGCTGCGTCGGTCTGCGAAGTTGGCGATTGAAGAAGTAACTCGCGATTCGGCGAGGGCGGAGCAGCAATCGGTCGCGATTCGGACTAAGCTCGCTGTCACGATGGAGAAGGCGGAGGGGGTTGAACGAACGCTTGGTGATCAAATTCTCTCGCGATGTGGCGAGAAAGTCAAGACGGAACTTGATGCTCGTTGTAACCGGGCGATCGAGGAGGCACGGGGTCAGGTCGTTGCGGTACTTGGTGATCTCGCGGGTCGTGTTGACGCGATTGAAACTGACATGGGTACTATCGAAGCACGTCAGGTCAAAGTTTCTGATGCTCAACGCCATGTTGGCGAAGCCATCGATAAGGCTGATGGGGCGTTGTCGTCCATGGCTGGTCAGGTCGGCAAGATTGAGGAACTGATTGGGACTGCCTCCGCCGTGACGAGTTCGCTTGCCGAGTCTTTCTCGAGGGGCGAAACTTTGATTGCTAAGAGCGGGAGCGCAAGCGGTGAGCTCGAATCGATGTTGGATCGTGTTGGGTCGGCCCTGATTCAAACGGGTCGGGCATGTGAGCAGGCTGACGTTGCTCGGGCCAAGGCTGTAGACTGTGAGCGAATTGTTGCGAGGTTTGATGAAGATACGAAATCCGGTCGGGAGACGGCGGACCGCCTTATGGAACTCGTTCCTGCTGGGAAGATGGTCGCTGAAGAACTTTCTTGTGCTTCTTGTGAGGCGACGAACGTCGCGACGCGCTTGAGTGCACAGCATCACGACGCTGTGCAGACTGCGGAACATTTGGAACGGGGCGTGACGCAAGGTCAAGAAGCGATTGATCGGATCACAGCGGCGACGATTACTGCGGAGCAAACTGTCGAATCGGTTCAGAGTACTTCTACGAGTCTTCAGGGTCGTCATGAATCGGCGGACCGATTGGTTGTCGAGCTTGATTCTTTGAACGGGAGTGCGCGACAACTTCACGAAGCTCTCCAAGGCGTCGTAGCGCACGCTGATGAGAAGACCGGTCGACTCGGATCTCATAGTGCGGCTGCGAGCAAGATTCTTAAGCAACTTGGCGATGCGAATATTGATATTCACTGTACGCTCAAGCAGGCTATGGATACGCAGCGCAAGATCGAGACGATGACGAAGGATATTTGGTCGTTGACGACCAAGTCTGAAACTTTTGTAAAGGCGCTGACAACGAAATCTGCGACTGCGGAGCGGATTGTTGCGAAGATTGATGCCGCTAGCGCCCAGGTTCAGCCCATTGTTTCTGATCTCTGTACGCATGTGGAGAAGGCCGTTGAGTTTGAGGAGCGACTTTCGTCTGAGACGACGAAGGCTGGCGATATTGTTGAGCGACTCAATAGTATTATGACTGTGGTGAAGCATGCGAAAGATCTAGGTGACTCCGTCAGCAAGACGGTCAGTGATGCGAAATCTGTTGGGGGGGAACTTACTGCGGCGATGGAAGAGATTCTTCCGCAGTATCAGAAGATGCAGGATGTTATCGCCTCTGCGCAGGAGATGATCGAGACTAGCACACAGCTTAAGTGTGAATCGGATGCTTCTGTTGAGCGTTTTATTGAGAACTTGCAGTCCTCTCAGCAGGTGATTGAAGACGTTGAGACGCAGGCGGTTTCGCTCGATCGCCAGATGCAGAAAGCTAAGAAGGACGGAGATAAGATTGAGCAGCATGTGGAGGCGTTGATGATTCAGCCCAAGAAGCTGCTTGAGCAAGCGCAGGCGCAGTCTGTCCAGCTTGAGCGGGTGTGTGATGCTGTTCGTAAGGTTTTTGCGAATCTTTCTAAGACGTCCTTGGAAGCGAAGGGTCGTACTGAAGAACTTCAGGCGGCTGAGCGTCAGGCGACAGCGCGACTTGAGCAGCTTGTCGGTGAGACCGGGGCAACGACTCAGATGCTTAATCAATGGGTCAAGGAAGCAATCAACGCACAGGCGCGATTGCAACAGACGGTTGAACGGATTCCGTCTATGCGTGAAACGCATCCTGGTGACTCTTTGCAGCGACTGTCGGCGCAGGGTCAGCCTGTGACGCACTTTGCTAACCAGAGCGCTCATCCTGCGGTTCGGGCGACGGCGCCGACGGCTGCGGAGACCGCTCGATTGGTGAAAGCTGCGAGCGGGAGCACTGCAACGGTCTCGTCTGGGGGTACGACGCCCGCCAAGACATCCCCGCGTGCTGCTGAAATTGCGCGGATGATCGAGGAGGCGAAGAACGCTGATTCCTTGGTCTAGCGGGAAGACCTTTCAAGAGTAAATTTTGAATGATGAGATGGCGGCGCGGATCGTATTGGTCCGCGCCGCCTTTTTTATGCGCTAGGATTTTTCCGAGTTTGGCTTGCATGGTGATTGGTTCATGGAATGGGCTTAGATGGGTTTGTTCTGAGTCGAATCTTTGATTGGGGGGCGTGAGGGGGATAAATGGGTTTGTTTGTATGTTTTGTTGTTTCAGAGTTTCCATGTTCGTGCCAATTGAGTCGGTCCGGACAGTGGCGCCTGCCTGATTGTTTTTCAAACATAAGATGCGGGCTCTTGGCGCTGAGGTTATGCGCTCCTTTCTACTGTAATAACTTGAGGGGTGATCGGTTAAGGGGATTTCTTAAGCGATCAGGTGGTTAGAGCTTGTGAGGGGGGTTTGGGGCGGGAAATGGGGAGCGATGAGTAGCGTATTATGAATGAAGGAGGGAGGGCTTGGGGTTTCGCCTGCGGCGTTGTCGAAGTTGAAGGCGATGATCCGATCGGGGCGGGGGACGGGGGGTGGTCGAATTTGGGATGATCGTTGGTGAAGGTAGGTCAACCTTCCGCCTTGGCGGCGGAAGAACGACCTGCGCTACCGGGCTGGATTTTTTGGGCGTTGAAAGTCGGTTTTGTGGTTTTCGTTGATTGCGTTCTTGTGCCAAGGGGAGTGGGGGTTGGTATGATTCATTCGTTTCGTCGTGCGTGGCGCTTGCGGCGGGCGGTGCCCGCCCTTCTATGAAAGCCCGTTGCGGGTCAAGTGTTTCTTTTGCGTTCTTTGGGTGGCCGTTGTGATCCCAATCTTCTATCCGAGCGTCGCCGGGGTGCTTGCCAACGCAAGTCAC
>JAJDDZ010000160.1 GCA_029260025.1 Phycisphaerae bacterium | reverse complement strand
AGAGCAGCGACCGTAAGGGAGCTAGACGGCGCGTACAATGACCCAATTGGCAACCAACACTCGGCGTAGCAGGCAACCTGTCAGGCACGCTCCAACATACCCAACACCGAAAGCAAACCTTCTTCTGTGGTACCGGTTTCCAACCAGTGCATTCAACTCGGCAAACGATCGCACAAGTTGCGACCCTCACCCGGCATCGACAACCTTCGGCTCTATTTGAACCTCGCGATCAACAGGAGCCAGCCGACCTCGCCGGACAGATACCAATTATTCCAATCTCCCGCCGCCAAGGACCGACTCTCATTACCACCCACAACCAACAAGCACTACGGTCGGCGAACCACCAAGACTCGAGCGCCAACCCCCTCAGTTTTCGTGCAATCGTCACAATAGTAAGAAAATCGCCACAATCCGACCCGCGCCGATTCCTACCCTAAATGCAACAGTTTTTAACCACAGAAATTCCTTGACCCCCCGCATTCACGCCGTAGATTACCACCCAAGGTTCCATAAACCCTGATTCTGATAACGGAGAGTGATCAAATGAAAACTTCGCATACGTATGGTCTCGGCCAGCAAACAAAAACCAGCATCGCAACCATTTTCGCCCTGGCAACAAGCCTAACGATTCTTGCCGGCTGCCCCGGTACAGGCGGCGGCGGGAACGGCGGTACAGATGAACCGGATCGAACAATAAGCGTAGACACAACCCTCGCGACAATGACGATCCCCGCAGGAGAAGTATGGGCCCTCTCCGACAACGCAAAGCTCACCGTCACAGGCGATTCAACCATAACCGGAACACTCATGGCCACTGACGCTCGCGTAATCCTGAAGGTAGACGGCGACCTGACCATCGGCGGAACCATCACTTCCCAAGATTCTTCAGACACCACCCCGTCCGATGGCACCGAGTTCAACGAACATCCGTCAGGCATCTATCTCGTAGTCGGAGCTGAGCTTACCCTCACCTCAGACGCCGTATTGCAAACCGACGGAAACGTACTCATCACAGATACAGAAGACGTGCTCACCGAAACCCCTGACGACTTGTTCAACGAAGTCGAAGACGTCAGTGGCGACGAGCTTGACACCCTCGTCCCTCTCCCACCGGACAATTCCGCCTTCGACGGCGCAGCCCCAAAGCTCATTCAATCAAAAAAACAAAGTCCAAACCAGCAAGCGGCAGGACTACCAATCACAATCGCCGGAACATGGCCAAACCCAGCAGACCCAGCCCCAGCAGGCGACAACCCAGTCATTATCTTTCGTTTCTTTGGCAACCGGATTCTCAATCTCAATGGCTGGACAGTAAACGGACCACCAGCACCAAACGGAGACAACGCCGACCCAGACAACGGTACCGGTCCAAAAAACGGCAAGAACGGCATGAGGCTAAACATCTGGAACAATGGCGGACCTATCAACCTCAACAACGTCGTCCTCAATATGACAAACGGGGGAGACGGCGGTTCTGATTCCGACACATGCGGAAGCGCGACCGGCAAAGACGGAGGAAAATCAGGAAACTTCCGCATGACCGCATCCGGCGGAATCAACTTCAACGGCCCCGTCACGCTAAACCCAGGTACTTCCGGAGGCGGCGGTGACGCAACGGTCACAAAGGGCGCACCCGGCGCGGATGGCTGCCCCGGAGAAGACGGCGAGTCAGGTACAGCCACCGGCGGCAATGGCGCAGACAACAAAAAACGCATCTTCGCGCGCGGTAATGTGAGCAACCTAGCAAACCTCACCATCGGAGACCTCGTCGCCGGCAACGGCGGTACTGCCACCGCAGACGCCTGTGACGGCGGCGATGGGTTCGCCTGTTGCGCAGGCGGCAACGGCGCAAAAGCAACCGCAACCGGTGGCAACGGCGGCGAATCCTCACTAAACATCGGTACGCTACCGGTAATCCCAGGGTCCGTCATCGGTGGAGACGGCGGTGTCGCAACAACCACCGGAGCGAACGGCGGCGATGGGGGCGACTGCAAGTTCGGCGATGGTGGCGACGGAGGTGACGGCGGCGACGCAACATCAACCGGCGGTGCCGGCGGCGACGCTTCCGGAGGGGCAGCCTCTACCGGCGGCGACGGCGGCGACGCAATCACAACTTCTGGCAATGGCGGCAACGGCGGCGACAGTGGTTTCGGAACACCCGGAGCAGGCGGCGCAAAAGGCTCGCCGACCGCAACAGTTGGAACAGGTGGAACCGGCGACACCGCCGGTAATGATGGCGACGACACGCCCACCGACGGTGCTGACGGCGCGCCCGGTGGACAGAGCGCAGTCTTCGTCTGGTGCTTACCGATTCCTAGCTATGTAAACGCCGTACCCGGCGTGATCGATCCCGGTACCTATTCCGGATCAGTCCTGGACGAAACCGAGGTCGACACCGTTGGCCAAATCAATGTCGAGTTCCTCGCGATTGAGGGCACAGAGGTCAACTACCAGCGAGGCGAACAGCCAGATCACTTCGGAGTTGGAAACGGTCAGTTAAATATCGACGTGTCGAGTTTGCAGTTAGACCGGACAGGCTCCGGCATCGTCGGGGGATTGCGAATCGTTCCACTACAAGGCTTCGGGATCTCCGCCGAAGCCCCGCTCGAGGTCCGTGCCCTCGACGCCAACGGCGAAATCATCGGCACCCAGACCTTCGACACGATCCCCAACAACTTCACGAACCAGGAGACCCCCACAGAGCTTGACGCACTATTTAACGTAGACGCATCCGTCGCTTCCTTCCAAGTTGTGGTACCAGACGTCGCCTTCGTCACGATCACAAGGCTTTACCTACTGGATCCATAAATCGACGAAGAATCGAGACAAGACAATCATTCATTGAATAAGCGATGCTCTAGCCCCGCCCACAAAGGGCGGTGCTAGAGCACTTTCTTTGACCAGCAGCCTAGCCCATTCGCCAAGCGATGAGAGGGTAGCCACGAAACCCCCTCCTCCAGCGCCTCTAACCCCCTGATCGCTTAAGAAAATTCCTTAACCGATCACCTGTCAAGTTATTAGGTAGAAGAGCGCGCAGGTTCCGCGCTCAGTAGGGTCAAAGGACTCGCGTGAAAAAAGATGAAGACTTCGAATGACAAAAAATACAAACAAACCCATTTCCCCCGCTCACGTCCACCAATCGACGATTCGCCTTGGAACAAAGCCATCCTGAACCCATTTCAAGAAAAACAGTGCAAAGAAAACACGCGCCTTGCCAAAAAGCGAACCGTCATGCAACATGAAAACCAGATGCAACGCGACAGAGAAGCGAGTCAAAAGCGAGAACAACAATGCTAAAATTCGCAGTCATCATGCTCGGCTGGGCTTACATGATCCTCGCCGTCTGGTGGTTCTTCCGCCCCAAGCGAATCCGCAAAGTCTTCGAGCGATCATTCAGAAAGAGCGCGCGCCTGCTTTTCATAACGCTCACCTTCGCACTCGGAAGCCTTATCTTCAGCGCAGGAAAAGAAATAGACGGATGGGTCGGAACACTCCTGATCGTGATCGGCATCGTCGGCTTGCTCAAGGGACTGTTCTTCCTCAGCGGAAAAGCAACCGACAAAGTCTTCGACTGGTGGGCGAGTCAACCCGACAGCACCTACCGGCTAGCCGCAGTCGCCATGTTCATCCTGGGCTTCCTCGCACAACTTCTATTCAAAGCGGGCTAGGTGAGACATGGCGCAAAAAAAAAGCGGCGCATCGCAAATCGCGATACGCCGCCTGAATTTCAATCAACAATTCCGCTCAGCTACTTACCGCGAGCGAGGAGCGCTTCCGTTTTCGACTCCAACGACGCGGTACCTTCAAAACCCCATTCGGTATCGACAACAACACCGTTACCATCAATCCAAAGGACAACCGGAACGTTACTACCTGATCCGTACTGGGCGGTCACTTCACTACCTTCGAGCAAAAAATGATGCGTCAGTTTTTCACCCTTAACGAAAGAAGCAAGTTCGTCTTCCTCCACGTCCCACGCTTCAACAGCAAGCACAGACAGTCCATCTTTCTTGTATTTCTCAGCAAGCTTCGTCAAGTGCGGAGCCTCCGCACGGCAGGGCGGTCAGCCAGGAGAGAAGAACGCAAGTACAACAGGTTTCCCACGCATATTGCTCAGGCGAACCTTCCCGCCGCCGAGCGCGTCCAGCTCAAAGTCCGGTGCGGGCTTGTTCAAAACCTGTGCATCGAAAGCACGGTGCTCAGGCGTCTGGCAACCTGAAATTGCAAACACACCCATCATTGACAAAAGGACAATCGCTTTCTTATGCATTCATCGTCTCCAGTATCTCAAATCGAAAACCAAGAACAGCCATCGACGATAGCCACGCCCGGTCCTTGCTCGAAAGAAACCTCTCCAAGTATTCTATCGACATATTCCGCGCGCACAGGTAACGAATGCGAAACGAGAAGGGAATCTGCGAAATCTACGACTTCTTACGTCTGAATCGACGGAGCATACTCAGACCGCAGGCCGTGAGAAGTGTAAGCGTTGCTGGCTCTGGGACCGCGACAATGTTATCAATCCCAAGCTCCTGCCCGCCGATAAGGAAAGAATCAATCTCACCAATGAGCGTTACAACGCCATCCTCCACCGACGCCGTAACGCTAGGGGCGATGTTCGATGGAAGTGTGCTGAGAGGATTGAGCTGTATCAACGCGCCTCCGTTAACCGCGAAGTTGTTTTGACCGCCAGCTTCGACGTACTCGAAACTCACCTGCGTAACCGGAAACCCAACATTGCCGAATTCGAATCGCAAATTCAGGTTATCGATCGAGAGAGGTTTCGAAGCAAAGTCCGGAGTAAAGAAACCGCCGACCTCAGCGAAACCGGGCTGGGTCAAGCTCCCGAAGAAGAAATCTTCTACGAGAACGTCGATCCCGTTTTGCGAATACACCAGCTCGCCCGGGGCATGACCATCGAGCGCGCCAAATGTCGTTCCGACGCCAAGGTCCTCAAAATCAACCGAGGGACTCGCCGACGCGCGGGCGCAGACAACGACCAAAGCTATCAATACGACGATTCTTCGCCAACTCAAACGGATCATTTGAATCGCTTACCTTCCCCAAGTGCCCCTGATCTGCCGAGCGTGGTTCTACGGCACCGGAGTCCTCCACAGACTGAGCGCACACTAAGGAGCCGCCGCCTTGCCAGGACCACCGTCTGCATGATCCTAGCGGATTCGAGTGTGAAATTCAATCGTGACTCAACAACGTCCATCTTCAGACCGGGATGACTCGTAATGTAGGGCATTCCCGGCGCTCGGTTTTACTGCGAAAACGCCGAAAACGTGGATTGCGGGGCGGGTCGTCCGGTAGAATCGCAATTTCAATGACTTGGATATGCCAGATCGTTGAGCTAGGCTCGAGTCGCGCAATTATATTGCAGTGTCAATTCATTTGGATAACGAAAACGTCTCGAAGCTTGTGGATCGGAGCCTTGGAGCCGCCTAGACTCAAATACTTGGACAGCTCTCGGCGCGCGAGATTGGAACGTGTCTTCAGAAATAAGAGTTGTTCGGCGACACCGAATCTGTTAGATTCGATATAGTACGCGGAGGGGATGTTGCGTTCATTTTACAGGGGTTCGGTACTTTTCGAGATCGGAACGCACTGGGGGCGCATCGAAGTGGCGCGTTTTCTTCTCCGAACGTCGTGACACCGCGGCGAATCATATTCTGGTGGTCATAAGCGAAGGGGACAATCGCATGAGGACCCGATCTACGAAACGAAATGCAATCAGTACCATAGCGGCGGTTCAGACCAAGCTGTGGCTGATGGCCGTCGCATTGGCCGGATTCTCGGCTGGCCCGACGTCCGCCCTTGCTCAGTGCGTGCCCCCTGATTGTGACGATGGGTTGTTCTGCACTGTTGACATCTGCAGCGTCGGTAATTGCTTCAATAATGTGCGCAGTTGTCAAGACGGCTTGTTCTGTAACGGAATTGAAGTTTGCGACGATACGCGAGATCTCTGTGCGGTTGCCTGCCTTGACGGTGGGACGTGCACGGGGGGACTTTGCGTTGGCGGGAGTAATCCCGGCGCAGCCTGCGACCCAACAGCTACACCTGTCAACTGTCCAGTCGGTACTTCCTGTAGCGAGAACCTAGATGCTTGCGTCGAATGCTTGTCCAGTTCGGACTGTGCAAATCCTACGCAGCCTTTTTGCAATCCTTCGGACGGAACGTGCGTTGCCTGCTACTTGAATGGTCAATGTTCAAACGGTCTTTTTTGCGACGGCTCGGAAACTTGTAACCTCGGCACCAACCAGTGCGAAGATGGAAACGCGGTTCAATGTCCGATTAACCCTCCGACGTTTTGTAGCGAGATATTTGGTGGGGCGTGCGTTGAGTGCGAGACTTCAGCCGATTGTTCTGGCGGGAGTTTTTGCGATCCAAAGGAGTGTAGCGCGGGGGCATGCGTGGACTCGACCCCGACGGCCTGTAAGCGATGCGTTGATATCAACAATAACCAGAGCGGTCCATGCGATGACAATGGCGATTGCGATGCGGGTTTTACATGCACCGGCGCCAGTAGTTTTTGCAGCGATGTCGTTGGCCGATGCGTTATGTGTCTCGAAGATGCAAATTGCGAAGATCTGAATTTTTGTACGCGAAACGAATGTTCGAAACTCGACTTTACATGCCAGTATCCTCCGGACGGGGCGACGATTTGTGCGGACCTCAACGGGTTCTTGTTTTGTGAGGGACCGGAGCTCTGCGTGAATCAGATCGGGGTCTGTGATCCGTTTACGGGCGCAAACTGTTGTCAACCCGGAACGCCGCCGGCGACGGATGACGGCATCCCATGCACGGCTGACTCTTGTGATGAAGTGAATGATGTTATCGTTCACCAGCCGGATGACTTCCTTTGTGACGACACACTATTTTGTACGGGTGCGGAGACGTGCGACCCGGGCAACGGGGCATCCAATGCGAATGGGTGTGTTACGAGCCCGGACATTGATTGTTCGAGTCTCGACGCGGAATGTCGGATCTCCTCTTGCAACGAGGCTACCGACTCTTGCGATAGTCACCCGGATTTGGGCGCAAATGGGACAAACTGCGTTGACCCTTCGAACTGTGAGGATGTTGATCTTTGTGACGCGGGTGCGTGTGTTGCCTTTCCGCCGGAGCCAGACGACCCCTATCGTTGCGTCGTTTTGGAGCTTCAGCCACGAGTTCCAGGTCCGTTCGAGGTTGGCGAAATCGTTGCGGTGGACTTGATAGCGCGTGCCGACGGTTGCAACACCGTGTCCGCGCGATGCGCGCTCGACGAGCATCCTATTGTGGCCATAACGGCGGTTTTGGATTGGGAACCCGACAAGCTGAAACTTCGCGAAGCTGCTCTAGGAAGTCCGAATCCGATCGATGGGTGCGACAATCTTGATCCGTGTTTTCAGTGTCCGGTGGATACCTACAATTGGGGCAACTCAGCGTTTCCTTTTGATTGCGGGACGACAGGGTTCAATGAGCCTTGCGGTGCTACGGGGCCCGCTAACGACGGTGACGCGTTCTATATTGCGACTGATCAGCTTTCGGCCGATCTGTGCAACGACGGCTTGCCGCCGGCGCCACCTTGCGTGAGCGTTTCTGGCTTACTCGTTACGACGTTTGAATTTGAGGTTCTGCCGGGTGCGTTCGGGACGACAAGTCTCGTTGCTTTCGCCGATTGCGCGATGGAGATCCCCGGCGCTAGTTCCAAGGTTCTTAGCAAGTTGCAAGCGCCTGTTCCGTTGACTGGTAATGTGACAGAGGAATTGGTGGACGCGGTGATAAATGTTGCTGCTTGCTTGCAAACATCTGATTGTGACGATGGCGATCCTTGTACCCTCGAAATCTGTCACCCCTCAGGAACTTGCGCCAATCCACCCCTTTGTAACACGCATCCTGATCCTTGCGTCATCAGGACATGCAACCCTACGACTGTGACTTGTGAGGATGTTCCGGTGTCTTGCGATGTCGGCGAAGTGTGTTTCGACGGTGACTGTTTTGTTGGTTGCGACACCGTGGCGGACTGTAACGACGGGGTTAGCTGCACGATCGATACATGCGAGCCACAATCGGGCGGGAATCCGGTAGATGTTTGTGTTCATACGGTCGACGATGCTCTGTGTGATACGGGACTGTTTTGTTCGCAGCAGCGATGTGACCTAGACCTTGGTTGCATATTATCGCACGAATGCATCTCAACCACGGGTAATCCGTGCCCGGATCCGGCAACGTGCGACG
This sequence comes from Phycisphaerae bacterium, assembly GCA_029260025.1. Classification (GTDB taxonomy): domain Bacteria; phylum Planctomycetota; class Phycisphaerae; order UBA1845; family UBA1845; genus JAJRUK01. The sequence continues at coordinate 15,961 of JAJDDZ010000160.1, read as the reverse complement.
ATGTTGCTGACAATTGCGGTGGGTGCTTACCGCCGGTTGTGGCGGGTGTTGGGCCACGGTATCTTTCGATCACGCCACAGGATCAAGGCGCTACCCCGCTTGCCCTACTCGTGGAGGGCGCATGCGGCGACCCTGATGTCGCGTGCGTATCGAGTTATGTACAAAGTATTTGCGTTGGCGGATCGAACGTTGGTCAGAGTTGTCAAACGGATGCGAATTGTCCGAAGCTTTGCCAGCTAGGAGAGAATCATCTTCAGCCATGTACGTTTGACATTGATTGTAGTGCCGGGGGGGGGAGCTGCGTTGGGGCCTGTTCGGGGCTGACGTTAGGTCCAATTCCGTCGTACCACCCTGCAAGTTTCTGGGGCGAGGCCCGCGTCGGTGGGATAGAGATCCATCCGGGAACCGATTACACGGTCCGAACTCTGTGCGACTTCGGTAGCGGTCCGGTGGGTTCTGTTTCGGACGCGGGGACGACATATAAATGGGGTGATGCGAACGGCGATAGTTTCGTAAACGTAACTGATATCGTTGCCGTCGTCGACGTCGTGAAACAAGTTGCGAATCTATCTGTTCCATTTGAGGGCGGAAATATGTGGCCTTGCGATCTGGATACGCGGGCGAACGTATCTGACATCACCGTGACGGTCGACGCGGTGAAGGGCGTTACGTATCCGTGCGCTCTGACCTGTCCGTAGTGACTTGTGGCTAATTCTGGATCTTCGCCGTGCGTGCGTTCGGGTCTACAAGAAGATTGATTAGCTTGGCAAGGTCTTCGGCGGTAGCTTTTCCGTCGGCGTTGAGGTCCACTTGATTGATCGGTAGCTTGCGAGCGCCGTTGAGCGATGCGATGAGTTGATCGATGTCGTTTGTATCGCTCTGTCCGTCGTTGTTTACGTCACCTGGAAGGTGTGCCATTCTCGTGGCGGATTCACTGGACTTATGCGTCACGACGGTCCAGCGCCCCGAGCGAATCCCGCGATCTAGTAGAAGGGTGACGCTTGAGTTATTGATTCTCATGTCCTGAATGATGGGCGGGTTGTTCGTCCCGTCTTCCACGGAAAAATCGCTCGGTGACAGAGACGAAGCATCTCCGCTGGAGATCAGGGTGATCGAGCTCCATGCGGATTCGTTATTCTTGGGGGAGATACGGGCGTCGATCGCGCCGGACGGCGGGACGCTTGCCCCGATTCTTGCCCACTTGCCTGCTTCCGGGACGTTGATGCCAAGCGGTTCAAAACCTAAAGGTCTTACCTTTTCATTCTTTGCGTCATTGAACATGGTGAGTTCGGGGTCTTCGATGACCGACAAGACGAAGTCGCCTCGGGCGTCGTCGCTCACTTGGAGTCTGACCGTTCCGCACGCCTTCTTTGCTCCGTCCTGCTTGCTGACGGGGCCTTTGTCGTTGTCGAAGACGACGCTGATCCATTTGTACTCGGTTGCGATAGCGTGAACGAGTGGAATGATATGCTCGCCCTGATGGATAAAATCCGGATCCGATTCGTCAAGAAAGGCGTTGGCTGAGTTGTCGGTCGGTTTTTCTCCGTCGTACCCGACGGGCGCGATTTGTCCAGCTGGTCCGCTCAGGAAACCGGCCGGGTCCATCGTGACCTGGTACGACCGAAGGATCTCTCCGTTGGGTGACCAGTCGCGAATCCAGAACTTAGCTTCGATGATGTCTCCTGGTGAGGCGACGATCCTCCCGGTCTTTCCGTTGGGGAGGGGGACTCCGTTGATTTTGGTCGCTTCGAGTGAAAGCGTCGTGGTCTGGGCCTCTACGACGACAGGTAGGAGCGCCGAAAAAACAAGGGCCATGAATAGGTTGGATTTCTTGTTGTGTCTCTTGTCACAGAATGCCATTTTACGATTCCTAATAGTTAAAAGCGTCCCTTCACGAGGTCGCGCCGTTTCGCCGCTAGTTCCATAACAGTATGAGCGGATAAGACTACCGTTTTGTTGGTCGTGCGACAAGCCGTAGGCACGGGGGCATACGGGAGCATGTTCGATTCCGTAGGTCACAGGGGAGTTGGAAGAGGCGCTGATGGTGTAGGTGCCAGCTAGAGCCCCTTACTGTTATCGACCGCGCCCATTTCCTGGATATCGAGAGGAAGTTGCGCCTCGACGAACACTGTACTTAGTGGGAAGTGTTGAACGACGGCCGTGTCTATTTCTCGCCTCACCGCCTCGGCGTGGCTGACTACATTTCAATTTGCTGATGTGTGCTGTGAGCCTGAGTTCATTGATTACCCCTATCCTATGAACACATCAAAGAGTAAACCCAGACGCGGTTGCCCGCGCTGAATCACACAGCAACAAGGCCTACTACGGGCACGTCGTCAGGCCGAACGGATACGCCTTCAGCTTCACAGCATCGACGTGGATGACGATGTCCGCAACGTTCGTCGCCTGTGCCTGCGGTTGAGGATTTGCGTTCCGGACGTACACACGATACTCGAAAAACGCCGTAGCCGTCTGATACACAACGTCAACCACCGTGATGATGTCGGTGACGTTAATGAGGCTATCGACATCAGCATTTGTGTTACCGTGCCGAGCAGTCACGACAGCAACCTCGTTAGAAGCAAAAGCACAAGCGGCCTCGTTACCTGCACAGCTCGCCCCAAGGTGGGATACCGTGTACGCAGAGTCCGGAATGACCGCATTGCCGGTGACAAAGACCGAGGCACCGCCGAACAGCGCGCCCCAATCGGCATATTCAGGCTCACACCCAAGCGTTGCACACTTGTACGACGTGAAAAACGCCGCCGAGCTTTGACAATCCGTAACTGGGAGATTATTCTCGTCAAGAAGACGGTTCAGGTAACGAACCTGCCCCTCGTGCGCACTGTAGTCTAGCTGACCAGTCGGCTGAGGGTCAGCCGGGTGATAAAGCGAAGAAAGCGTAACGCGCACAGCAGTGTAAGTGCCAGCGCTCGAAGCGGGCAGGATCACATCGAGGAAACGCTGGATCACGCCGTCGCCTGCGATGATTGGTTCGACTCCCCCAGCGCACCTACAATCTGGCAGGCATTCGCCGGAGCATGCCTGATCGTCGGTTCTGTCGCACTCTTCGTTGCCCTCCTGGAAGTCGTTTCCACACACTTCTGGATCACAGACGTCGCCGATTCCGTCTCCATCCCCGTCTGCTTGGTCTGGGTTGAGGACGCCGGGGCAGTTGTCCTCAGGGTCACAGAAGCCGTCGCCATCCGCGTCAAGAAAAACGCAACTGACGCCATCGCCCAAGTAGCAAGGGTCACATGTGCAGATGAAATTCCCCGGTGTATCCGTGCACGACGCGTTATCGTCACAATTATCCGTACCCAAGGCGCACTCGTCGCTGCAGGTTGCACCAGGGTTGCAGGTGCAAGTAAAGCTTCCCGTGGTGTTGGTGCAGGTGGCGTTGACGTCGCAATTATCGGTGCCCAAGGCGCATTCGTCGTCGTCGCTGCAAACCGAAGGATCACTCGCATCACACGTGTACCCGCTCTCGACCGTACAGATCGAGGAACACCCGTCGCCGTCGATCAAGTCCCCATCGTCGCATTCTTCGCCAACTTCAACCAGACTATTCCCACAAGTGTTCGTAAAGATGAGGAAGACGTACGCAGCGCCGGAATCGGCGTGGTCGTTGCGCTGGCTCCCGTTGACGCCCGTCGCGTTGCTGTTCTCGTGATACGCACCAACCACCACCGTATCGCCAGAGACGCACACCGAGAACCCAAACTCGTCATTTGCACCGGTGTTGGACGCCTTGAGGTAGGCCTGCTGGCTCCACACACCGCCGACGTCGCGGACGAAGACGTATGCCGCGCCGGATTGGACAGCGCTGTTGTAGCTCTGGTTCCCATCAACGCCAGTGGCGTCGCTGTCCTCCAGTCGCGCCCCGACCACCACCGTTTCGTCGGACACCCCCACCGAGTAGCCAAAGTAATCACCTGCATCGGGGTTGGAAGCCTTGAGGTAGGCCTGCTGGGTCCAGGCGCCGACGCCATCGCGGACGTAGATGTACGCCGCGCCGGACTCGGCGGCGCTGTTGTTGGCCTGGTTCCCGTTGACGCCCGTTGCGTTACTGTCCTCGCCAAATGCCCCGACCACCACCGTATCGCCGGACACGGCCACCGAGAAGCCAAAAGCGTCACTTGCACCGGTGTCGGACGCTTTGAGGTAGGCCTGCTGGCCCCAGACGCCACCATCGCGGACGAAGACGTACGCAGCGCCGGGAGCGCCGGCGTTGGCGTAGGCATCGTTCCCGACCACCACTGTGTTGCCGGACACGGACACCGAGTAGCCAAAACTGACAAATTCATGGGTGTCGGACGCCTTGAGGTAGGCCTGCTGGCTCCAGGCGCCGTCGCCGTCGCGGACAAAGACGTACGCCGCGCCGGCAAAGCTGACGTTGTTGTCGCCCTGGTTCCCGTTGACGCCAATGGCGTTGCTAGCCTCGCCAGATGCCCCGACCACCACCGTGTCACCGGACGCGCCCACCGAGATGCCAAACCGGTCATCTGCATCGGTGTTGGACGCCTTGAGGTACGCCTGCTGGCTCCAGGCGCCGACGCCGTCGCGGACAAATACGTACGCCGCGCCGGATCGCGTGGCACCGTTGTCGGCCTGGTTCCCATTGACGCCCGTGGCGTTGCTGAACTCCAGCCACGCCCCGACCACTACCGTATCGCCGGACACGGCTACCGAGCTGCCAAATTCGTCATTTGTACCGGTGTTGGACGCTTTGAGGTAGGCCTGCTGGCTCCAGATGCCGCCGCCGTCGCGGACGAAGATGTAGGCCGCGCCGGAATCGCCGGCGCTGTTGTCGGTCTGGTTCCCGTCGACCCCGGTGGCGTTGCTATTCTCGCGAGATGCCCCGACCACCACCGTGTCGCCGGACACGGCCACCGAGAAGCCAAAATAGTCACCTGGCTCGGAATTCGACGCCTTGAGGTAAGATTGCTGGGCGGTGGGGTCGATCGTCAGCGGGTAGCGAGCACCGCGCTCGTCCACGACAAACCGCACCCCCGTAGCGTCCGCATCGATCCGCGCCGGAAGCGCGCGATGATCCGCATCCCAGACTTTCAGTCCGGCGTACTGAACGAGTGCGCGACCTTGTTCATCCACAAAGCTAATGCCGAGTCCATCAGCATGTCCCTGCGCAACCAACCCGCCGCGAACCGCCAGCCTTAATTCCAGCCGATCACAGTCTCCCATTCGGGGGTCGCCCGCGACAAGTTGCGAGTCACCCGCACCCGACGGACGACGACCCAACGTAAACCCATGCTCCAATCCGCCGCGACGATTAACGAACCACTCCCGCAGTCCGTCGTGCCAATCATATGTCACCCGATCGCCCTGCGAGGTCACCTCCGCTTCACCGCCAACTGTGCGCTCATGACCAGCGAACCCATAACTCTGCAAGTCCAATCCCCACCGCCATCCGGCCCCGTTAGGCTCAACAGCAAACCCGCGCCCGTCGAAATGAGTCACCCACCGTTGCCCAGGGTTCCGCGCACGAAACTCGCCATCCACACTTACCGCCGCGTGACGATTCTCCTCGTACACCTCGCGAATGCTATTCCACTCCGAACCGGTCAACCCATCGGGGACACCGTCATCGCTCGTCCCAACCTCACCCGCCAAATCTTCGGGGACACGAAACTCATCACCCACAGCGCCAACCCTAGGAATCCCCCCGGAATTCTTCAAGTCAGCCGCAACGTCACGACCACCAACAAGAACCGACTCAATCGCGGCGTGCGTAAATGAAGCTACGCCGAACAAACCGACACCAACACCAATCATCACCAAGTGATTCGTCCGCATCATCCACGACCTTTCGTATGAGCTTCAAGATCACAGAATAGCAACTCCCCCCAAGAATTGCGAGCAAAAACCACTGGCGCTTGGTATTGAAACAAAACTCCGAAAAACATACCCCATAGGGTGAAAAACGTGGCGGGTGACATGCCGAGGTGGCGTGGCGGAGTGGCATGGCTCACGCTAGCGTGACCATGTCTTAGGAAGTCGGCAAACACTACTCTCGCAGGTTGCGTCATTGGCCCAACAATAGTCACGAAGGGCGGGTACCACCCACCGCAAGTCGCACTTTGCGTCAACTTCCCAACATCCGCCCAAGCAGGCTAGCCCCGTAAGGCTCCCACAACTCCCAAAGGCCCGTCCTCACTGATTTCGACCTCTCGATTTTTGAACTTTTCGCCGTTTCCCGTCCATAACCCACTGATCGCTTAAGAATTCCCCTTAACCGATCACCCGCCAAGTTATTAGCAAGGGGCGGCTGTTCGGACCAACAGACCAGTAGCGACCGCAAGAACGGAATAAAACGGATGAACCACAAAACTCAACTCGCAACAACCGCCGCCAGCCACCCCTCTGGTCGTTCGGATTTTTCGGCTTTTCGACCTTCGGAAGTTTCAGCAGATCCCTCAACCGCTCCCGAAACAAAAAACATACAAACAAACCCATTATCCCACCTCAGAAACCCCAATCAACGACCCGACACAGAACGAACCCATCGAAACCCAAAATGATCTGCGCAAAACCGTTTCGACGCGCAGAAAAAAAGCGCAAACGCCCAAAAAGGCGAAATGCGATCAACAAGTGAAAATGTCGAGGAAAAAAAGACTAGGCAGAGATCGTGTCGATCTTAACTCGAAGGTACTTCTGCCGGTGATCCTTTTTCAGGGTGTACCCCTTACGGCGGTTGTACTAGCGGATAATGAGCTTGTTCCCTTTGACCTCATCGACGATCGACGCGGTGGACCCGATAATAGAGAGCGTGAGTTCGGATGTGTCGCTGGCGGCATGTAGAGGAAAGGGTGATCTTATGGCGAGGCAACGTGCCGGTGATGCAGAGCGGCGATTGCTGCTTCGTTTGCTTGATGAGGCGTATAACAAGCAAGCTTGGCACGGGTCTGGGCTTCGGGGGACGCTTCGCCGGGTGAGTGCGACGCAAGCGGTTTGGCGACCCAAGCGCGGTCGTCATAACATTGCGGAAATCGCCGTTCATTGTGCGTATTGGAAGTACGCGGTTCGTCGGCGGCTTCTCGGGGAGAAACGGGGGTCTTTCGTGTTGAAGGGTAGTAACTGGTTTCCTTTTTCTGCGCCGCTTTCTCCCGGTCGTTGGAAGGAGTTAGTTGCGCTCTTGGATGCGGAACATCGTGCGCTCCGCGGCGCGATTGGGTCGGTGCCATGGGCGAGTTTGACGGATGGTCCGGGCGGTGGCGTGAACAAACAAGCGGCGCACGTTCATGGGGCTGCGATGCATGATCTTTATCATGCAGGGCAAATCCAAACGCTTAAGGCGTTGCAGAAGACGCGTGCGTAATGAGCGGGGTCATCAAACACTACGCATTGACCGTCGCCAGGCGATGATCGCACCGAAGGTGAGTAGAACTAGGGTTGCGGGTTCTGGTACACCGCTGGCGACTTGGATGGCGGTAATCGCCAGAAGACATGTCGGCGGCCGAGGTAGTTGGAAGATCAATTCTCCTTCCCCTGTTTCGCAAGGCTGAGCTTCTCGTCCTGTTTGGAATCGCTACTATTGGACTGTCGTGCCTGTTGGCCTCGGATTCCTCTTGTTATCGGCTAGGATGCCCCTGCCTTGCTACCACTCACAAGCCAAAGGGTGTTGTTTTTTCGGACGTTTCCATGTAGTGACGCAAGGGGCATGGACGGTTGTGACGGTTTTGGCCATCATACGCCGCCCCTGACTACGGGGATTAAACGGAGGATTGAGATTGGTTGTTGACATTGGAAAACGGTTCGAGAGAACTGCCGATAGTACCGTAACTCGCCGAGCATTTTCGGCGCGGACGGGGTACGTACAGGTTTGCGATGACGCTGCCCGTACGCAATCGAGTCAGAACCAAGGTGCATCGTCACCCCGGGCCGGGGATTGGCGCGAGGCGCCGGTAACCGGAACCGAGGAGTCACAATCTGTGGACGCGACACTTAATCCTACCGTAGGGCACGAACATAAACCCGTGAAACTTAGCGGTCTTTCTTGGGCTGCGATCGCTTTTGGGGTTGTTGCGATCGGTTTGCTGATTGCTCAGTCTGTGGGGGGACACGGGGGCGAGCATGGCGACGCGCATGGTGGTCACGGACATCCGCCGGCCATCTGGTCGATCATACCGTTTGTTTGCATTTTGCTTTGCATCGCGACGCTACCGCTAATCTCGGCGACGGAGCATTGGTGGGAGAGCAACAAGAATCGCCTGATGATGTCGATGATCTTCGGGGCGATGACGCTTTCGTATTATCTGTTCTCGTATGGTGCGGGGAAGGTTGTGTCGGTTCTCGATCACGCGATTCTTGGGGAATATATTCCGTTTATCGTCTTGCTGTTTTCGTTGTACGTGATAAGTGGTGGTATCTGCTTGAAGGGCGATCTCGCTGCGCATCCGGGTACGAACACCGGGTTCCTTGCGATAGGTGCGCTGATTGCGAGCTTCGTGGGAACGACCGGGGCGAGTATGCTCTTGATTCGTCCGCTCTTGCAGACGAACGCCGAGCGTAAGCACAAAGTTCACACCGTCGTATTCTTTATCTTCCTGGTTAGTAATATCGGTGGATGCTTGCTTCCAATTGGTGATCCGCCGCTTTTCTTGGGTTATCTCAAGGGAGTGCCTTTTCTTTGGACGCTTGGTCTGTGGGCTCCTTGGGCGGTGACCTGCGTTGCTCTTCTTGTCATTTACTTCATCTGGGATACGAAGGTCTATAAGACTGAGACCGTTCGTGATATCGTTCGCGATGAGACTCAGATTACGAAGCTGAAGCTCTCAGGGAAGATTAACTTTGTACTGTTGATGGGCGTGGTTTTTTGCGTGGCGCTTGTTAAGCCAGGTGAGGAGTTCTTGGGTTTGGGTTTCAAAGCTTTCCCGTTCATGCGGGAGCTCTTGATGCTTGGGTTTGTGGTCGGTTCGCTTAAGCTGACGTCGAAGAAGATTCGTGATGACAATGAGTTTAACTATCACGCGATTCTTGAAGTGGCTGCGCTGTTCATTGGGATTTTTATCTGTATGCAGGCGCCGATTGAGATTCTCAATGCTAGCGGCGATGCACTCGCACCTTACCTGAGCTCGCCTCATGCGTTCTATTGGGCGACTGGGGCGCTGTCTGGATTCCTCGACAACGCGCCGACGTATGTGGTGTTCTTCGAGACCGGAAAGACGATGACGGACCCGGCGGCCACGGATGTTTTAACCGTCACCGGTGGAGCGATTCAGATTCCGATGTTGATTGCGATTTCGCTGGGTTCGGTGTTCATGGGTGCGATGACGTATATCGGGAACGGTCCGAACTTTATGGTCAAGAGCATCGCTGAGCAGAGCGGCGTGAAGATGCCGAGCTTCTTTGGGTACATGATTTACAGCGTTTGCATTCTTCTGCCGTTGTTTCTTGTCGTTACGCTGATCTTCTTGTAGGTTTTGAGTTGTTTGGGGTTGCGTTTCCTGGGTCGGGGGCTTTTAATTGCCCGCGTGGGGGCGTTGCGTAGGCGGCGCTTGAACCTCAGAACGAATGAACCTTACGGTGAGCGAAGATGCTAATTCGATTTGACTGCCCGGCCTGTAATCAGTCGCACTCGTTCGACATGCCGGAGACGACGATCCACATGACATGTTCGCGGACGCACAAGGTGCTCGAGATTCGCGTGACCCCTGGTGGTGACGTGAAGTCTCGGGTTCTTGAGGGCGATGAATCGACGCTGAAGGCGTCCAAATAAGTCGCGTCCGCCCCGCTTTTTGCCCTTTGTGCGGCGTATGGATGAACAACCCCCTTTGTTGGGGCGTACCTTCCTTTCTGGGTGCGACTGCCCAATCTTCACCGAGCACCGGGACCGACTATGACCAACGATACTGGCCAACCTTCGAACGTGGCTGACCTTCCCAAGACGCGACAGGATGGAAGCGGACGCGGAATCGTTGTGCCCATTCTTCTCGGGCTCTTGGTGGTGTCTGTCTACCTGAATGTTTTCGCCAAACCGGTCGGTCCGCCCCCGGGATGGGGTAACGATTTTGAGGTCGCGATGGCTGAGGCGAAGGAATCGGACAAGCCGGTCGTGGTCGTGTTCTATGCGGATGGCTGAGGGCCTTGCCGGGCGATGGACCGTGATGTCCTGCCCTCGCTCCTGGTACAGGATGCGATCAAGCGATTCATTCCGGTCCGCGTGAATGCGTGGGAGGAGCTTGATGTCGTTGATGACTATCAGATTCCGTCGACGCCGATGTATGCTGTTTTGGATGCGGCTGGGAAGTTGGTCTTACGCACCGGCGGGTATCTTGCCGCGGAAGACTTCGTGGCGTTTCTTGAGGCGGGGGAGCTTGCGGTTAAGACGGCATCTTGATCAGGGGTGTTCCTGCTAGGCGCGGTCTTAGGTACCTTCCTGTGTGACTTTGCTCACAGAGGGCGACTTCTTCTGGGCGTCCTTCGACGATGATTTCCCCGCCTGCTTCGCCCCCTTCCGGGCCGAGATCGATGACCCAGTCTGCGCACTTGATGACGTCTAGATTGTGCTCGATAGCGACGACGGTTTGACCGCGATCGACGAGGCGACCTAAGAGCGTGAGCAGGTTGCGTACGTCGGCGAAATGCAAACCTGTTGTTGGTTCGTCAAGTAAGTAGAGTGTGCGGATGTCGGCTGCTTTGTGGAGTTCTGCGGCGAGCTTTACGCGCTGTGCTTCTCCGCCGGATAGGGTGCTGGAAGCTTGTCCGAGGGTCATGTAGCCAAGTCCGACGTCTCTGAGTGCTTGGAGGCGTCGGGTGATCTTTGCGAAGTTGTCGAAAAAGCGGGTTGCTTGTTCGATGGGCATATTGAGGACGTCGGCGATGTTTTCACCTCGATAGCGAATTTCAAGCGTTTCTCGGTTGTATCGTGCGCCGTTGCATTCTGCGCAGGTGACGAACACGTCGGGAAGAAAGTGCATCGCGATTCGCTTAACGCCTTGCCCTTCGCAAAGTTCGCAGCGTCCGCCCTTGATGTTGAAGCTAAACCGTGGTGGTCCGTAGCCTCGGATTTTTGCCTCGCGGGTTTGGGCGAAGAGTTCGCGAATGAGGTTGAAGACGCCGACGTAGGTTGCGGGGTTGCTTCTGGGTGTTCTGCCGATTGGGGACTGATCGACCTCAATGACCTTGTCGATGTTGGAGGTTCCGGTAAGTTTCTTAAAGGGGCCTGGCTTTGGACCTGACCCGTCGATCGCGCGTTTCAAGGCTCGATGCAATACTTGGTGGATGATCGTGCTTTTTCCGCTTCCAGATACTCCGGTGATTGCGACGAGACAACCGAGCGGGATGCTGAGGTCAATGTTCTTGAGGTTGTTGGCGGAGACGCCCTGTATTGTAATTGCGTTTTTTGGATCAATTTCTCGGCGGGTCTTGGGGACGAGGACGCTTGATTTTCCGGTCCAGAAGCGTGCGGTGACGGATTCTTCGCATCGCATTACTTCGTCGGGTGGCCCCTGTGCGACGAGTTTTCCGCCATTTGCACCGGCGCCGGGTCCTATGTCGATCATGTAGGTTGCCCCGGCGATGATTTCTTCGTCGTGTTCGACAACGATGACGGTGTTCTCGAGTTTTGTGAGTCGTTCGAGAATTTCGCGGAGGCGGCGGGTGTCGCGCGGATGTAAGCCGATCGTTGGTTCATCCAGAACGTAACAGACACCTGCGAGTTGACTTCCGATTTGGGCTGCGAGTCGTATTCGTTGGAATTCGCCGCCGGAGAGGGTTGTGCTGCCTCGATCGAGGGCGAGGTAGTCGACGCCAACATCACAGAGGAATCCGAGTCGTCGGCGAAGCTCGGAAACGAGCGGTTCTGCGACCGACGCCTTCTCGCCGTCGAAATTGAGCTGGTCGAAGAACGTGCGGGCATGTGCGATCGTCATGTGCGACAGTTCGGCGATGTTGTGGTCGCCGATTTTGACGCATAGCGACTGCTGGTTGAGTCGAACGCCTTTGCATTTTTCGCAATCGGATTCGCTTAGAAAGCCGTGGAGGCGGTGCTTGGCTGCTTCTGATTCGGTGGTCTCCCAGCGGCGTTTGAGGTTGGGGAGGACGCCTTCGAACGATGCACCGAACTCTTTTTCAGTTTCTTCCGTTGTGCCGTTGAGCAAAATGTTGGTCTTGCTCTTTTTGAGATTGCGGAAGGGGGCGTCGGGCAAGACGTTGAATCTTTCGCAAAAATCTTTGACCGTGTCTACATAGACTGAGTTGAGCTTTCGGCCTTGCTTTCGCCAGGCGGCGATTGCGCCGTCGTTGAGCGATCGGTTCGGATCTGGCACGACGAGTTCGACGTCAAAGTCGAGGGACGTGCCAAGTCCGTGACACGTTTCGCATGCACCTTGGGGCGAGTTGAAGCTGAACAATTGTGGTGAAAGGTTGTCCAGGCGTACTTCGGCATGCTCTGGACAGGCGAGGGCGGCGCTGTATGGCTGATCGATCCATTTTCCGTCGCCGGCGTCCGCGGCGATGATAACACGCCCTCGCGAAAGTCGGGTTGCTAGTTCGACGCTATCAGCGAGTCTTTGTTTCATTTCAGGTTTGACGGTGAGTCGATCGACGACGACGTCGATGTCGTGTTTTTTACTGGCGGTTAGAGGTTTGATGTCTTCCAGGAGGGTGACTTCGCCGTTCACGCGTGCGCGGACGTAGCCGTCTTTGATGATTCGTTCGATGACTTTGGCGTGTTTGCCGCGTTGGGCGGAGATCATCGGCGCCAGTACGAGGAGTCGTTGTCCTGCGGGTGATGCTAGGACTGCGTCTACGATTTGGGCGGTCGATTGTTGGACGATGGGGGCGTTGCATATCCAACAGCGCGGGTTGCCAGCTCGTGCGAAGAGTACTCGGAGATAGTCATGGATTTCGGTGGTTGTTGCGACGGTTGATCGCGGACCTGCACCGCTGGAGCGCTGTTCAATGGCGATCGTTGGACTAAGCCCGTCGATTCTATCGACGTCTGGTTTTTGCATCTGCTGGAGGAATTGACGGGCGTAGGCGGAGAGCGATTCGACGTATTTTCTTTGTCCCTCGGCGAAGATTGTGTCAAATGCCAGTGAACTTTTTCCAGACCCGGACATACCGGTGATAACGGTGAGTGATCCGCGCGGAATGGTGACGTCGATTCCTTGCAGGTTGTGCTGCCTTGCACCGAAGACGCGAATGGCTGATTTTTCGCTCATGATTGGGATGTGTTATACAATCTCATGACAGGATCGCTCACGGCGGACCCGTCTATTTGTTTGGTCACGGATTCGGGGAGCGTATTCGGGATTGAGATGTGCCGCAATTGAGGGGGTCCACCGACGTGCCTGGTTGGGTACGAAGTGTCCGAAAATGTCATTATGTATCTCAACCTGTGAGTGCATCGCGGGGTATGTTTACGGATAGAACGGTCCTGGCCGACATGTATGGGGGGGCGTGGTGTTCTTGTGGCTGGGTGTGTGTTTCACTCCCGTCACCGCCCCAAAAAGAATTAGTGGACCTTCGCTCCGTTGATTCGTATATTCATAAATAGGGGCTGGTGCGTGTTCGCCGACTTACGGTGGGCGGTCTTGCGCCGAAACATGTTCCGACTGCCGGTGATGTGCTGGTACACGTAACCCGTTATTGTTTTACGGGGAAGGAGATCGCATGCAACGCAATTTGCGCTTCACGCCTTATGCGCTGAGTCTTTTCATTCTGACGGTGGGCATTTCGTTTGCTGGGTTTACATCGGTTCATGCTGAAGATGGTAAGACCGCTTCGGCGAGTCGGCCTGATGATACTTGGCGTCAGAGCGTGAAGCTTTGTTCTCAGGGCGAGTTTGAGCGTGCTGGCGAACTCTTGTCCAAGGTCAACTCTCCTATCAAGCAGGTGTCTGAAGTTCGTGGATGGCTTGACGAGTTTGAGAAGCAGCAGAAAGCTCGCAAGGAGATCGACGGTCAGGAATTTGAGAAGTATGTGGGGTATGCGAAGGCTCGGATCGAGCGCAAGGAACATACCAAGGCGCTCGATCAGGCGATCAAGGCTGCGGACGTTGCTAGCGATCGCGATGCGATGCTGGACACCGACTGGATGCGCCGTTTGGTGAATGATTCGCTTGAGGCGGCGGATAAGTTTCGCAAGGAGCACGAGTGGCGAGACGCTTGGCACATCTATGCCGATCTTGGGGTTCTCTATGATCGGGAGCCGCGGTATGAAAAGCTTGAGAACGAAGTTCTGACGCACTTGCGTTTGGATGCGATGTTCGGCGAGAAGAGCAATTGGAAAGAGCGGATCGAGCGCGTTCAGTGGCGCGACGCTGAGGCTGCCCTTGAGCATATCGAATATTACTACGTTGAGACGCCGGACTTCAAGGCGATCACTGAAGCGGGGTTAGAGCAGATGTTGCTCTTGGCGGAATCCAAAAGCGCACAGAAGACGTTTGAGGGTCTCGCCGACGTGGACGAGCGGAATGACTTCGAGGTGCGTATCGGTCAGCACCTAGGCCAAGTACGAAACGCTCCTCGCGTGGATCGCAAGGAGTGCGTTCGCCGGTTCCGGCGCGCGATTCGTATTAACAAGGATACGGTGCAGCTTCCTGAAGAATTGGTGGTCAAGGAATTGATGGCTGGCTCACTCGAGCCGTTGGATGATTTCACGAGCGTCATTTGGCCCAGTGCGACCGAGGACTTCGACAAGCATACACGCGGTGATTACATCGGTGTTGGGATTTCGATCGTGAAGAACCAGCTTGACGAAATTGAGGTCGTCACGCCGATGGAGGATGCCCCTGCGTTTCGTGCTGGTGTGCAGGCGGGTGACGTGATCACCGCTGTTGATGGCGTTTCGATCAAAGGGTATTCGACCAGCAAAGTTGTGGACACAATCACGGGTCCGCGTGATACGCAGGTCGTTCTAACGATTCGCCGGGGCACAGAGAACATTGATTTTGATCTTGCACGCAAAACCGTGAAGATTCAATCGGTCAAGGGTTGGGAGCGCAAGCCCGACGAAACTTGGGACTATTGGCGCGATAAGGAACGCGGGATCGCGTACATTCGCGTCACGAATTTTCAGCGCAATACGGTTGAGGACTTGGAGAACGTCGTGGCGGAGCTCAAGCCGCAAGGGCTGAAGGGTTTGATTCTCGATCTTCGATGGAACCCAGGCGGATTGCTCGATCAGGCGTGGCGGATGTCCGCGCTTTTTCTCAAGGATGGCGACAAGATTGTGAGTACGAAGGGTCGCAATCCCCGTGAAGATCAAGTGCTCGATTCGCCTGGGATGGGTGCTCTGTCTGATCTGCCGCTGGTGGTGCTCGTGAACGATAGTAGTGCGAGTGCATCGGAGATTGTTTCTGGTGCGATTCGCGATAACAAGCGCGGCGTTGTTATTGGTGAGCGGACGTTTGGAAAATTTAGCGTTCAGAATTTGATTCAGCTCAGCTCATCGCAGGCGAAGCTTAAACTGACGACTGCGCGGTATTATTTGCCAAGCGGCGTGTCGCTGCATCGTCATCCGGGTGCGGAGAAGTGGGGCGTTGATCCCGACGTTGCGATCCGGCTGGGTCGTTGGGAATCGTATAACGCTTGGCAGGGTCGTCGCGAGATGGACATGCTTGGTCCCAAGAAACCCGAAGCGGAAAAGAAAGATGACGACGAGAAAGTCACTGACGCGAAGGATGAAGACAACGAAGCGGGCGACGCTAAGGAGAAAGACGGCAAGGACTCTGACGGCGATGAGAAGGTAGCAGACGCGACGGAAAAAGAGGAAGACAAGCTTCCCAAGCTCGATCAGCCCGACGAGAACGGTAGGCCCAAGGATGCTGATCCGCAGGTTGATACCGCGCTTCTGTTTCTTCGAGTGAAGCTTGTTGCGGAGCGTTATCCGACGCTGGCGGCAGCCGACGTAAAAGAGTCTCCCAACCAGAACAAGCCGGTTGAGGCGAAACCGTAGCTTCGGTCCGCTTCGTCAGGAAGTAATCCCATAGACCGGC
>JAJDDZ010000159.1 GCA_029260025.1 Phycisphaerae bacterium | reverse complement strand
GGATAATGGCCCAACCGAGGTCGTCGAAATCGTCCTCGATCGCGTCATCCCCTTCGGCGAAACAACGACCTTTACCTTCGACGACGGCGTTGTCACCAACACCGTAAGCTACACCTACGTTTCGCTGGGCGCATGCTGCCTCGACGAAGGCCCCTGTGAACAGCTTGAAGAGTCCGTTTGCGTTTCGCGTGGGGGAGCTTTCCTACCCTTTGGATCTTGCGAGCCAGCTCGTGGCTGCTGCCTGGATGATGACGTCTGCATCAACCGCGATCCGGTTTGCTGTGCGCTTGCGGGCGGATCGCCCACGGCAGCGAGCACTTTCTGTGACGGGGATTCAGACGGCGACGGTCTAGACGCTGCCTGCGGCGACAACTGCCCCGATGATCCGTTCAATACAGAAGAGGGTCGTTGCGTCGATAACTTCGTCCCCATCCCCGCCGTCAGCGAATGGGGCCTTTTGATCCTCACCCTACTCTTGGCAGTCGTAGCGAAACTCGCCTTCAACGAGCGAGCAAGGGGCTAGCTCGACCGCACTGGAATCGGCGGCACAAAGTTAAACCGCTTCGACTGCATCATGAACCGCAGCGGATTCTCGTACGCGATCTTGTGTCGTGCAATCGCATCGTGTCCACGCGTCCGAAGCGTCCGGACAAAATCCGGCATGTTCATAGGATTGCTCGGACCCCAGTCCCCCGCGCTATTTGCCATGATCCGCTCATCGCCGTACTTCTCGATAATGTCCACCGCACGCGTCGGCGTACATTTCGTCACCGGATACAGCGTCATCCCGACCCAAAACCCTGCATCCAAAGCATGTTTGACCGTATGCTCTTCAACGTGATCGATCAACACCCGCTCCGGTTTGATCCGCGAATCATTCTGCAAAATGTCCAGAATCATCCGCGTCCCTTTGTATTTATCCTGAAGGTGAGGCGTATGAACGAGAATCAGTTCGTCCGTCTTCGCCGCAAGATCGACATGCTCCTCGAAGATCGTAACCTCGTTCTTGGTATTCTTATTCAGACCGATCTCACCGATCCCCAACACCCCGGGCCTATCGAGAAACTCAGGTATGATCGAGATCACCTCACGCGAAAGCGAGACATTCTCCGCCTCCTTGGCGTTGATGCACAAAAAACACATGTGATGAATATCGAATTGAGCAGCCCGTTTTGGTTCGGTATCGGTAAGCTGACTGAAGTAATCCCCAAACGCACCCGCCGACCCCCGATCAAACCCCGCCCAAAACGCCGGCTCAACCACAGCCACACACCCCGCCCGCGCCATGCGAACATAGTCATCCGTAATCCGCGAAACCATATGAACGTGTGGATCAACGTAGTACATGGGCGGAAATGCTATCGCACTAGGCCAAGACACGCCAGAACCCGGCAACTAGTCGTCGAACGAGATCGGGCGCAGGTGCTGAACGCTGAACAACTCATCCGAGTCCGTCCAGACATCCACGGGCCTGAGACCTGCCTCACGAGCCAGCTCAGCAAAGTCCTCAACACCATACTTATAAGAGTATTCAGTATGTACTCGTTCGTCCGCCACAAACGATATGTCTTTCCCATCAATTGTTGCGGTCTGGTCACACTGACTAACCAGTGCCATTTCGATACGCGAAGCGACATCGTTGTACTTCGCTTCATAGTCGAACCGATCAACTTGAAAATCGGCGCCCAGCTCCCGATTCAACCGAACCAGATAATTCAAAGCAAAATCCCGAGATACGCAGGCCGCGTCATCGTAGGCTGGCTCAATAATCTCAGGATCCTTCTTGAGATCTACCCCAATGATCACAGATCCATCTTCTTCGCATAGCTCGCCGACGTGCCGAAGAACCTCGATCGCCGCATCTGTCGTAAAGTTCCCGATCGTCGATCCCGGAAAAAACGCCACCCGACGCCGCACCTCGCCACAACTCTCGGGCAACTCGTATTCGCCGGTAAAGTCTGCACAAACAGGCATGACCTCGATATCAGGAAACTCAGTAGCAGTCGCGGCCGCGAAGTCCGCGAGCTGGTCCTCAGCAACGTCGATCGGAACATAACCAACAGGTTCTTCCAACGCATCCAGCAGCAGTCTCGTCTTGATCCCGCTACCGCTCCCTGGCTCCAGGACAAGGGCGCCCGGACCAATCTTCTCGGTAATCTCATCCATGTTGTCGCGCAGAATCGTTATCTCGGTTCGAGTGAGGTAGTATTCATCCGTATTGCAGATTTGCTCGAAGAGCTTCGCCCCGCGGTTGTCGTAGAGGTATTGACTTGGAAGACGCTTAGGAGCTTTGGACAACCCTCGAAGAACATCATTGCGCATCGTCTCAGCCTGGTCTGAGATTTCCTGTGAATTCGAAATAAGTCGGCCCTTCCTTTTTCGGTTACAAGCAGCACCCGACCCGCGCCCAGAGCAACCTAGGAGACGGGCTTCAGTCTCAATCCGCGCGGAACAACGAGCCGCTCGACTATCTCGAACAGCCCCTGAACCAGTAAAGCAAGAGCAGCCGCAGGAAGCGCACCTTGCAAAATCACAGTATAGTCGTTAAGTCGAATTCCCGCAAAAATGGGCTCCCCGTACCCGCCAGCCCCGATAAACCCGCCAAGCGTTGCAAACCCGACATTGATAACAGCGGCAGTCTTGACCCCTGCGAGGATCGTCCGCGATGCAAGTGGAAGCTCGATCCGCCAAAGACGAGTCATCGGTCCAAGCCCCAAAGCCATTGCAGATTCGCGTAGAGCAGGCGTCACCTCCTGCAAACCCGCGTATGTATTCCGCACAATCGGCAATAACGAATAAAGAAATAACGCGACCACCGCCTGAGGAAACCCAAGCTCATCCCAAAAATAGCTCACAGGACGAATCAACAAGACCAGCAGCGCAATGGCGGGAATCGTCTGAATAATCCCGACACAACCAAGGATTGGCTGAGCAAGTCGATCAGAATGGGCACTCAAGATTCCCAATGGAATCGCAAACAAGAGCGCAGCCAAGAGCGATACCCCAACCATCTCAAGATGTTCGACCGTATAACGTACGACATCATCGAAAACATTACGTTCGCGCACCACCGACTGAATCCCAAGCGTCGCCTGCAAAAAACCAGCCGAAGCAAGGGACTCCGAAACACCCTCAAGCTCAACCCGAGCATTCATCGCAGTCATCCCCGCTTCGTCAATCGTCCCGACCAAGGAACGCAAGCGAGAAAGAAAGCTCGGTGAGCTTTGCGCTAGCACCGAACGATATACGAAAACCGCGTCGTACTTCGGAAAATGGGCAAGATCGTCCGTCAACTTGCGAAGTCCAAGTTTGAGTATTTTCGCGTCCGTCGCATAAAGGTCTGTGACTTGGATAGCCCCGTTATCGATCGCTTCATAGGCGAGCGCGTGCTCAAGTCCACGCACATCCTCGTGCGGAAGTTGATATCGTGCAGCCAGCGCAATCCATCCATCGGAGCGATGCATGAATTCGTTACTGAATCGCACTGTGAGATCCGGATGATCTCGCAAATCGCTGATCGTACGAATCTCTAACCGTTCAGCCACTTCCTCCTTCATTCCGATCGCATAAGTGTTATTAAAACCAAGCGATCCAGTCATTCCCAGTCCAAGTTCGCCAAGCTTCGCTCGAAGCGCCGACTCGCCATAAACCCCCTCGCCCGCGAAAATCTCTTCACTCATCGTCCCCGTGTACTCAGCATACACATCAACGTGTCCCGCAAGAAGCGCCTCCCAAAGCACACGCGTTCCGCCAAGACCAGGAACATGTATCGCCCCAAGCCCCGCATCGCGCGCGACATGAGAAGCCATCTCCGCCAGGATTACCGACTCAGAAAAAGACTTCGACCCAACGCGAATCGTGGTCGGATCCTCAGCCAACGACCGCGACCCGAGCGCCGAAAACGCAAGCAGGACAAGAGTTATCTGGAGCCTCATTCTCATGCCTCCCCCATCGCCGTAAGCACTCCCCGCTGCGCGTTTACGAACTCCGTAACAAAGTCCTCCGTTGGAGAATCGACCAGATCCTTAAACGATCCTTCTTGTACGATGGAACCACCGCGCATCAACACGATCGTATCCGCAAAGTACGCGCACTCACCGAGATCGTGCGTCACCATCACAACCGTCTTCCCAAGACGCTGAAAAATAGCGCGAAGATCCTCCTGGAGTTTGCTACGAATCATGGGGTCTAGAGCACCAAGCGGCTCATCCATCAGTAGCACGTCCGGATCAAGCATCAGAGAACGAATTAGCCCAACACGCTGCCGCTGTCCTCCAGATAGCTCAGCCGGGTACCGATCCAGCCCATCCGCCGGAAACTGCGTCAACTCCGCGAGTTCTTCGAGTCGCTTTGAAGCACGGTCAACATCCCATCCAAGATACCTGGGCAACAGCGTCGCATTCCCCCGGGCCGTCAAGTGCGGAAATAGACCACCGTCCTGAATGACGTACCCCATCTTCCGACGCAGCATCATCGCGCTATCCGCAGAAACCGTATCCCCATCGAATTGAACGCGACCAACCTCAGGAGTAATCAGCCCAAGCATCACCCGCAGAAGCGTCGACTTTCCGCACCCGCTTGGACCGATCAAAACCGTCGTCTTCCCTCGCGCTGTCACCAGGTCAACAGACGCAACCGCATCAATCGACCCATATCGCTTCGTAATATGACTAAGCTCAAACATGAATTGTCAGCGGCAAGATCTAGACGCTAACCCTACTCCGGGGGGCTAAAAAACATCGTAACCAAGCGGGGAAGGGCGTGCAAGGGCGTGAACAACACCCACACCTCCACGATCCAATCCGCATCATATGGTTCACCACTGGGACCCCCAGAATTGACGCTCTCGCCCCTTTATCACTATACTCCACCCTGCCATGCAGCCCCGCCAAGCAGCAGCAGCAAGGGGGGACGGGAACCGCTGAAAAACAACGAGAAGCAACTCGGCCCCCAACTAGATATCACAGCGAGAAACACAAAAAAGATCAAGAATGTCACTAGTACCCGGCCACATAACCCTAGGCGACGACGAACAGACCTTGATCCAGGCTGTAGGCGAGTTCGCACGCAACGAGCTGCTCCCCCTAGATAGAGCCTGGGATCGCGGCGAAGGCTGCGTCGATGACATCCTCCCAAAGCTCGCCGAAATGGGCTTGATGAACCTGGTAGTACCAACCTCGGAAGGAGGTTTGGGCTGTGCCTACCATACCTACGCCGCTATTATCCACGAACTAGCTGTATCATCGCCAGCCACAGCCGTCACCATCGGTGTACACTCTCAAGTCGGTGACATCCTAGAACGGTTCGCAGGTAAGTCGATTCACGCCAACGTCCTAACTCATTGGGGATCCGCCGAGCATTTTGCCGCGTTTTGCCTCTCGGAAGCAGGTTCCGGAAGCGACGCCGCAAGTATCAAGACCACCGCCGTAGAGGTCGAAGGTGGATTTCGCATCACCGGCGAGAAAATGTGGGTCAGCAACGGACTCTCGGCAAGATGGTTTCTCACGCTATGTAGGCTCAAAGACTCTCCCAAGGGCAACCGGTTCTGCGCATTGCTCGCTGAACGCGGCGCCGACGGACTCACCTTCGATGAAATCCACGGAAAAATGGGAATTCGTGGCAGCAGAACAGCCGTCGTAAACTTTGACAACGTGTTTGTCCCGGCAGACCGACTCATCGGGGGGAAAGGGCAGGGGCTAGAAGTCGCCCTATCAAGTCTGGGAAAAAGCCGCGTCGGAATCGCGGCCCAGGCAAGCGGAATAGCCGAAGCATGCCTATCCGAAATGGTCAGCTATGCCCGCGAGCGTGTCCAATTCGGCAAGACAATTGGAAAATTCCAGGCAGTCTCAAACATGATCGCCGACAGCGCAGTCGAGCTAGAAGCGTCAAAGTCGCTCATCTGGCGAGCCGCCGCAGGGATCGACCGAGGCGAGTTCGACCGCCGTTCAACATCCATGGCTAAGCTGTACGCTTCCGAAGCAGCCAACCGCATCGCCTATCGCGCGGTCCAGGTTCACGGTGGCACAGGATATGTCCAAGAATGCAGAGTCGAGCAGCTATACCGCGACGCACGAATAACATCCATTTACGAAGGAACCAGTGAGGTCCAAAGAATCGTGATCGCCCGCGAGCTAGAAAAGGTTTAGCAAAAAGAACAATCACAGACCGCCCGGGAGCCTATTCCCGTGACGGTATTGAAGATTTGAAGTAGAATGAAGCTCAGCTAATTGGCAATCAGCCCCCGGGAACTGGGTCGAGAAGGCAGCGGGGAATTCGCCCCACAAAGAGAAAACGAAGACGAGTAAACCGATGGACTTTGACCTTCCAGATGATCTAATCGCCCTGCAGGACATGGCACGCAAGTTCGCCGCAGAGCATATCGCGCCCAACGCACGCAAGTGGGACCGCGAGGCAGACATCCCGCGCGAACTCGTAGCCAAGCTCGCAGAACTGGGCTTCTTGGGCGTATTCACCCCGACCGAATACGGCGGCGTCGGACTCGGCGACCTGGGTGCAGCCGTCATCATGGAAGAAATCGCTCGACACTGCGGCGCTACCGCCCTGATGCTCGACGCCCACAACGCACTATGCACAGCCCATCTGCTCATCGGAGCAAACCAAGAACAAAGGAAAAAGTACCTCCCAAATCTCGCCGCCGGAGAATACCTCGGCGCATGGGCACTATCCGAACCAGGCTGTGGAAGTGACGCCGCCGCCCTAACCACCACCGCGAAGCTAGACGGCGACGAGTGGGTCTTGAACGGCGCAAAACAGTGGATCACTAATGGCCACTACGCCGGAATCTACGTAGTCATGGCGTCAACGGATCCCGAAAAAGGACCCAAGGGCATCAGTGCGTTTATCGTCGAGCGTGACGCCTCCGGATTTGAGATAGGACCCAAAGAGGACAAGCTCGGCATGAGAGGGTCCGACACCGTAGGGCTTATGTTCGACAACTGTCGCATCCCCAAGGAAAACCTCTGCGGACAACTCGGCGGCGGATTCATCGATGCGATGAAAGTGCTAGAACGCGGGCGAATCACCATCTCTGCAATGTCAGTAGGACTAGCACGCGGCGCGATGGAAGAGTCACTTGCCTATGCCAAGGTGCGAACCGCATTCAAAAAGCCCATCTTCCGACACCAGAGCATCCAGTTCATGCTCGCCGACATGGCCATGCAGATCGATGCAGGTCGATTGTTAACCAGAAAAGCGGCGATCCTCTCAGACGAAGGTAAACCAAGCAATATCGAAGCATCCATGGCCAAACTCCACACCACCGAGATGGCCACAAAGGCATGCCTCGACGGAATCCAAATTCACGGCGGCAACGGATACACCAAAGACTTCCCCGTCGAACGCTACATGCGCGACGCGAAGCTCTGCGAAATCGGAGAAGGATCAAGTCAGATCCAACGAATTGTCATTGCCCGTCACCTGTTGGAAAGCTAGGGAGAGCGACGCAAGTGGATTTCGAATTCGATGACGACCTGCGAATGCTGCAGGAACAACTGCAAGACTTCGCGACCAAAGAGGTCGCAAAGGGTGCTGCGCAGCGCGACCAAAACGCAGCGATGACCCCCGAACTTATCACTCAGCTCGCAGAAATGGGGCTCTTTGGAATCGCCATTCCAGAGCAATATGGAGGCGCAGGCCTAGGAACCGTCGCCTCATCAATCGTCGTCGAAGAAATCTCCCAAGCATGCGCCGGCACCGGGGTCTTACTCAGCGCACACACCTCACTCTGCGTAGACCCGATCCTCGAATTCGGAAGCGATGACCAAAAAGGCGAATACCTACCTAGCATGGCCTCAGGCGAGACTATTGGCTGCCTTTCCCTGACAGAACCCGGAAGCGGGAGCGACGCAGGCGCAGCCACTTGCCGAGCTGAGCTAAGAGACGATGGCTGGCACCTCGACGGTACAAAAATATTCGTCACCAACGGCAAAGAAGCTGGCGTCATGGTCCTCATCGCGGTCAGTGACCCCGACGACCCCAAACATCGCCTAAGCGCGTTCGTCTTGAGAACAGACCACCCCGGCGTGCGCCTCGGAAAGCTCGAGAAAAAACTAGGCATTCGCTGTTCTTCAACCGCCGAATTCATCTTTGAAAACTGCGTCATCTCAACAGACGCCCTCCTCGGAGAAAGAGGCCACGGACTCCACGTCGCTCTCAACACGCTAAACGGCGGACGAGTCGGAATTGCTGCCCAAGCTTTGGGAATCGCCAAGGCGTGCCTCTTCGAGTCGACCAAATACGCTGGCACAAGGATCCAGTTCGGCAAAACCATAGGCAACTTCCAAGCAATCCAAAACAAGCTAGCAGACATGGCCGTCTCCATCGAGGCAGCCCGTGTCTTAGTTTACAGAGCAGCCTGGCTAAAAGACCAAAAACGCGACTACGCCCAGGCGGCCGCAATGGCCAAGCTCTTCGCAAGCGAGATGTGCTCGAAGTCCGCCAACCACGCAGTCCAAGTATTCGGCGGATACGGCTACTGCAACGACTACCCCGTTGAGCGCCTCCTCCGTGACGCAAAGATCACCGAACTCTACGAAGGAACCAGCGAAATCCACCGCCTAGTGATCGCTCGATCACTGGCATAGTTCAGTGAATCGCACAGCACCAGGAGGCTTCGACCGCAATCGCCGCTGATGCATGACACCGGCGGCACGAATAACACGAGAGGAACACCAGTGGCAACGAACAAAGTAATCGTCATCGGCGCAGGAACAATGGGCAGAGGAATCGCCCAGGTCTTCGCACAATCCAGTTACGAAGTATTCCTCCACGACGCAGTCCCCGCTGCCCTCGAATCCGCGGTCACCAGCATCCACAAAATACTCGACCGCGCCGTCGAAAAGGGAAAGATAAATGCGGACGACCTCGCAGCAGCCAAGGAACGCCTCCACATCGTCGACACAACAGCGAAGCTCTCCCCCTGCAACCTCGTCATAGAGGCCGCCACCGAAAAACCGGACATCAAAGTCACCATTCTCAAAGAGGTTCAAAAGTTCGTTACAGACGGCGGCATCCTCGCCACAAACACGAGCAGCATCAGTATCACCCAGCTCGCCGCACAGACCGAAAACCCAGACCGCTTCATTGGCATGCACTTTTTCAACCCCGTCCCCCTCATGAAGCTCGTCGAAGTCGTAAGGGGTCTCCAAACCAGCGACGAGACCGTCCAACAAACCATCACCATCGCCGAGTCCGTAGGAAAGACCCCAATCAAGTGCAACGACCATCCCGGTTTCGTCTCAAACCGCATTCTCATGCCCATGATCAACGAAGCCGTCTTCACACTACAAGACGGAGTCGCAGAACCAGATGCCATCGACGGAATCATGAAACTAGGCATGAATCACCCCATGGGCCCACTCGCCCTGGCAGACCTCATTGGATTGGATGTCTGCCTTTTCATTATGGAAGTCCTCCACCGCGACCTGGGCGAGGATCGCTATCGCCCATGCCCACTTTTGCGTAAGATGGTACAAGCAGGGCGAATGGGGCGAAAAACGAAACATGGATTCTACTCATACGACTAAAACAAGCGTAACCCTCGAAATCAAGGGCTCGCGCGCACTCATCACTTTCTCAAAAACCGGAGGGCTGAACGTCCTTACCTCAGATGTCCTTCGATCGCTCGGCGCGATCGTTGCTCGCCTAAAAAACGAACCCACAGTGCGAACCACAACATTCCGCGCCGAGGGCAAAGTCTTCATGGCTGGCGCCGACATCAAAGAAATCGCCAGACTCGACGCCGCATCAGCACGCGATTACGCGACCGTAGGGCAAGGGATCATGTCGGACCTCGCCGCACTACCCTCGATCACAGTCGCCGCGATCCACGGCGCAGTCCTTGGCGCTGGTCTAGAACTAGCCCTCGCCTGCGACTTTCGCATCGCCGTAAAAACCGCAAAACTCGGACTCCCTGAAGTTTCGCTAGGACTGATCCCGCCCTGGGGAGGAATTAACCGACTCATGAAACTCGTCGGATCCTCGCGAGCTAAAAGACTCCTGCTAAACCCGACATCCGTCTCCGCAGCGGACGCCCACCGCTGGGGACTCATCGACGAGACCGTGAATTCAGTCGAAGACCTCAGCACGCGTTTGCCTAGATTCTGCGAAGCATTCTATCGAGCATCGCCCGGAGCGGTCGCAGGAATTAAACGCGCATCGCGAGACTTCGACGACCTCGGAGCATTCCTAACCTGCTTCGAAGGAAGAGAAGCACGTGAGGGTATGGCCGCCTTTATCGAAAAGCGCCCCGCGCGCTGGATGGAGTAAACAAGATATGATCTCAAGAGCAGATACAGATTCCACCACGACCAAGGCGACCCAATCCTCGGATAAACCGTTCGTTGACGCTCAGGACATCCCCGCCTTCGACCCAGCCACCGCGCTCGGCGAACCAGGATCGTTCCCCTATACCCGCGGCGTCCATCGCACCATGTATCAACAGCGCCTATGGACGATGCGTCAATTCGCCGGGTTCGGTTCCGCCAAAGACACCAACCAGCGATTCAAGTATCTTCTCGCACACGGCACAAGCGGCCTCAGCACCGCCTTCGACCTCCCAACCTTGATGGGACGCGACGGCGACGATCCCCTCTCACTCGGGGAAGTAGGAAGGTGCGGTGTCGCGATCTCCTCGCTCGCAGACATGCGAGTCCTCTTCGACGGCATAAAGCTAGACGAAGTAAGCACGTCCATGACCATCAACGCACCAGCCGCCATCTTGCTAGCTTTTTACATCGCTGTCGCAGACGAACAAGGCGTATCACCCGACAAACTACGAGGCACGCTCCAAAACGACATCCTCAAAGAGTTCCACGCACAAAACGAATACGTCTTTCCACCCCAACCAAGCGTAGACCTCGTTACCGACACCATCGAGTATTGCACCAAGAACATGCCCCAGTGGAACACCGTCAGCATCAGTGGCTACCACATTCGCGAGGCGGGATCCTCCGCCGCCGAAGAACTAGCCTTCACCCTCGCCGACGGGATGGCCTACGTCGAACAAGCAATCAAACGAGGACTCGACGTCGACGACTTCGCACCGCGACTGAGCTTTTTCTTCGACGCACACAACGACTTCTTCGAGGAAATCGCCAAGCTAAGGGCTTCGCGTCGAATCTGGGCACGCGTCATGCGCGATCGCTTCGGCGCAAAAAACGAACGAAGCTTGATCCTGCGCATGCACTGTCAAACCGCGGGCGTCACCCTCACAGAGCAACAACCGATGAACAACGTAGTTCGCGTCGCGTTCCAGGCGCTCGCCGGTGTTTTGGGAGGAACCAACTCGTTGCATACCAACAGCATGGACGAGACCCTCGCCCTCCCAACTCAAGACGCAGCCAAGCTCGCACTACGGACACAGCAAATCATCGCCCACGAATCCAACGTGACCCAAACCGTAGACCCACTCGGCGGAAGTTACTTCATCGAAAAGCTCACCAATGAGATCGAAGCAAAAGCGCGAGCGATCTTCGATCAGATCGACGCGATGGGCGGCGTGCTTCCCGCCATCGACCGCGGCTACTTCCGCAGAGCGATCGCTGAGTCCGCGCACAAACAGCAAAAACAACTTGACGCCGGTGAAACGAAAATCGTCGGCGTTACCGACTTCAAAGAAGATCGAGCCCCGGGAATCGACATCCTACAAATCACCCAGAAAACAGAAGACGATCAAGTCGCACGGCTCAAGAAACTAAAGAAAGACCGAGACCAAAAACGCCACACCGAGGCACTCACAAGACTCAGAGACGACGCGAGGGCGGGCAAAAACGTCATGCCCGCACTAGTCAATGCTTCCAAAGCAGACGCAACCGTCGGCGAAATGATGGAAACAATGAAGAGCGTCTTCGGCGCATACGACGGCGGCCCGGAATGGTAACAACAACCGAAACAAAGCGCGAAACCATGAGCGACAAACCAAAAGCCCACCCACCACGCATACTTCTCGCAAAAATCGGACTCGATGGCCACGACCGCGGCGTCAAAGTCCTCGCGCGATCATTCCGCGACGCCGGCATCGAGGTCATCTACACCGGACTCTGGCAAACATGCGAGGCGACCATGCTCGCAGCTCTCCAAGAAGACGTTGACATCGTCGGCGTGAGCTTGCTTTCCGCGGCTCACCTAACGGTCATGCCAGAGATTCTCCGCATCCGAAAAGAACTCGACGTAGAGAACATCCCCATCGTACTCGGCGGAATAGTTCCAGACGCCGACCAACCCAAACTCAAAGAGATGGGAGTCGCCGCCGTCTTCAACCCAGGCTCGCCGCTTGATGAAATCATCGACGCCTTGCGCAAGCTCACCGCAGCGAATCAGAAACCCAACTTCTCCGACATCAAATCCGGATACGAAAAGCGCGACCCGAGAGCACTCGCCAAGCTCATCACCAAGATCCAGCGCAACACCGACTTGGGCGAGTTCAAACCTCCTGCCGGAAACGCAAAAATCATCGGCGTGACCGGAGCCCCCGGTGTTGGAAAAAGTTCGTTCATCGCCAAGCTCGGTCGCCGTTTGCGTGACAAGGGAAACAAGGTCGGCGTCGTCGCGATCGATCCGAGTAGCCCCATCACCGGCGGCGCGCTTCTTGGCGACAGACTCCGCATGATGGCGGGAACACCGGACACAGACTTCTTTGTTCGCAGTCTTTCCTCAGGCGGAGCGCACGGCGCCCTCGCACCACACTGCATCGACGTCATCGCCGCAATGGACGGATTCGGGTTTGACTACATCGTTGTCGAAACCGTCGGCGCAGGCCAAAGTGACGTCGCCATCCGCGATCTAGTCGATAAAACCGTTCTACTTCTTATGCCCGACAGCGGCGACGCGGTTCAGTTCTCCAAAGCGGGCATCATGGAAATCGCGAGTTGCTTCGTCTTGAACAAGTGCGACCTCGCGGGTGCAGACGCGACGCAAGCACAACTCGTGGGCGCAATCGGCGACGATCGACCCGTATTTCGAGTGAGCACTATTCGCGACGAAGGGGTTGATGCCGTTGCGGAATGGGTCGCCAGTTCTTAGGTGCTCAGCGAGAACGACGAACCTCACCAACCGTTCGCATCGCGGCGACCGTCTCCGACACGTCGTGGACGCGCAGGATGCTCGCCCCTTTCATCGCCGCGATAACCGCGCAGGTGATCGAGCCTGCGAGCCGCGACTTGGGCGACACTCCCCCGCCGCTCGCACCAATGAACCCTTTGCGCGAGGCGCCGATCATCACAGGGCATCCAATCGCAACAAATCGCTCCACAGAATTCAAGAGCGCCCAATTGTCTTCGGCGCGCTTTCCAAAACCGATCCCCGGATCAACAATAATCCGCTCGCTATCAATTCCCGCTGCGATCGCAGCACCTCGCCGCTCGCCGAGAAAATCGCAGACATCCTCAACAATGTCATCGTAGATAGGCCCCCCGCCCGCTTGCATCGTTTCTGGATCGCCTCTCATGTGCATCACCACAACAAAGGCCTTCGAATCTGCAACGACGCTCGACATTCGGTCATCACCTCGAAGCGCTGAGACATCGTTGACGATATCCGCCCCAGCCTCAATCGCAGCCAACGCGACGCCGGCGTCGCGCGTGTCAATCGAAATCGCGATGTTGTCGTCTTGACGGCGCAGCTCCTTGATCACGCCGACTGCACGACGAATCTGCTCCATCGCGTCAACCCCGATTGATCCCGGACGGGTCGACTCGGGACCAACATCAATCACGTCCGCGCCCTCCGCGATCATCTCCAGCGCGCGGTCCACCGCGCGTACTGAATCGACGTACTCTCCACCGTCGCTGAATGAATCTGGGGTAACGTTTAGAATTCCCATGACCAGCGGTCTATCCGCTGAGATTTGTAATCGACAACGCATATTGATTCCTAGGTTCTTGGTCGAAAAGAAGAATATTGGTTCGGAGTCATCGACCGCTGGGCGGAACAAACGAAATGCAAAACTTCGCCAGCGAGTCTAGCGGCGGTAGGTGATGCGGCCGCGGGAGAGATCGTAGGGAGACATCTCAACCGTAACCGTGTCGCCGGGGAGGATACGGATATAGTACTTACGCATCTTGCCGGAGATGTGCGCGAGCACATGGTGTTTGTCGCCGCCGGCATCGACCTCGACTTTGAACATCGCGTTCGGAAGGGCTGCGACAACGACGCCCTCAACTTCAATAGCATCAGCCTTGGCCATAAACTCCGTCGATCCAAATATCACTGCTACAACTAAACGAATACGCGCATCGGAGTTCGCAGCGATCCCTCTGCCCGCCAGCGGCGAGCAGGTGTGAAAAATCTCAGTATAGCCGCCCCAGCGTGCTCGCCAAGCGGGATGGGCGTCTCTTTTTTGCGAAATCACAATGAATCACGTCGAGCCTGTCAGTTTTGGCGGGAGTTTTGCAAGTTCTTCGACTAGGTTGGTCTTGGAAACCGCGCTCGGTGGCCTTATAAAACGGGTGGATTGATTCACGATTCGCGAATGAGGAGGCACGATCATGCTCGTTGGGA
Source organism: Phycisphaerae bacterium (assembly GCA_029260025.1). Lineage (GTDB taxonomy): Bacteria > Planctomycetota > Phycisphaerae > UBA1845 > UBA1845 > JAJRUK01. The sequence goes on along the minus strand of JAJDDZ010000159.1, from coordinate 2,660 downwards.
TTTTCAGACCGCAGTCGAAATTTTCTTTGCTTTGCCTTGCCGTTCTCCCCCTGGCGGTGGGAACCGGTTGCGCTGTTGCTCCGAGGATGGGCGTTACTCCGCAACGATACAGACTCGATGTGGATCTCAATGCCAAGACGCACACGATCATCGGACGAGCAACGATTGACCTTGTTCGAACAGCCGACGACCCTCTTCCGCCAAACGCTCCGGTGGCCGTCGACCTGCTTCTTCACCCCGACCTGAAGATCACGGGCGTCCGAGCAGCCGGTGCGAAACTTCGATCTTCTTTGTCGGTCCGACCGAATCAGAGAGAAACGAATCAAGGCTCGGTGAAGAAGGATGCCAACCCGCCGCGGCGTCACCAAGTACTTTTGTCTGCGCCAGCTGATGCGTTTACGCTGATCGTTGATTACAAGGGGAAGTTGTTTCAGGATGCGAGCGCCGGGGAGGTCGCCGGTCAGATTCATAACCTTGAGATGAACGCCCATCTTGGTGTGGACGGCGTATACCTTGCGGGGGGATACTGGTACCCGGAACCGGCGCTGCCCATGAACACTGGTTTTGCGGCTGACTTTACGCTGACCAGCAATAGGATACCGGGGTTTCGACTTGTTGCTTCGGGCGAAACTGCTCCGGACCTTGTGACCGGCGATGATAGGGTCGCGTGGCGCAGTCCTTTTCCGCTTCAGGGGATGGTTCTCGTTGGCGGAGCACATGAGGTTCACGAAGAACAGTACGGGGATACGACAATTCGCCTTCATCTGAAGCCTGAGCAGGTGAAACATGCGGAAGGGCTGTTTGCTGCTACGCGCCGAAACCTTGATCATTATGAGCCGCTTATTGGGGACTATCCGGCGAGCGAATACACAATTGTAGATAACTTCTTCTCTAGCGGGTTCGCGTTTCCGACGTTCACATTGCTGTCGTCTGCTGTGATCAACATGGGCGAGCGATCGCAGACTGCTCATGGGTACCTTGACCATGAGATGCTTCACAGTTGGTGGGGTAACAGTATTCATGTTGATCCGGGGGACGGGAACTGGTGCGAGGCGCTTGCCAGTTATGGTGCGAATTACTACGGGCATGTTCTGGACGGGAACGAGGACGAAGCTCGTCGTAAGCGTCGCAACTTTTCGCACTTCCTTTCTCGCATCAAACCCGAGGACGATCAACCGCTTGGGACTTACGGACAAGACGGCGGGTGTGGTCGTAAGATTGCTTATGACAAGGGAGCGGCGGTTTTTCATATGCTTGCTACTAAGATTGGGCAGGACTCTTTTTGGGCTGCGATGCGGCGACTGACTACCGAACGCGTTGGGACGCTTTCGTCTTGGGAGACGATTCGCGAGACCTGCGAGAAGGAAAGCGGGGAGGATCTTTCGCCATTCTTTGAGCAGTGGATTCGTGGAGCTGGTGCTCCTTTGCTTTCGATTGAGAAAGCTACTTATAGCTCGGCGAATCAGTCTGTGACGCTGACGATTGTGCAGCCTGGCACTGCATTTGCGCTGGATATACCGTTGCGCTTTCGACATGTCTCTGGTAGCGAAGACGTAACCGTCTCTATTGACCAGGGGAGCCAAGAGGTTACAGTGCCAGTGCATGGCATTCCTCAGTCGGTTGAACTTGATCCGGATTATCACGTCTTCCGCAAAGTGCCCAACGAGAAAATTATCCCGACGACGGCGACGACTCGCTCTGGGACGGTGTTTACCTCTGTTGTTCCCGATGGTGGCGGCGATGCGTATGAGGGGATTCGGAAAGTTTTTGCTCGTAGTTTTGAGGATGGGGAGCGGATGGAGCGGGTGGCTGGGGAGGTTGAGGGGGAGGCGCTTTCGGAGCGGTGTGCTCTGATCCTCGGGGATGCTGCTCGTGATCCGTATATTTCTGCTTTTTTGTCGGCGGTTGAGTTTCCGGTTTCGTTTGACGCCAACGGGTTTACGTTCGACGGGGAGGATTTCATGGACCCCGGTGATGCGATTTTGGCGACGGCAGCGCATCCGGGATTGCCGGGTGGCGGGATTACTGTTGTTTTTGCGAATAGCGTTGAGGCGATTCCTAGCGCTTTTGCTGTACCCATGTATGACCGAAGCGTTGTTATCTTTAAGAACAAGCGGGCTGTCCTTCGTGAGGATCTGGAGCATCGGGGTGTTGTGATCGTTGAAGGGTCATAGGATTCTGTTCTGAAATTGGGTTCTCAATGGGTTCAAATCGCTTTCAAATTGGGTTTGTTTTTTGCCTAATCGCTGGTCGGAGGCGCCCAGGGGGATTAATGGGTTCGTTTGTATGTTTTGCTCTTTTTTCGGGGCCTCTCTTTCTCTTGTTGCCTCGATGCGCGCGGGACTTGCGGGTCCTTTCTGCTTTAGTAACTTGGCGGGTGATCGGTTAAGAGGATTTCTTAATAGATCAGCGCTTTAGAGGCGGGGAATGGGGAAAAGTTCGAAACTGGCGCTGTGGAACATCGCTCCGGGGTGATGGAAACGTTGGCGCTTGCGGCGGGCTGTGCCCGCCCTACTTGGCTTCACCGAGTTTGTTCTCGACACACACCTGTACGGAATCCTTGTGGTAGTCCAATCCGACAAAAACCTTACAATCGTCCATGTCCGTTGCTCCTTTGTGTTAGGTGGGCTAGTCTCACGATGATGCTCGTAAACTAACCC
>JAJDDZ010000158.1 GCA_029260025.1 Phycisphaerae bacterium | reverse complement strand
GGGGAGGCGTTTGGTGATGACGCCATGGATTTATTGAAGAAGGTACTGAGCTCGCCGGACGCCTTTTCGATTAAGGTGCGCCGCGGCGAGAAAACGCTCGACGTTTCGCTCACGCCTGAGAAATCTGTTGACTGAGACGGCGGAGTTTGCCCGCGAGCAACTTAGTAGCGTTGGCGGGTTGCTTCTGCTACTCGGTGTAGGGCTTCTGTGAAAGCGGCGATGCGCAGCGGGGTTTTTTCTTCGACGCTTCGGGTGTGCACGTTCCACCATGCTTTTAGCATTCTCTCTTCTAGCTCTGCGTTTACCTTTTCGTGACTCCAGTTGAACTGCTGTAAGTTTTGGACCCACTCGAAGTACGAAACGGTTACGCCACCTGCGTTGGCGAGGATATCTGGGATGACGGGGATGTTTCTTGCTCGGAGGGATTCGTCGGCGCGAGGGGTTACTGGGGAATTGGCTGCTTCGACGACTAGTTTTGCCCTGACGTTTTCGACGTTGTCGCGTGTGATTGCGCCGCCAAGGGCTGCGGGGATGAGGACGTCAACATCCAGGGTCAGAAGCTCTTGGTTATCGCATGGACGTGTTCCTTTCATGCCAACGACGGAGCCTGTTTCTTTTACATGCTCCACGACGGCCTCGATGTCTAATCCATCCTCTTTGAAGATTCCGCCTTTTACGTCGGAGACTGCGGTGATCTTTGCGCCGCGCTGTGCGAGCAGACGGGCTGCCCATGAGCCTACGTTGCCGAATCCTTGGACTGCAATGGTTGCCTTCTTGACGTCTATTCCGTAGGCCTTGCATGCTTCTAATGTGATGATCATGACGCCGCGGCCTGTTGCTTCTTCACGACCTAGCGATCCGCCTAGGCGGACAGGTTTGCCGGTGACGATGGCTGGGGTGTATCCGTGTTTTTTTCCGTATTCGTCCATGAACCATGCCATGACTTGTGCGTTTGTGCCTACGTCTGGGGCGACGATGTCTCGGTAGACGCCCAGGGCCATGTCTATTTTTTGGGCGAACCCGCGGGTGAGCGTTTGCAGCTCTTTTCTACTCATGCTTGTGGGGTCGCAAGTTACTCCGCCCTTTGCGCCACCGAAGGGGACGTCAACGATTGCAGTTTTCCAGGTCATTAGTGCTGCGAGGGATCGGACCTCAGCCAGGTCAACGTGGTGATGGAATCGAAGGCCGCCTTTGTAGGGGCCTCGGACTGCGTTGTGCTGGACGCGGTAGCCGTGGAATAGTTCTAGCTTTCCGTTGTCCATGCGGACTGGTACTTGGACGATCAGCTCGCGGTATGGGGTGAGGAGAAGTTTTTGGATTTCATCTTCGAGTCCCATGTGCTCTGCGGCGAGTAGGAACTGTTCGTCGGTGATTTGGTTGAAGTCGATATGCGCCGACTTCGAGGGTAAATCGACGATGCTTTTTTCTTGTATAGCGTTTGCTGTACCGACTGACATTCAACGATCCTTTCGACAGAGAGATTCCTTCAATCCTGGGGATCATCGGTGTGGCGTTGGGTGGTGATTAGCGTAGGGGTTGTCTAATGGGTTGTGATTTTGAGGGGTCCGATATAGGCGCGGATCGGGGAGTGATCGTGGCATCCGTTTGGGAAGAACGGTGTTCCGAAAACTCGATTGCGGTGTGGTTGGTCGATGGCGCTATGGTTGTTCTACGCCGTCTACGTAGTCGCTTTTTGTTGCGAGGACGCCCTGCTCGTCGTAAAGGAACATTGGACCTTGCCTGAGGCCTTTTACGAACTCTACTTCGTTTCGTTTTTTTCCGTTTGAATGCCACTCGATGAAGACGCCGTGCCATGCGCCTCTGCGCATCATGCGTTCACTGAGTTTTTGGCCGTTTTCGTGCCAGCGTTCCCATAAACCATCTTCTAAGCCTTGGGTGAAGTGGCCTCGTGACCAGAGCTGTCCGTTTTGATACCAGCTGAGGCGTATTCCATCTGGAACGCCGTTTCGCCATAGAGTTTTGGTTCGTTTGTGTCCTGAGTCGAAGTAGATAATAGTCCAGCCGTGGCGTGTGAATTTTCCGTCCGGGGAGCGAATGCCTTCGATGAACTGACTGGTGAGCCCGTTGTCGAATTTCTTTTCGCTTGGGGTGATTTTAGTGCCGTCGAATGTATCGCCGTGTCTGTCTGCGACTGGGTCGGCGGTGTTGACGGGATGAGGTTCTTCGGCGCGGGTGGGGGTTGTCGCGATGCACAGTGAAGCAAGTGCTATGACGATGGTGTTTGCGTGGCGGGCGGGACGTCTATTCTTGAAGGAATGAATCATGACGGTTCTCTGTCGCTTACTTTCAGTTTGCCTAAGAAGATCACACGATCCTCGACGGGGGGGCGGATCCCGTTGAGGCCGGTGTGATTATAGCATCACTCTTGATTTGGGCGAAACCTTTGAAATTCAGCGCCTTTCGACATCCGAGACGGGGTGCGTGGGATCTGGGTACCTCTTTTGCAAGTCGTCTCGTAGCTTGGCAGCGTCTTCGAATCGCTCTGCTTCGATCGCGTCGCGCAGTGCGCGGCGGGTGCTGATAAGCGAATCGGTGGGTAGTTGAACGTTCAGGTCGGTTGCCAAGCTCTTCAGGATTCTGATTTCCTCGCAGGTTTCAAATGCTTCTAGATGTCCTGAGTCCTCGAAGAAGGTTCTGATGTCTAGAATTCCTCTGTTTACGTGTGCGAGTGCGCTTGCTGGCTCGCCTTCCTCCATTGATCGGTAGGCGAGGGCTCTGGCCTGCATCATGCGGACGTATGGTCTGAATTCTTCCAGTGCGTCGCGATCCTCCTGTTCGGTGGCATAGTCGCCGCAGAAATCGAATATGGCGAGACTGTGGGAGGTATCTTGCAGGACGGACTCGTATTCTTCGAGGACGAAGTAGGCGATGTATCGCCGATAAAACAACGAAGCTTCTGTTCTGAGCGTGTCACACTCCTCTGAGGTTAGGCTGAATCCTAGGGTTGTGCCGTTTTTTTCCTCGAAGCGTGCGAGGCGTTTTTTGTGGTAGTCCAGAAGCGTTGCGCAACCGTGGGGCTTGACGCCGTCTGGTCGCCCTTCTGATTCCATCTGGATTACGCCTAGCTCGACTCTCATCTGAACGCGGATGGCGTCGTCTGCTGACAGAATCTTGCGGACAGAGATTTTCTCTGCTTCGTAAGGCCAATCGCGCAATGTCGCATGCAAATCAACGTAGGACATGGTTACTTTCCCCCTCGCAATCGCACCCTCTGGGATGCGCCCCTCTTTCCCCCCACTGCTTGGTGGTCTGAAATGAGTGTACGATTCGTGAGTCAAGCGGCGTTCGGCAAAAACTGCGTTTCGCCCGTTGGGTCTGTGGGAAGGTGCTCTATTGGTTAGGTCGGGGATGTATGATCGGACGTGGCGCTGGGGTATGAATCGCTTGTAGGGAAATGGTTTGATGTATTGCTTGAAACGTGGGGTCGTTATGCGAGGCCAACGGTTGTGCAGATGGGGAAGAGGATGTTTGATTTTCTCCGCCTGATGTTTGTGAAACCTGCGTTGGCGAATAGGCCATGGATTTCGGACCATGTTGCGTGATGAATGTCACGCTCGATGGCTCCGACAACGACGTCGAAAACTGCCCAGCCAATCGCGTTGTCCCTAAATCCGTCTACTACGATGAGTATGCCGCCGGGTCGCAGGACGCGGCGCATCTGACGGACGACTGCTTGCTGGTCTGGGTAGTGATGAAAGGAATTTGCGCAGGTTACGACGTCGAAACTAGCATCCGAAAACGGAAGGTTTTCGCTGTCGCCTGCGATGGCTGCCCCGCGTCGGTCTTGGAAGTTGTTCTTCTTTGCTGCCTCGACGCACATGGCTGGGGAGAAGTCCATTGCTGTTACGGTGGCAGGCCAGTTTGTGCTTAGGATCATGCTTGCGAGCGTTGCTGTTCCGCATCCGATATCCAGCGCATCAAACGGATGGGGATGTTGTTTTCTCCATGTAGCGATTTCCTGCATCATTGAGAGGTATGAGGGGCTAAAGAGGAAGAAGTTGAGGAGGGAGCGGTCATATTGACCGGCCCATTGGTCGAACTCAGAGCGGGCGGTCGTTTTGAATCTTCTTGCGCGGGCTCCTTTGAGTTGGGATTGAGATCCAACGTCCTCTTTTTGTTCGGAATCTTCCAATGCTATGCCTCCGGGGTATCGAACTGGACATCACGCGCGGTGATGACCTCCACGCCGGGTTTTAGCAAAGGTTAGCCCAAGACGTCAATGAGGCGGTCTATTGTTCCGCGAAGGCGTTCAGGGGTCTCATACTCGCCGCGGGCAATCTCTTCGCGGACCGCTCGGATGCGGGCCAGTCGAAATGTCGATTGCTCGGTGGCCTCGGAGAGGGCACGCCCGAAACTTGAGATTTCGACGGTGTCCTCGGCGGGGGAGGCGGAATGGGACTCGGCTGCCGGCGCGGTCGCCCGCTTGGGAGCGCCTGCGTACGAAAGCGGAGAGAACCCACTTATACTATTGATGATCTCACTCATTTGCCACGTCCTACGAGCGAAGTCACCGCTTCCGTCCTCCTGACGGAAGAGTTCCTTATTTTGCTTCAACCCCTGACCATTTTTTATGTCCGCTGGCCGACTCCAGGCGACCGACTCGACCGCTGGTGCAGGTGCACCCTTCGTCACGCATTCGTCCTGAACCTCGCGGCGAAGAAACGGGCTTGCCAGTGTCGCGAAGAGCCTATCCAAGGCACCTCATTAGCGGACTAACCACTGTTATCAATATCGTCCGTGGCAATTGGTGTTCTTGAAGGAAAGTCCTGTATTGTGGGTTTTTGCCGAGCTGGTGTACAAGATGTTGCAACTGCGGAAAGGGGGTAGCGCAAGATGTGGGTTTTGGCCCTCGCCTAGACCCGCGACGTGTCCTATTCACGCCGAGGTACCCGCTATGCGCCGGTCGCCTGTCTCGCTCATCCACCCGCTTTTACAGGGGTGAGATGGCTGGCTATCGGTGGTTTTGGGCCTGGCAGCCGCCCTCGAGCGCTGCCGAGATGAGATCCACCAATGCTGAGAGCTGAAAAGGCTTGTCGATTGGGAGGAAACTTGCTGCGACGTTTGCCCCTGAGGCTGCGGCGACCATCTGTACGGCGACGACTGCTGGGTTATTCTTTCGTATGAGAGTGCAAAGAGTCTCGGCGTCTTGTGCGAGGTCGTCGGAGGCGACTATAGCGTCGAAGAACTGGGCGTTTAGGGTCTTGCTCATCTCATCGAGAGATCCGATGGCAAAGACGGTGAAGAATCGCCCTAGATAGGTCGTGAGGGACCAACGGAGCAGGTGGTCTTGCTCCATGACCAGGACGATCGGTCTTTGTTGCTCAACTCCATCATCCATCGGTACACCCCTAAACGAACGCCTGTTGCAATGTTGATGATCAGGCAACTTCTGTGCCAAGGTTCAGTTTGCGAAGGTCCGAAATGCTGCGGGGGTGGGTTTGGAGGCTGTGACGGGAGAAGTCGGATTCTCCTGTGTGTGCCGCGGGGATCTGGGCGTATACTGGCGGTATGAATCCAAAGGCCTTCGAACTTTTAAAACACTACATCGAATTCGGGGATGAGGACGCTGAAAACCTTCGCTCACTGGGCGAGGAAGCTCGTGGTCTGATCCCTGAGGTGGTGGAACAATTCTACGGGCGCATTTTGGCTGATGCTGAGGCGATGCAAGTTTTCACGGGCGGAGAGGCGCAGATTGCTCGTCAGCGGGATGTGATGCGTGGATGGTTGGAAGACGTTTTTTGCGGGGAGTATGGGACTGAATACGTAAAGAAGCGGACTGAAATCGGACATGCTCACGTCCGGGTCGGACTGCCTCAGCATTATATGTTTACGGCGATGGAAATCGTGTGGCGTGTTTTTTTTGATCGACTCGCCGGCGATTCGACTGACGCGAACCGGAATCGGCAGCTTTCGTCGTTGCATGGGCTTCTGATGCTCGATCTTGCCATCATGCTTGCGAGTTATCAGGAGAGCTATACGGAGCAAGTTCGTCGGCGCGAGCGGAGCGCGGTGGAGGAAAAACTTACTCGTGCTGAACATCTTGCTGAGATCGGACAACTTGCGGCGTCTCTTGCACACGAGATAAAGAACCCCCTTGCTGGAATTAGTGGGGCGATTCAAATTATTCAGGACGCGATGCGCGATGATGATCCGCATCGGCCTATCATCTCGGAGGTGATTGGACAGATTCATCGCCTTGATGCAACGGTGAAGGATTTGTTGCTTTATGCGCGGCCGATTCCTCCGCAGGCGACGTCTTTTCCTTTGGCAAACATTGCGGCGCGTGTCCTGAGCATTCTTCGTGAAGAACCGGCGATGCTGCGAATTCGAACGGAGTTCGATCCGGGGCCAGTCGGTGCGACGATTCATGCGGACGAAGCGCAGATCGAACACCTCTTGATGAACTTGATTTTGAATGCTGCGCAGGCGTCGCCGGCGGGGGGAATCGTTCGAACTCGGGTCGAGGTGCACGATAGGGAATGGCTTCGATTTGTGGTTGAGGATCACGGCGTGGGGATGGCGCCTGAGGTTCGCGATCGTGCGTTCGAGGCTTTTTTTACGACAAAAGCTAAGGGGACAGGACTTGGTCTGTCGATCTGCCGGAAGATCGTTGACGCGCACAACGGTACGATTTGGCTGGACAGCGAGCGCGATCGGGGTACAACGGTGATGGTTGATTTGCCGCGCAACAAGATCAAAGATGATTTCGAGTAGAGCGATATGACTGTTCGTGTACTGATCGTAGAAGATGAGAAGTTGATCCGGTGGTCTCTTCGCCAGAAGTTTGAGGCTCGCGGTTTTGACGTCACCGACGTTGAGAATGCGAGCGCGGCTCGTGAAGCGATTGGCAGTGGGGTGTATGATCTGGTTATGCTTGATTACAAGCTTCCGGATGGTACAGGTCTGGATGTTCTTCGTGATATTCGCAAGTCTGATGATGACGTTGTCGTGATCATGATGACGGCCTATTCGAGCATCGAAAGTGCGGTTGATGCGATGAAATTGGGGGCGTACGACTACGTCACAAAGCCATTCGATATGGACCACGTTCTTCGGACGGCTGACAAGGCGCTGGAGACGACAAAGTTGCGTCGGGAAGTGCGGGAGCTTCGGAAGCAGGTTCATCACGAATACGCCGTTGGAAAAATCATCGGCGAAGACAAATGTATGAAAGAGCTCTTCGACGTGATCGATCGGGTTGCGAAGAGTGGTGCATCGACGGTTCTGCTGCGGGGTGACTCGGGGACTGGTAAGGATTTGGTTGCCCGGGTGATTCATTACAACTCTGAACGAGCTCCGCGTCCGTTCACGAACATTACGTGCACGGCGCTTTCTGAGACGCTCTTGGAGAGCGAGCTGTTCGGGCATGAGAAAGGCGCGTTCACCGACGCACGGACAACTAAGAAGGGGTTGTTTGAGCTTGCGGATGGGGGGACGATTTTTCTTGACGAAGTTGGGGATATGCCTTTGGGTTTGCAGGCGAAATTGCTTCGTTTTCTGGAAGAAAAGACGTTTCGGCGTGTTGGGGGTACGAAGGAGATCACGGTCGACGTTCGGGTGATTTCTGCGACTAACCGCGACATCGAGAAAGCTATCCTTGACGGATTGTTTCGAAGCGACTTGATGTATCGACTTAATGTTATTCCGATTTATCTTCCCTCGCTTCATGAGCGCGGGGAAGACGTCCGCCTGCTGGCGAATCACTTTGTGGCAGAGTTTTCGAAGGAGTTTCGTAAGTCCATCATAACGGTTGATGATGGCGCTTACAGAAAGCTCCTGGCGTATGTTTGGCCTGGTAATGTTCGGGAGCTGCGGAATGTTCTTGAACGGGCTGTTCTGTTGTGCCTTAAGGACACGATTACAGCCGAGGACGTTGTGCTTGGTCCTGGGGGATCGGCTGCTCCTGCGCCCGGAGATGGGACGGTTTCGATTCCTGATGATGGGCTGGACCTTCGGGAACTCGAAGCGACTCTTTTGAAGCAGGCGCTTGAGCGCACGAACAATAATCAGAGCCAAGCTGCGAAGCTCTTGAATCTTTCGCGTGATGCATTTCGGTATCGGTTGGAGAAGCTTGGGTTGAATTGAATTGGGTCGCGGGGGTCGGCACCCTGAAAAAGGCTCTTGAGAGGTCATGAGCAAGGCATGGGAATTCGAGTTCACATTTTTCTTGCATTTTGGTCTTAGGTGTGATAACTATGGGCGTGTGCTGAGCGGGTTCCGCATTGTCACACATGCCCCTGACAGTCGGGTCCGCCAATTCGCTTTGTAAAGTTGGGGTAACAACGGTTGGAAGTAGCTGATGCATAAGCCCAAAGCCATTCTTGAGACGCGCGCGGCGATTCTGGTAGTGGTCGTTACCTTGGGCCTAGGACAGAGCCTCAGAGCTACGATGCGAACTGTTCCAGGTGGTCACGCAACGATTCAGGGGTGTATCGATGCGTCGGCGAATGGAGATAGCTGCTCTGTGTCGCCTGGGACCTACAACGAAGCGATCGATTTTCTCGGTAAGGCGATCGTTGTGCGGAGCACTGGGGGTCCCGACATCACCACTATCGACGCGGTGGGTCTGGGCGCCAGCGTCGTCACGTTCGCCAACGGAGAGGTAACAACGTCCGTACTTCAAGGATTCACGATCACCGGCGGAGTTGGAACAACCAGCAGCGGATTCAAGTTCGGCGGTGGACTCTATATCTCGGGCGCTAGTCCGACGATCAACAGTTGCATCATCACCGCGAACACGGCGACCGGGGCAGTCGGAGGCGGGGTTTATTCCGTTGGGGGTAGCGCCGAGCTGACCGACTGTACGATCAGCAACAACAGCGCGAACAGCGCCGGTGGCATGCTCGCGTTCGGGGGTGGTCCGACTCTGATCGATTGCGATTTCATCAACAACAACAACGGCGGTTACAAGAACGACAACGCCAGCTCTACGCTTATCAATTGTACTTTTACCGGGAACACTGCCTCAATTGGCGGCGGGATGTCCACGAAGGCGGACGTCGGCGTGACAAGTTTTGCGACGCTGACGGGGTGCGTTTTTAACAACAACACGGCGTCTCTTTGGGGGGGGTGGGATGAGCAATTTCGGTAGCAGCCCGATCGTTACTGATTGTACGTTCACAGGGAATTCGGCACATTGGGGCGGCGGGATGGACAACAGCTCCGGCAGCCACCCAATAGTCACTGATTGCACTTTCACCGGTAACTCGGCGACCGGCGGTATCCATTCTAACTCTGGGCACAGTGAAGGCGGTCAGG
>JAJDDZ010000157.1 GCA_029260025.1 Phycisphaerae bacterium | reverse complement strand
CGAAACTCGCCGTGCGGACCTGCAAGGCAGATGCCAAGGATGGTCGCATGCGGTCCGCCTGTCAGAATTGACGACAGCGCCGGGGTGGGCTGAGCGTATCGTCCTAGAGTGGCCCGCCGTTTGCAGGGAGAAACGTACGGGCTGGTCTGATCCGGACGCTCCGCTCAAGCGCGAGTCTCGGTGGCAAAGACCCGAAGATCGGAGGAGGCTTGACGATGCCAAAACTCGCTGTTCGCAAGACGATCGCTAGCGCGTTGATCTTGGCACCCCTCTCTTGCGCACAGCCAGAATCCTTGGACCAACATCATTCCAACAGGCTCGGTGACATCGAAACGCGCCATTGGGTTCACAGCAATAGTCTGCGGGGAGCAATGGTAGCTCTAGAACGCAAGGCCCTGTCTACCTGGCCACAAGAAGTCGAAAATGAATACGCCGCCAAGGGGGCTGAAGCAGACCGACAGGCGTTCGGTAACGCCAGCATGCTGGCACGGCGGCTCGCAAGTTCAGTAACAGAAATAGCCGCCGCGGTGAAAACAGTCAGCATGTCTGAGGCTGACCGTCGCGCATTCACAGCCCAGACCGACACTCTGCAAGATCAAGCGAAGCGGCTATTCGTTGCCGCCGAGGATGGAAATCTTGACCGCATGCGCGCCGATCTCGAGACCATCCAAGAGACATGCCGCGCTTGCCATGAGCGCTTCCGCGAATTTACGAAATCCCGAGAAATACTACACGAGCCCTGACGAACGAATCTCTGCGCGTGAGGTTCGAATCGGCGGGCAAAGGGAGGCAGATCATGTACGGTCAAGAAGAAGTCGCCATCACCCCGGGCATGCAACGATACATCGATCGAAGCGACGCCTATCTCAAGCGACGATCCGCCTACATTCGCGATGTCGTCAAGAAATGGAGATTCGACACGATCGCCGTTCACGGGCTTTATTCGATGCAGGATGCTCTCGAGGACTATCAGGGTTCGATCATCGAGCCCTGCTTCATGAGCCCGGCCCAGGCGTTTCGCGATTCTGACGAAATGGCCGCCGCGCTAGCCTACCTGATCCCGTCCTGGACATACTCCCGTATCGCAAATCCGACGACCTATTACTACGAATGGACTCTCGCCCTGCTCGAGGGCTACGGTTTCGATGGGAAAACGTCCGCCTGCTCAACGTCGTCCGGGATGGCAGCAATCGCCGCCGCCGTGCAGCCATTCCTCGTCCATACCAAACACCACGTGCACGAACCACGCAACTTCGTGGCAACATCCCAGTGCTATGGGGGGACGTTCCAGCTATTTAGCGTCCGCCTCATGGAGGAACGCGACATCGAATGTCGCTGGGTCCACAACCCAGAGGATCTCGATGAATGGGCAAGCAAGATCGACAAGAACACCCGGTTCCTCTTTGGTGAATTGCCGAGCAATCCAGGACTCAGCTTTTTTGACATCCAGGCCGTCGCCGACCTCGCTCACTCCCATGACATTCCGCTGATCTGCGACAGCACCGTCGCGACGCCGGCCCTGCTTCGACCGATCGAACACGGCGCCGACATCGTCGTGCAGTCGGCCACCAAAACCCTGACGTCAAGCGGGACGGGGGTCTGTGGCGCCGTCATCGCTCGCAATAACCTGACCACACATATAGACAATGAATCACTCAAGAGAGACTTCGCCCTCTATATCAAATACCTGCCCAACCGAGATTCGGGCCCCAATCTGCACCCCATGCAGGCATTGCTCACACTGAACGACATGCGAACCTTGCGATCCAAAGTCGATCTGTTGAGCACAAACACAATGAAAGTAGCCCAGTTTCTCGATGAACATCCCGGCGTGGAAGAGGTCGCGTACCTCGGACTACCCAACCACCCCCATCACGAACTGGCCAGCAAATACATGTGGCTCGCCGACGCCGAGTTCGACGAGCGCTACGGCCAACCCGTCAACCGCTACGGACATCTCCTGTCCTTCAATGTCAGAGGTGGACCGGAACAGACACGCAAATTCTTCGATGGATTGCAACGGATTTGGCGCGCGACCGACTTGGGTCGAATCAAGAGCGTGGCGACCATCCCCGCCATCTCGACCCACCAGCAGCAAGGCGCAGACGCTCGCAAGCTGGCACACATTCCGCCAAACTTGGTTCGGCTGTGCGTCGGGGCCGAACATCCGGATGACATTATCGCCGACCTGGATCAGGCACTCAATGCCCTTACCCGTAAGAGTGTCGCCTCCCTTACCGGTACGGGGACTTGACGATGGCGATTGGAGCAGTTGTAGCAATGATCGAGAGTAACGCTCGTTGATCCAACAGACCGCAGCTCCTGTCGCCTATTCGGCACGCCTAAAAGGCTGTGCTAACAACACGACATATTGGGTTTCTTGGCGCGAGTTTTCGCTACTTAGGCCCGATCGATGAGGGCTTTCTGGCGGCAATGGTCGGCGCTAGGGCCAAAGCGGCTTCATGACATTTGAACCAAAAACCCGTCCGGGTTTCTCTGGAGTGACTCCACCGAGGAAACAATTTTGGGCTGCGGGTTTACGGTGTGGCGCACATCTGACCTGCACACGACGCAGCAGCTTATCTAATCCGGCGGCCACTCCCACCTTGCCTGGGAATCGCACGATCACATCTAGTATGCACAATCCCAAACTGACGCGAAAGGGAAGTGTCGCGCGAATCAGCCCGAGAAAATAAAACTCCGAAACGAAGCAATCCGCGTGCCAATCAGGATTGCGGCTGTCCCCAACTATCCTGCGGGCGTAGGCGTCACTCATCCGTTGTCATCGTCTGGTCACGGCCATGCCCATACGTCTTCGCTATACGGCCTGCATGTTGCGCGTCCATCGTATCGTCGGTGCTGTAGAGGATCGTTGTGTCGCCAAGCCTGAGGATATCGCCGTCGGTCAACGGGCTTTCGCCGTCAATCTTGGTCTCATTCACCCAGACCCCGTTCTTGCTCTTAAAGTCGACGGCGTAATGTCGCCCTTCGCTGCCAACAAAACGGACCTGCAGATGCGTTCGCGACAGCTCTGGGTCGACAAGCTGAAAAGTGCAAGCAGCGTCCCTCCCGATCATCACCAGGTTGTGCTGTCCCAGCGCAAAGCTTTGCCCCTGAGCGGGCCCACCCGTCACATGCAGTGCCGCCATTCTTAGCCTCCTTTTTCCAGATGGCGCAGAAGAAGTGGATTGCCTGGACCAGCGGATTCCACTTCATTCGCGCCGGTCGATAGCGCTCTTGATCCGTAACCAGCGTCCCAGCCTACCATAGCGCAATGTGGGTGCAAAGGAGGGAGGCCGGAGAGCCTCAACGCGAATGCTCATGTCATGACCGGCGTAACCCGCCCCAACTAGCTCACGCGCCAAGAGGATGATTTCTAATTCTCATCCGATTCGGTTAGGATCTTACGTTATGATCGCTTGCAAATCATGCTCACGGGAAATCCCAACCGACAGCCGTCTATGCTCCTATTGCGGCAACCAGGTCGAATCCGCGCTGGAGGTTCCGACGGTGACTTCTCCGCCAAAACCTGCCGAAGCGAGCTATCATTCCGGGTTGGGTTCCTCGTCCTCAAACTCGATCGATAATACCCGGTTCACGCCAGGCACCATGCTCGCCGATCGCTACCGCATCGTCGGCCTACTCGGCAAGGGGGGCATGGGCGAAGTCTATCGGGCCGACGACTTGAAACTCCGACAATCCGTCGCCCTCAAGTTCCTCCCCGAGACACTTTCCCACGACCAGAAGAAACTCGAACGATTCCTGCACGAGGTGCGCGTCGCGCGGCAGGTCTCGCATCCAAACGTATGTCGTGTCTACGATATCGCAGAGGCCGACGGGCAGCATTTCATTTCAATGGAATACATCGACGGCGAAGATCTCGCGTCTGTCCTTCGCCGCATGGGCAGACCCTCCACAGACAAAGCAGTTGAGATCGCCAGACAGCTTTGCGCTGGTCTCGCGGCAGCCCACGACAAAGGCGTGCTCCATCGCGATCTCAAACCGCACAACGTCATGATCGACGGTCTCGGCGCCGTTCGAATTACTGACTTTGGCCTGGCCGGTTTCGTCGAAGAATTCTCCGGGCGCGAAGTCGGTGCGGGAACTCCCGCCTACATGGCCCCGGAACAGCTAGCCGGTCGGGAGGTTTCGGTCAAAAGCGACATCTACTCGCTCGGAGTGGTGCTCTGCGAATTGTTCACAGGCAAACGGTTGTTCGAGGGCACCAGCCGCGACCAGCTTCAACCCTCAGGAACTTCCGCGCCGACGCTTTCGACTCTAGCGGATGAGCTAGATCCCGTCATCGAGCGGGTCATTCTGCGATGCCTAGAATCCGACCCAACCGCTCGCCCGTCATCAGCGCTCGCCGTTGCCGCCGCCCTGCCTGGTGGAGATCCCTTGGCGGCCGCACTGGCGGCAGGCGAAACACCCTCACCGGACATGGTCGCCAACGCTGGAGAAGTCGGCGGAATACGACCCGCGCTCGCCATAGCGTGTCTCGTCGCTATCCTCGGCGGCACGTTAGCCTTGGTGCCACTGGGCCGGGCCCAGTCCCTGGTCCGATTGGTTCCCATGCCCAAGCCGCCCGCCGCGCTCGCCGACCGGGCGGCGGAAATCCTGACCAAACTGGGGCATACCGGTCCCGTCGCGGACACGGCATTCGGGTTCGGGGCTGATTGGTCGCGCATCGGTCACGTCGCGGATACCGACAAGTCCCTCGATCGCTGGAACAAACTCGCCGAATGGCGCCCCTCGCCGGTGAGATTCTGGTACCGCACCAGCCCGCGCCCGCTCGTTCCGCCGTTATCGGACGACCGCGTGAGCGCGTCGCAGCCTCCCT
>JAJDDZ010000156.1 GCA_029260025.1 Phycisphaerae bacterium | reverse complement strand
AGTGCGATCCATGACGTGGACCTACGACACACAAGGGCGGGTCGACCGCGTAACGTCTCACACGGATACGACGCCAGACACGACTAGTTGGACGGATGCGGCCAATCAGATCCAGCGCACTTATGATAGTGCCGGTCGAGTTACGAAGGAGTCTCAGGAAACGGATGGGAAAGTTGTAACGTCCCCGACCGCGTCGGCGGCGGTCGACTATGCCTATGACTCGAACTACGGTACTCCCAACCGCGCGCGTCGCAAGTATACAAAGTACCCCAGCGGCAGATACATCTGGAACGGATACACCCATTCGGATGCTTCTAATACGTTTCAGGACACGATCAACGATGAGTTCAATCGGGTTGGTCAGATCGCCAAGGGAACCAGCAGTGCCATCGGCGATCTTTATGCGCAGTATGATTTCAACGGCCTGGGCCGCGTCGTCCGCCGTACCCATGAGGAAAAAACCGGCGAGTACGGTAACGACACGATGATGGACCTCTGGCATGGAACGACCAAGGAATATGGCGGGCTGGATCGGTTCGGCCGCATTGTCGGGATGAGGCATGCCGATATTACGACGCCCTCGACGCCGGTGAACTTTTTCGACCGCCAGTATTCCCACGACCGCAACGGCAACCGCGTAGCGATCAAGCACAACCAATACAAGATCGATAGCGGCGGGCTAAGCTACGACAACCTAAACCGTCTCACTGAGGCGGATCGCGGATTCGTGGATGGCAGCAGCCCTCCCGTTGTCGTCTCCTCAGCTGCCAAAGAAGTGTATAACATGGATCTGCTCGGCAACTTCGACGGCACGGGAAACGGGATCGCGATCAATGGTAGTGTGACGACGCTTGACATCAATGTGGATACGTCGAACGAGATTACATCAATCGACAGATCCAATCCGTCTGGACCTCCCACCCTGATCAACGACACCTTTGATTCGGAAGAGAGCTATTGGAATGAGAAATTAGGAACCTGGAGTGTTACAGCCAATGAACTGAAGGTGGATACACTGACTTCGGGAGAGGCCATCGTTCTCGCCGATTCGGACGTCTACCTCGCAAGTTTCGATTTCAGCGTTAAAGCACCGGTTGGTGTCACGTTCGCCGGAATGGTCTTTGCGCACGACGGTGACGATAGCTACTGGGCGGCAGTTCTTGATTTTTCGAGCAAGAAACTAGCAATTTACAAGATTACGAATGGCGTATGGCCTTCGACCCCCGAAGCGAGCGTAGGGCATGCCGCACTCGCTGTGAACACCTGGTGGCGGATGCAAGTCCGGATCAAAGGGCGAGAGGTTTTCATCGCAACCTATGATCCAGTAGGCTGGCCGGCGTTCGGAGAGACCCTTGAACACCGAAGCTCTACCGAGTTTGGGGCAGGGACGACCGGCTTCTTCACCGACGTTACGAACACACGCTTCAAAGAAGCCAAACTCTTTGCGGGCGGTGCGCGAGATCCGAAACTACCTCGAGTTTCAGGGCTCGTCGATACGACACGGTTCTCGGATGCGGGGAACTACAAGATGAAGACCAACTCACGGATCGGTCAGGCCGGTGTGGCCGTCGTCGATAACTTCTTTGACGAAGACTACATCGTCGAAGCGCAGGCGACCCTGACTAACAGCGAGAAGGTCAGCCTCTGGGTGCGCTACGTTGATCCCAACAACGGGTACAGAATCACGTTCGACTCGCTAGGCAACGCACAACTTGATCGGTTCTCCAAAGGGGTCAAGACAACAATCGACAGTGAAACTGGGATCTCGGGATCGTACCCATTGGACATCAAAGTCCGTGTAAACGGAACGTCTATCGAAGTGTGGTTCGATGGCACTTCCTATCTAACAGCCACGGATGCTATTATCCCTTATGGCGGTGTTGCGTATGATGGCGACGTTGTTGAATGGGACAACATCAAGATCGGGCATAGCACCGACGACGATCTGGACGATATCGCCGACGACATCATCTATGTCGAAGACTTCAGTTCGACGAGTTACACGCATGACTACGATCACGCCGGCAATCTAATCGACGATGGCGTCTATCAATACGAATACGACGCTTGGAATCGCCTGGTCAAGGTCAAGCAGCGCGAAGATGGCGCCGCTGTCACGATCCAAGAGTCGGAATATGACGGCCTGGGACGCCGAATTCGCAAGAAAGTAACGTTTTCAGGTGACCTTGATGCGGAAACCCGATATTACTATGATGGTCAGAAGATTATCGAGACTCGTGTAGGTGGAAGCGGCGCTGCAAACTTGGATCTTCAGTTTGTCCGCGGCATCCAGTACATTGATGAAGTCATCATGATGCGCAAAAAGGAAAAGGGACAAGTCTATGTTCATCAAGATGCCAACTGGAACATCCTCGGCGTGACGGATATGGGTGGTCGTTTGATTGAACGTTACGTCCACAGCCCCTACGGAGAGCCAACGGTTCATCTCGTCGAGGCACTAACGCAATGGGCCGATTACGATGGGGACCAAGATGTGGACATCTCCGACTGGGGAGTTTTCTTAAACCCGCATTGTGATGTGCCTGCTACAGCTGCCGGTGCCTGCCGAGTGCTTGACTTTGACTTCGATGGTGACGTGGACACTGCGGACCAAACGATCTTTGGCAATCTTCCAAAAGGGTTCATGCACCGTGCGGGTGGATTGTTTTCATACGTGGGTCAGCCGTTTGGACATCAAGGACTGCTTTACGATGCTGAAATATCTAGCTACCAGAACCGGGGTCGGCAGTACGACCCGAGGAAGAGACGGTTCTTGCAAAGAGACCCGCTGACGGTGTCAGCGAGCGCGGGAAGTGGATATCAGGATGGGATGGGGCTGTACGCGTACGGGCGATCGAATCCTGCGGGCAGTCTCGACCCGACCGGGCTTGAATGTGATTGGGGAACAATCCCATTGTGTGGAATCTTCGGAGCATCCGGCTCATTTCCCGCAAGTGGTGGCGCTTGCGATATTTACCCTGCCGATTACACCTATGCGGGGGTCAATGCGAAATGTTTCTGCAACTGCATGGGTGACTCCCCGTGGTCCCAGTGCGTTCGCGGATGTCTCGCATGTTCTTATTCGAAGGGATGTGGCCCGACAGAATCGCACGGAGGGTGTTATGCGGCGTGCAGCCGCAGTGAGGGCATCCAAAACGGCCCCGATTTGGTCACATGGGGTTTCTGCCTAGGTTTCTGTCTTTTTTCAGATTGCCCAGCCGGCTAGAGCGCCTCGCCACGGGCGCGAATCGCGTGCACTAGCTAGCTAGTTGTGGGGATTCACGCGTGGTCGATCGGAGGGTTAGTCTACAATGCAACTTGGAATTCACAGGGCAGTGGGATTGGGATGGGGAGCACAGCTAGCGTTTGTTGTGGGCTATTCCGTGGTGACGGGCGCGTTTTTCGGGTTGCAGGCAGGGCTCATTACGATAGGCCTATTGGGAATCGTTGGCATCCCTTTTGGTGGGCTCGCGGGGTTGGCCATTGCGCCTCTCGTTGGGTTCTGCTTCTGGCGCAGGTTCACTCCGAGTAGTGTGGTTGCTGTTAGCGTTTCCGTCTTTATCGTCACTTCCTATTGTGGGTTCGTACTCGGTCTCCCTTGGGAAATTGCCCCATTCTCGATTGCGACCATGTGCGCGGCCTGCATCTGCGTTCGAGTGTGCCTACCACCAGTCAGAGAAACCGCCCCAGACGGGATCACTTGTGCAGGCTGTGGCTACTCCTTGATAGGCAATGTGTCTGGCCGATGTCCAGAATGTGGCGAAGTCAAGATTGGCTCACGGGAAGACGACGGTTCGACTGATAGGAACAGGTTGGATGCCCAGCGACGGATGCGCCATCGACTTAATGCGGTCTGCGTAGGTATCGTGTGCATCGTTCTGTTGCTTGCATACGGTCGATCGAAATTACTCTGGCCGGACAGTGTCGATGGTTGGATCGCACTTCTAGGAAATGGAGAAGCGCTCATACATGAGCGGTCGATCGACGCGCTCGGCTCTCGCGGGTCAACGCCGTTTCTGCGTGCGTTGAAGAGTGATGACCCGAAGATCAGAAGAAACGCGGCGAAGGGCTTGATCCGATACGGAGACGCGGAAGATCTGTCGGGTCTGCTAGTCGCAATACACGACACGGATGTGCATACGCGGAATTGGTCGGCCCGTGCGATCGTACGCATTGCTGATCGTCCGATCAAGGAGCAAATTATGGAACTATACCGCGCTGCCGACGGATCATCGCGGCACATCCTAGGCGACCTCCTCAGACAACTCGGTATCGACCCCTCGACGGTGGCCGTTGAAACTTCGCTCCCGTGAATCTTAGGCATGGGGTGACGGTGTGTTCGCGCCTTCGCGTACCGATGTAACTAGCGTCCTTTATTTAACGCGGAGCGATGTCAGTAATGGTCAGGCAGCGTATCTCAGTTGTGACGGGCGCGTTCGGGTATTCGGGACGCTACATCGCGCATCGACTCCTTGACGCTGGCGTGGAAGTTCGTACGCTCACGAACGCGCCGGATTCGCAAAGCCCGTTCGGATCACGAGTCAGGGCTTTCCCGTTCTTGTTTGACGATCATGCTCGACTCGTCGAAACCCTGAGAGGGGCGACAGTGCTATATAATACTTACTGGGTCAGATTCAACCACGCCAAGTTCTTGCAAGCGGATGCGGTTAGAAACACGCTTGCGTTATTTCGGGCGGCGCGTGAAGCGGGCGTACAGCGGGTTGTTCATCTCAGCATTACAAATCCAACGGAAGATTCACCGCTGGAGTATTTCCGCGGCAAGGCGACACTCGAAAAGGCGCTGATAGACTCCGGATTGCCGTACTCGATCCTGCGGCCGACAGTGCTGTTCGGGCGCGAGGATGTCTTGGTCAACAACATCGCATGGTTGCTGCGGAGATTCCCGTTTTTCGGCGTGTTCGGAGACGGCTCATACCGCTTGCAGCCCATGTATGTGGATGACATGGCTCGGCTCGCTGTGGAGGAAGGTTTGCGAACTGAGAGCCGCGTTGTTGATGCCATCGGACCGGAGACATTCACCTACCGAGAGCTTGTCGCGCGGATCGGAAAGATCATTGGGAAGCCGAAACCAATCATATCCGTCCCACCTACGATAGGTCATCTCGTCGGAAGCTTG
>JAJDDZ010000155.1 GCA_029260025.1 Phycisphaerae bacterium | reverse complement strand
TCGGCTTTGCGGCGTCGGTGGGTATCGGCGTCCTCGCGGCCGGTCCGTTAGGCGCCGCAACGGGAGGTGGTCTCTGGCTGGTTGGTGAGTTCGTAGGAAAGCGCCTCTCCGACACAGCAGTATGACCACCCACACGACCTGATGCCCGAGGTCGAGCTTTCTGCCCGCCGGTTTTTTTGCTCGATTCCTGTTGACCCACACAACTCGCGCCCGGAGACTGCCACACCAAGCCGCCAAACGTAATACCTCCCAACGCAAGCACGTACGAGCGTTCGAGTTTCTTGGCACACCGGGATATGCTCAAGTCGAAAATCAAGCCTGCGTCTTAACTTGAAATCGAAAGAACTCATAGGAACAAACTTGATAGAGGTTGAGCTGAATGAGGATACCCTACGACCTCGGCGCGAGCAGGTGCAAGCCAACCGCGCACTGTGGAGCGAAGACTCCTCGTCGTTCTGCATGTCCAACGTTACCTGTTGTTCCAGAGTCGATGATCATATCTACGCAGAGTTCGAGTTATGGGAGCCATACGTCCATCATGACTGCGGCCCCTGACTCAGCACGCCCCGAGGAGTCTGACAAAACGTAGATCCATCACGATTGAGCATGAATACTAGGCGAATACTCCACATAGTGGCGAGAACGCGCGCATGAAAGTCCAGAATGTCGGTGGGGTCGGCACGGCGAATAGCACCGCGGAGCACCAGCTCGACAGCGGCCAGAGTAACTTCAACAAGCACCCTTGCTTCCTTTCATAAACTCGACGCCGATGCGATGGTATTCCCCCCCTAGGTGGACCACGTGTCGCACCACGCACATAAGCGCGGGGCGATCTTCGAGAATCTCGAAACGGATGGACAACCGCGTCTCGACGCGTAAGAGTCTCGAGCAAAGAAAACTCAGACCTTCCTGCGAGACGTCATCTGTTACGGCTGGCATTAATGCAACACGTTCAACAGAGTTGAATTCTTCGAAAGCCGTAACTGAGATCCCACCGAAACAGGCAAATCGGTCGTTCCTCCGTCTCTCATGGACATCGCAAACGATTACTTGGTCTAGCAATGCGCGAACGACGTCGCACGACGCCGGTTGCTGATCTCCCATATCGAAAGTCTCCGTGCTGAAATCCGGTCCTTTGAGGCCACCTGTCGGAATCGTCTCCCTGTCGCTCAGCTTGATCTAGGAAAGCCCAGGAACCAGACCCCAATACCAGCAATAACTCATTAGCCAGATCAAGACACCACCCAAGAGTAGCCAGAAACCGCAACACCCGACGATGATCAGCGCTTCCGAGTCGAGAAAATGGCGAATCCAGAGCCGCCATCTAAGAATCAAGCCCGCGTTCTGACGCGTGCCGTGGGCGGTGAGTCGCGAACCGATGGACTCTGAGCTACGCTCTGGGGATTTTTGCTTCAGTTTATGCATCACTACTTCACTAGTTCCGTTTGGCGCGTTTCTAATCAGACAACGGCCAACAACAATGGGCTTACCGACAAACTTGCTCGATATGCGCAAGAAAATCTGTTATTCTTGCACGTGTGACCCTGCTTCTCGGAGGAACCCCTTGGCGAGTTCATCAACTCAATCCGGCAACGGCGCTTGCGATTTCAAGATCGAAGCCCAACTCATGCGACATTCCAACATCCTGTACACGTACGTCCAGAGGAGAATTCCGGCGGGTCTGCGCAGTACAGTTTCCCCGGAAGACATCTTGCAAGAGGTATGGATGGTCGCGGCCAACAAGATAGCTGACTCACAACGATCGGATGAGGTCGGTGCTTGGCTCATGAATGCGACAAAGAACAAACTCGCCGACGCCATTAAGAGAGCGGTTGCTGTAAAGCGTGGCGGCAGGAACCGATTCGAGTACAACGTCAGGCCTGCCAGCTCCTCGGGGCTGGAACCGTTCGCATTGGCAGCATCAACCCAACGCACGCCATCGAGTGAGGACGCGGCGAGGGAAGCCGCGTCCGCAGTCAGGTGCGCGGTACGAGTTCTGCCGAGTGAATATCGCGAGGCCGTCACGCTACGATACTTGGATGAAGAATCCGTTCCGGCCATAGCTTTACGCATGCGGAATACGGTCCCTGCGACGCGCGGGCTGTTGTATCGTGGAATTCGAATGTTGCGCCGGCGTCTAGGACCCGCTTGGCGATTTTTCAGCGACGACGGATCGGTGAATACGAACGGCGGTTCACGCCACGATGATCAATAGAGATGACACTCATAAACGAGTCGATGCGGTAATTCAAGAAGCCATTTCGCGGCGGGAAACCGGCCTCGAAATCGACTATGTATCGCTTGAGCGTACGCACAACGATCTCATGCCACTACTCGGTCGGCAACTTTCTAGGCTAAAAAAGATCCAATCCGCGGTCCAGGAGGCGCGTCGGCAATCTCTTCCCAAGAGTTCGTCGAATCTCCCTCAGAAAGATCTCGACGACGACCTCTGCCTACTCAGAGAGGCGCTCGGCGGGTACAAAGTTCTTCATCTTATTGAATACGGTGGTCAGGGTGTCGTCTTCAAAGCTATTCAAACGGCTACAAAGCGTCCCGTGGCGATTAAGATTCTTATCGACGGTCCCCTCGCATCTGCGCACCAGCGCAAGCGGTTTGCACGCGAAGTAGAGTTTACCGGGCGTTTGCGACATCCCAATATTGTGACCATCTATGAGAGTGGTGTGGTTCGCGGTCGCCCCTTCTTCGCCATGGAGTACATCCAGGGAGTTCCAGTTGATCAGTTTGTCGATTCGGAATGCCCCACCGTGCCGGAAATCGTCCGCATCATCAAAGACGTTTGTCTTGCCGTCAGCGCCGCGCACCAGCGCGGAGTCATCCACCGTGACCTCAAGCCGGCCAACATTCTGATCGACAGTCGGGCCGTTCCCCACGTGTTGGATTTCGGGTTGGCGAGAGATATCACGCCAGACAGCGCCGACTCCCGCATGTCAACTCCAGGACAGGTCGTCGGAACATTGCCGTACCTGAGTCCGGAGCAAGTGAATGCCGAAGACGAAACCGACGTTCGTGCCGACGTATATACACTTGGCGTCGTGCTGTTCGAATTGCTCACAGGATGCTCCCCCTATCCAAGCAGCGACCAACCGGGAATCCTACGAGGACACATACTCGCCTTCAAACCAATCGGTCTCCGAAAGGCACTGGTCGAGCCGGTTCACAATGCGGATGACCTCGAAAAGATTCTCGCCAAGACGTTAGAAAAAGACAGGGCGCTGCGATATCAATCCGCGGCGGCGCTCGCGGACGATCTTCAACGCTACTTGAACGGCGATGCCGTGGCTGCAAAAGATCAGAACAGAGTGTATCTTCTCAAGAAAACCGTTCGCAAATTCCGGATCCCCATCGCGATCACGGTTGTGTTTGTCACGGTTCTCTTGGCTGCATTGATCGGCGTAACGGCGGCTTGGCGACGATCCGAAGAGCTTTCTAGGCTCTATAAATCGGGCTTGGAAATGGGCGCGTACGTGAAATTGGCGAGTGTCGCCCGGGACGAAGGTCGTGTTGATCAAGCGGTTAAAATGTTCGAGCAAGCAATCCGATTTGACGTCGTTGGCGACATAGATCATTCGAGTAATCCGCTCGTAGTTTGGCACTTCTTTAACGCAAAATATCGGCTCGCGGATCTGCTATTGGACCTTGGGCAGACCGACGAAGCGCGAACGCATGTCATCGCGGCGGTAGAAATCGCTGATTCTATGTCCCAGATCAATCCGGACGATCAGCTTTGGGAAATACGTCGCGCATTCGCCCGACAGCTTCGCGGTCGATCTGCGTACGCAAGGCGCGAGTTCGCATCAGCGCGCAACGACTTTCGGGCCGCGGTGGACGCCTTCGAAGGGTTCTCGCGCAGCGCGCACGGCAATCTGAACCACGGTCTCAACCAAGGCTACGCGCTAGGGTGGCTTGGTAAGACCCATCGGAAGCTTTCCGAGCCCGATGCGGCTTACGCGCGTTTTGTCGAAGCCAAGACAGTTCTTCAAGAGATCGTCGCACAGGACCCGGAAAACGCGGAGTATCAGTTGGAGCTTGCGCGAATTGGCAGTCTCCTAGGACTTTGGCACTTTGACCGATCGGAAGATGAGTCCGCAATCCAAGTCTTCCGAGCTGCCCAACACCGCTTGATCAATCTCCGGGATTCCAAGCGCGGTGACGACTTGGCGCGGGACTTCGACGCGCTTCTTGTGTACATCGAGAAATTCCTCGCGAGACTGCAAGAACGAACGACTGCTAGAGGGGTCCCGGAGGATCTTTAACCCCTCCCGGCGGATCCGGCGGGTCGTCGGGTTCGGAGAGAAGCACCGAAAGCTTATCGACGTCAAACGCGTTGAGTTCGAAAGCCTGTGGCGCGCCAGGATACAACGCAGTCACATCACACGCCCCAACGAACATTCCGACCGCCAAGACCGAAGATAGAATTCTCTTGCGAAACATGTTTCACCTCCTCAGGGCACAGGCGACGGGCCATTCGTGCGGTGTGTGCGCAGACCATCTGCGCAAAGAAAAGTGGGGTACAACAATCACCGCTTCTTGAGTCGCCTCCAAGGCCTCAAGGGATGGTACCGGTCGATCATCACGCTGCCGTCATCCCTTGTCGGCCCCGAACTACTTACCGACAAATCAAGCCAGAGCGCTCAGAAAATCAGCGCCAGGGCAGGATGCTTTCCTTCGCCTCCCGGGAAGCATAGTCCCGCCAGAACGGCGTTTCTCGTCCGGCGCAGCCAATAATCTACGCGATTGTTCCAGTCCAATAATAGCTTGGCATCGCAGCGCAACGGCACGGTTACGTTTTAGCCGTGAGGAAATCGCATCTGCCGGTCAGTCAATTGAACAAGATCGGAGACTTCCTCCATCTTCGAATCACGGGGGGGAAGTAGGAAATGCCAAGTATCTTCAAACGTAAGAAAGGCATGAAAAACCGTAACTAACCTTGGATGGTCTCGTTGACTGACGAAACCGGAAAGCGAGGCGCCATTGCTGGTAGCACTGATCGCAAGGTCGCTAAGGAGATCGCCAGAGCTCATGAGATCATAGTCGCTAGAAGACGTAATGGCGTAACGACGGCCGACCACGATCGGTTTTCAGCAGAATCCCTCGAACCGGCTGAAGAACACACTAATGATTACATGGACCATTGCACGCCTGACGGATTGGCTGGCAGAACCGATCATCTCACCTCCACTCAGACCCTGATCACGTACACGATCGAAGAATCTCGGCTTAGTGAATTGAACTTGAACGGAGTTTTCGGGGGGGACAACAACGTGTTCCTAGTGTTTATCAACGCGAATCTACCACGCCAAAGCCGCGAAACGTAACACCTCCGAAAGCAAGCACTTACGCGCGTTCAAATATTTGGACACTACGCGATTTCACCAAACAGACACCGAATCGACCGCGGAACCATTCGAAAATGACACCCAAGAGGCGAGAACTCGCGATAAAAGTCAAGAATGTCTGCGTGGATAGCACGGCCGTTCACACTCGGGAATACCGACTCTTCCACCGCGCAAAGATCGGTGGACCAACACACCATGCGACGACGCCTTCGGTGCGTTCAATCCGCGCTGTGTTATCTCTCCGCCGCCCGGCGATGTGAACGGCAGCTCTGACCTGAACCCATCCATGGCCCACTTGTTATGTTAGTCCTTCTGCAGCCGCAGCCCCATCCGGCAGCCCAGCAAAGCCACCCCTCGAGTTAATGCAACACAGGCTTGCCCTGCGATCCGGCCGCGGCGTATGTCGCCTTTACCTGATCTCGTATGGCTTTGACCAGTTTCTCGCGATTGATCGGCTTGGTTGTATAGTCATCACATCCAGATCTGATGCATTTTTCGCGATCACTTTCCATAGCGTGAGCAGTGAGAGCAATGATTGGCAACGTGTAACCGTTCCGGCGTAGGCGATCAGTAGCTTCGTAACCGTCCATGACGGGCATCTGCATATCCATGAGAATAACATCGTACGGAGCGCCCGAATCTAGCGCGCTCATCGCAGCGTCAACTGCGAGCTTACCGTCGGCTACGACAGCGATCTCAGCGCCAGCTTTCTTGAGGATGCCCATAACAAGCGTTTGGTTGGTCGGGTTGTCCTCTGCGAGAAGTATTTTCGTTCGCTCAAGGATTGAGGACGTGGATTGTACCGCCGTCGCGTCGGGATTTGGCACAACGCTCACTGAAACTGGGTCCTTTTCCATCCTCACGCCTTCGAGCAGTCCGGTTGAAACCGTCGCACGAAACGTTGTGCCTCTATTACAGTCGGTCTCCGCGACACATAGGTCACCTCCGAGTAACTCGGCAAAGCGTTTGCTAATACACAAACCTAGGCCAGTTCCACCAAATTCTCGTGTGGTGGAGTTATCGGCTTGAGTAAACGGTCGAAATAGACTGGCAATCTGGTGCTCACTAATTCCTGGTCCGGTGTCTATCACATCAAACTGTAGCAATGACCCTTCGCCGTCGCCCTCGATCCTACGAGCGACAAGACGGATCGCTCCGCGCTCGGTAAACTTGATGGCATTGCCAATCATGTTGAGAAGAATCTGTCGTATGCGAACGGGGTCGCTCTGGATCGTCTCCGGAATGGCACCGATGTATTCGACACTCAGGGGCAAATCCTTGGCATTCGCCCTCATCGACATAAGCAAGAAGACCTCAGCGATGATCATACAGGGCCTGCAATCCGTGCGATCAATCGTCATCATGTCCGCCTCGATCTTGCTGAGATCCAGGATATCGTTGATTATGTTTAGAAGGTAATCTCCATTGCGTAGGATCGTATGGACGCAGTCTAGTTTCTCAATGTCAGACTGCATCGGATCGGTAAGGTTTTGGGCAAAACCTAGAATGGCCGTCATCGGCGTGCGAATCTCATGACTCATGTTTGCAAGGAAGTTGGTCTTCGCCTGGTTTGCCGCGTCCGCTTTTCGTAGCGCGGCTACCAAGTCCTCGGTGCGTAAGGCGATCTTGGACTCCAGCTCTTTCTGCCTTATATTCGCAGCTCGTGTCATTTGCCACTTAGACGTGAGGGCACACGCCAGCTGCCAAACCTCAGCGGGGTCAAACGGTTTTTTCAATAACAACAATCGGTCAGAATGACCAAGCTCCGCAATGATCTGATCCCATGTATAATCCGAGTAAGCCGTGCAGATAACGGCCTGAATCTCGTTGTCGATACGCCACATTTGCTTGATAGTCTCAAGTCCGTCCGCCCCCGGTGGCATACGCATGTCAACAAAAGCCATCGCATAAGGCGAACATTGTTCTAACGCGATACGAACCTTCTCCGCGCCCTCCGCGCCCTGCATCGCGAACTCAACCTCGAAGGCAAGCTTTGGCGCAGAAGCAACCGCCGTCTTCCCCCCACCTATCAACGCGGCTCGAAGATTCTTGCGCTCACCGCTCTCCACCCTCGGAAGGAGGATCTTCCGGAAGTCTTCGTGGACTTCCTGCGTATCGTCGACGACTAGGATCCGTCGGTTAGGGTCTGACGCCACAATCGTCATCCAGCAGCCTCCACATGCTGCGACGGTAGCGTCAATGTGAACGTTGCACCAAGACCAAGACCCGCACTTCGTGCCACAAGCGATCCGCCCAGTTCCTTCGCAGCGAGAGCGCAGCTATGCAAACCGAACCCGTGACCGTCTTCTCGCGTTGTAAAACCGTGCGTAAAGACGCGCGTCAAGTTATCCGCCTCAATACCGCAGCCGTTATCACATACCTCAACGTGAACAGCGCACCCGTCTTCAGACCCGAGCGCCCGCACCACAATCTCTCGCTTCGCAGGCTCAACATCGCCAAGCGCATGCTTGGCATTACTCAACAAGTTAACAAAGATTTGCATCACTTTATGGCGATCAGTCTTGATCTCTGGCAACCGAGGAAGCTCAACCGACGTAGTAATGCCGTGGCGCTCAAACGCCGCCGCATTGATACCGATGGCATCCTCTAGCACCGACGATAGTTCGATGGGCTCAAGAACGCCCGATGCCGACGCGTACTCCTGCTGCATATTCACGATCTGCTTGATGTGTTCTAGGTTGGACTCAAGTGATCGAAGTTCCTCCAGAACACCCTGCTGCCCTTCACTCAGATGCGTGCCAAGTTCCGTGAGGTACTCGGGAATCAACATCCCTTTCTCGTCGTTCGAAAGGAACTCACCAAGCTCGCCCTTGTGCGTGTCGATCAACTGGGCGATTGTCGAGACATCCGCCACATCGATCTCTTGGAGCTGTTGAGTCGCCCGACACGCCGAGACATTCACGCTATTAAGAACATTTCCGACGTTGTGAAGGATACCGCTTGCGACTTCAGCTTTTCCGGCATCTCGTGAAGCATCTGATAGCTCACGCTGAGCTTGAGCAAGTCGACCCACCATCGTATCAAACGCTGAACCAAGTGTTCCTATTTCGTCATGTCGAACCAGGTTCAAACGAGCACTCAGATTCCGACTCGTTGCTATTTTTTGCGCATGAGTCGTCAGATTTGTTAACGGACTGACAACCATCTTCTGCAGCAACGTCAAGAGCACTAGCATCGTCACCAGACCAACCGCAACAACCGAAAGCGTCGCAAAACGCATCGTAGCATGCCCCTTCGCCGAGATATCGCGAGGAACATCTGCCTTCAATAGCAGCGCTTTCTTGCCAAAAATATCGGAGGCAAACGCAAACGCACCCATCGTGGATGCATTGCGCTCCACAAGATACTCCGGGGTCGCGTCGGACAACGCTGCAATCGCACGTAGATCGTCCACCGGAACTTCACCGTCCGGGACCGACCAAATCGCGAGGTCAACTTTAGTTTGCTCGCGAAGTTGGCTAACAATGTCCGCCGTCAGAAACCTCCCCATCATGATAGAACCATGGGTAGGACCAGACTCTTGACTAGTAAGTAAAGAGTGCGAGGCGATCAGCATTGGTCCTCGGGAAGTCATGATGACACCAGATACGCCCTTCTCACCTTCCCCATGCTCCAATAACAATGAATCCGCGGGGAACCGATCGGCGGGGAATACGGGGAGCGGAATCCATTCCTCTGCCTCGAGGTCGCGCACACGTCCAAAAACCACTTCCCCCTCAGTATTGACTATATAAATCAGGTTCAGTTTGGGCGTCGCAAAGGACGTCTCAAGAAGATTGGAATCGTAGTATCGCTGGTTTCGATCAACAACAAAGTCGTAAGTGTCGGTCCAGTGTGCCCAGTCCTCGCAGATAAGACTGAGGTGCTCAATCTCTCGCGTTAGTGCCTCACGACAGCGCGCGATGTCCTTCGTCGCCTCCTCCCGCTCTAGCTCCAAAAAGCTCGGAAGAAAAACCCAACGTTGAACCGCACTATCCGCACCAACAAAGAGGCAAAACATACCCACCAACGCAAGAACAACTTTCGATCGAAGCGTCATCGAACTTCTACTTTCGCTGAAACTAACTTGGCATCCCTTCCATCTCTAGAGTAAAAAGAACTTCCCAATCCCTTAGGAGCCCCCCAGTCTAAGTCTGCGAAAAGACTCACTTGAAGATCTACATGCGCGCCCTGACGCAACACACCCCCATAGCCTAATCGCCGCGCATCAAGCCCGAGCGCCAAGAACGCTATCGACGACGCAAACATCGCCGTTGAGGTGTGGGTCCTAAACGTCGTCCAATCAGGCTCCTATTTCTGACATCGTCGTTTGGCAGATCCAGAAAAGCTGCAATGCTAAGAGCTTCAATACCGATACGTCCCCCTAGAAGACCAGTATTCTCAGACGTAGAGGACTCAACACTTAGTCAAAATGACACCCAACTCCCGCCCTCCAGAGACGGTATATAGGACCATAACAACCGAACATAATCGGAGACGACCGATGAAACGAAAGACCAGAATCCTATTGGTGGCGCTCGCGTCAACTGTCACGACTTCTGTCACCGCCTTCGCTGGCGGACAGCAATACATGGGACCCTACTCCCTATCGCTCCGACCCAGCGTGCCGGTCATCGGAGCATCACTAGCCTCTATCAACCAAGACGAAAACGCCCATGCATCCGACGAAAGCGCCGTACTCGCGTTTGGAATCAATTACGCGATCTACTCTGACTACATCTTTCGCGGCATCAACTTTTCAGAATACGCCGGCGAAGGGCGAGAGAAACTAAACCACCAAGTCGACGCATGGGTCGAGGTAGATCTAGGCCTAGTGTTAGGGCAAGACGCCGAGAGCTTAGGCGCGGTTACCTTCGGAGCATGGTTCGAGTGGTATGCAGACCAGGAAAAGCTCGATCCCGACAGCGGAAGTCAAAACCTGCAAGAAATCGACTACTACGTCAGTTGGGCTTTCGACGTCGATGAAGTCGATTCGACCCTCACGCTTGGTGTCAATTTCTATACCATTCCCAACGCAAAGCCCTACAACACCTTGGAATGGTTCTTCAAGCTCGAGCACAACGACGCATGGATGTGGTCCTGGTTATGGCCAGCTAAGGAAGACGGCGTACTCAACCCCAGTTTCACTTACTTCCAGGATCTTGAATTGACCCCGGGCTCCGGCTGGATGGAGTTCGCCTTTTCTCACGAGTTCGAGGTAAGCGACCTCGTAACACTCACCCCCGCCTACACCATTGCGATCGATCACCGTTACCTCGATCCCGTACTGGAAACTGGGAAAGCGGGATCGACCCGACTCGCATACGTCCAGTACGGATTGAACATCGATTACGACTTGTCCAAAGCGATGAGCTGGTCCGATGAAGCCGGCGAATGGACCGTCTCCGGCTTCCTCTACTTCCAAGACGCTCTGGGAAACCCAGAACACTCTCGCTTGATCCAAGACGAATTCTACGGAGGCGTCGCCATCGACTGGTCATTTTAGAGCCGTCAAACGGCTTGGGCTGGCCTACCCAAATGCTCAGGGATGCCGATGGCAGTTCTACAGCCCACGTGGACAGTCTCGACAGGTCAGCGAGAGGATTCCTTCCACAAATCGCGGGTGCTGGTCCGATGATCATGTGATGGTTCTATTCTGGTGGAGGACGATTGAACCTGTTCGTTGTGCATCCAAGGGCGATGCCTTGTAGAGTGGATCAGTGGAGCCGCAGAAATGAAAAGTGATACATGTGGTCGAATCAAGATGTCGTTGGTACTTATCTCAGGAGCAACCTGTATCGGATCAGCGAGCTGCGTGCCAAGTAACTTCTGGGCGGATGCATGGGGGGAGGCCCTTGCGGTAACAGCGGCAGCTGTTTGGGAGGCTACCGTCTTGGACCAAGTCGTTGAAGCTGTTAATAACTGATAGGATTTGCCCCTCGTTAATCACAAGTCCTGCCATGCACTGGTTTCGGGAGGAAGGCTCAAGAAGACCACTGACCTTGCGGCGGCGAGCCGCTGGGTCGTCCGTTTGCCAAATCGATAGAAGAGTCGTAAGCGCAACGACTTACGGCAATCCGTTGCGACAGAGAATCACGCGCAAAACGGTAGTCTACCGTTTTTCGCGTGTAATTCTGGGTAAACTTGAGAGCTTGGGGCGTAAACGCAACCAACGTAAGTCGTTTACAGATAAAGACTTACAGATATCTCCGAGTAGGATTCGAACATACGACCTCGCGGTTAACAGCCGGTTTTTCTGGATCGCCGATTGGCTCAGTAAACCCTTGTGAACAAGCAGTTTATAGCGATACATCGTTTTCGAAATCGGCCGCATCGCATCGCGTTTTGGCGCGTCCAGGAGTGGTATTACCACTTAGAAGTGGTCAAATGTGGTCATGCATGGAAGCCCGTTTGCGTACGGCCAACGGAGAGTCGGACGGCGACTCGCACTCATCGCAAACGTGATTTGGACTCATGACGTCAAGGCTGGAAAAGCCGGGCTTTGCGCACGATGATTTTGGTATTCGACCGGTCCTGCGACGGCATTCTTGACCCCCTGCGTGTCGAGCAGGGAGTCATCATCTCAAACCAACCTTTCGAGCTCAAGAACGTCGTTTTTTGTGTGAAGATAGGCGATCTTCGGACCCGTTACGGTGGCGCAACACTGGCGCTTCTGTGGCGCTACGCTGGTCTTACAGACTCGATGACACCAAACGGACACCAGATCTCCCAGACAATGACACTCAGAGATCACCCTTGTGGCCAAAAACTTGCGCAGAGAGTCCAAAACGTTGTGGCGAACTGGGCGGCGAATCCGCTTGTACGGATCAGCGGAGGGGGAGTCCAGCCGCAACCGTACAAGAATACGCTCGCCCCAACTCAACGAGTTAACAGCACTTGGTGAATCTTGCTATCATTGCGGTATTGATCCCTAGCAGCCTGAAGTATTCTCATTTCCAGGCCAAGTTCAGATTTAGTCGCGGAATAAAGTCGTTGTGGCGCGTAACGATTTCGGAGACTGAAGATTCGGCCAATCCAATAGGACGCGTAACTGAATCGCATAACGATCGGAATCCCCGCGCAGCGGCAAGCATTCCTGCCCAATTTAGCAAAAAACCGCCCGCGCCTTCCGCTTGCAGCGTTTTTGGTTTGCCCATGCCGAACAGCGAGCGCATGATCACGCCGAGGTTCTTACCGGCAACGCACATCAGGTAACGCTTCGTCACGTCCTCCAATCCGCGGAGCCAACTCCGTCTCGCGCCACCGGTTCGACAAACATGAGCAAAACTTCGTTCAACAAATTCACTTCGCAATTTGCCCAATCGCTTGCCGCGATCGCCCTTGACTCGACGGCGATTCAGACGTCGCGCTAGCCACCAAGCGAATGGTCAACACTGCGGCAACGCAAATGGCAACCAGGGTGTCCAGAATCCTTCACCGATCGGCACAGTCGTTAGATCGACATGCCAAACGTGATTCGGTCTTTTTGCGGTGACTACACGACCGCTCGCCGCGGTCGATTTCGGTGTCGCAGTATGTGGCGCTTCCTTGAGAATCCGTCCGACCGTCGTGCTGCTAAGATGGAGGCCGGCGCGGCTCAATATCTCGGCCATCTTGACATTGCGTAGTGAAGGGCACAATGTCTTCAGTCGTTGGACAGCGTAACGAACGAACTCTGGAAATTTGTTCACAGGCTCGCGGATCTGTACGAGAGCATTTGCGCCGTGCTCGTCGAGTCGCCGCATCCATGATGCGATAGTGGCTGGCGTGACAAGAAACGCA